>JBKDZS010000001.1:0-7245 GCA_047971445.1 Flavobacteriales bacterium
CGTTTCAAAATAAGTTCAACACTTTGAATGGATTTTTTAGTCCAATCTAAACGTTTGTCTAAAAAATCATTTTCCGTTAGTTGCCATGGAATTTCTGAATCTATTAGTTTTTTGGTTAAAGATTGTAGAATAATAGAAACAGATACCGAAATATTCAAGCTTTCGGTAAAACCTCGCATGGGTATTTTTAGAAAACCGTCGGCTTCTTTCATGATTTGTGAAGAAATACCATCTCGCTCTGTTCCAAATATCAAAGCTGATTTGTTTGTGATGTCAAAATCATCCAAATGACAAGAATCATTGTGTGGTGTTGTGGCAATAATTTGATAGCCTTTTTTTCTTAAATCATTTAAGCACTTTATTCGATCAATGGTATTGATGTAGGTCAACCCATTTTTGAGCACCCATGGTAATTTGATGGTCGACTCCTAATGAATTCCGATCTGAGATGGTGTGTAAATCCTGAATTCCAAATACCTCACAGCTCCGCATAACAGCACTTGTATTATGCATTTGATAAACATCTTCCATTACAACGGTTAAATGTCGTGTCCTTTTGGAAAGGATTTCCAAAATGCGTTCTTTTCGTTTTTGGGAGATATACTGTTGTAAGTAATCTAAAAGTTCCAGGTCTGTGGGTTTTTTGATCAATTTTCTAATTTTAATCAAAAGTACTATATTTGGTTATAGATATCAAAGCACAATTTTTATAAAATCACTCACCAAATAACTCACCAGTTTACCTGTTTGTGTAGAAACTTCTCCATTTTTAAGCTCACTAGCTCCTTCACAGATATGTAAATAAATAGGGGCTACATTTTTTTTGAAATAATGAATGAATTGACGAGCTTCATTGGTGCTAAATCCTGATGGAGTCATGGCACTTGATAAAACGCCTTCAATACAATCTAAATCTAGCTCAATACCTACAGGGTTTCCTTGGACAAATTGTTTAGCTTTTTTAAAACTATCCGATAATGTAATCTCTTGTTTAATTTTAATTTCTTCAAAAAGAGTGAAATCTAAATTTAGATCAATGTTTAAGTTGTCCAATAAAACTTGAGAGTTATAATTTTCGTGTAAACCAATCATATAGTATTTATTTAAAAAACCATCTTGTTTTGCATATCGAAACCCATTACCTGAGTGACGTCCTTCTGTTTCACGAAAATCAGCATGTGCATCTAAATTTACACAGTTTATGGATTGCTTCAATCCTAATGAAGCGGCTTTTAAATTTGAAAAAGAATTGTTATGTCCTCCACCTATGATGATGGGTACTTTTCCTGCTTTAAATACTTTTATTAATATTTGAAAAATATTCTGATCAATTTCAGCGACCAATTTTCTTAAATCAGAAATGTTGTAAAGATTTTTTTGATATTCCTCAGAAAAATCAAAAGCCCCTAGTAATACAATACTTTCACCTGTTTGGTATTGGTTTTCTTGAATATTTAAAAATTTAGTTAAAAAAGATTTCCATATCGTTTGAGTCCCTCCAATACCATGGTTAGCTCGCACACCAAAATCTTCTGGAATTCCTATTAAAACGTATTGAGCGGAAGTATTATCTAAATCTTCTAAATTTTTTACAAACTGAATATGCTCACCTAATTTTGTTTCTCCAGCTCTTTTTGAAATGTATTTTTGAATTCTTTGAAAGTTGTATAATTGAAACTTCATTACTGATTTTTTAACTGTAGGTATTCGATTTAATGTAGCTATATGCTTCTAAATAAGACTATCTGTACGTAAATATACTCAATATTAAACTTTTTGAAAAATAATTCGAAATTGTGTTCCTTCTCCCAAAGACGATTGGTGAACAAAGATTTTTCCATTATGATATTCTTCAACAATTCGTTTTGCTAAAGATAATCCTAAGCCCCATCCTCGTTTTTTAGTTGTGTAACCGGGGTTAAAAATTTTTTTATGTTTTGATGAAGGTATTCCTTGTCCATCATCTTTCACATCGATAAAAACTGTATGTTCTTTTTCAAAGAGATGCACAGTTAAGTTTCCTTTTCCTTGCATGGCGTCTACAGCATTTTTGACTAAATTTTCAAAAACCCATCCGTATAAAGATTCAGATAGAGCTACTTCTGCATAAGTTATATCTGATTTAAAATCGAATGAAATATTTTTAGAAAGACGAATAGACATATAGTTAAATGCGTTTTGGGTAGTTTCAACAATGTCATGTGTCTTTAACTTTGTTTTAGAGCCTATTTTTGAAAATCGATTAGCAATAGTTGTTAAACGCTCTACATCTTTTTGCATTTCACTAATTGGCATAGGATCTGTTTTTTCCATTTTCAAGAATTCTAACCAACCCATTAGGGATGAAATGGGTGTGCCAATTTGATGTGCCGTTTCCTTGGCCATTCCAGCCCATAAATAATTTTGTTCGGAATGCTTAACAGTTTGGTAGTACCAATAGGTAAATAATCCAAATAAAGAGGTTAAAATAATTAAAATAATGGGGTATAATTGTAGTTGATCCAGTAATTCGGAATTTTTATAATACATTTTTTGGGTTCCAAAAGGAAATGTCATTTCTATAGGAGGATATTTTTTAGCCATTTCGGCTACTTTTTTATGAAGTTTGATAGAATCTTGTACAATAAAATCATTAACATTAACCGATAAATTATAAGATTCATCTTCATTGAGGATGATAATAGGTAGGTTTACAGTGTTTAGAAAGGAGAGGTAGAACTCTGTAGTTTCAATAGGGGTGTTTTCGTCAGAGGTGATCAATAGCCTTTGTACTTGAACGTAGTTTTGAACTTTTAGAGCTTCTTCTTCCTTTAATTTCTCAACAAATGTTGTAATCATCCATATGGAAAATCCAACAATAATAAAAGCTATTAAAAATCCCATCCACGTATTTAAAACTGTGTTTTTATAAAAGTTCATTATATATAGTGACTGACTAAAATTTTGATTAATAGATTTTCGTTCATTTAAAAAACGTTATATTTACATAACGTAAAAATATAATATTATTGTTAAATGGATAAAGTACAACAGTTTATTCAACAAAATAAACCTCATTTTTTAAATGAATTAATGGATTTGCTTAAGATACCTTCTATTAGTGCAGATCCAGCTTATAATCAAGATGTAATAGAGTGTGCAGAAGTTATTGCACAACGTTTGAAAGAAGCTGATGTGGAAAATGTTGAAGTATGTGAAACACCAGGATACCCTGTTGTTTACGGAGATAAAATGATAGATCCTGAGCTTCCAACAGTATTGGTTTATGGACATTATGATGTGCAACCTCCAGATCCTATCGAGCTCTGGGAGTCAGGACCTTTTGATCCGGTTATTAAGAAAACACCACAACACCCTGATGGCGCTATTTTTGCTCGTGGAGCATGTGATGATAAAGGACAGGTTTATATGCATATAAAAGCTGTGGAAGCAATGATTAAAACAGATTTCTTGCCTTGTAATGTTAAATTTATGATAGAAGGAGAAGAAGAAGTGGGGTCTGAAAGTTTAGAACATTTTGTAAAAAACAATAAAGAAAAACTTAAGAACGATGTAATTTTAATTTCTGATACAGGAATGATATCTAATACACAGCCTTCTATCACTACGGGGCTTCGAGGTTTAAGTTATGTAGAAATAGAAGTAGAAAGTCCTAATCGTGATCTGCATTCAGGCTTATACGGAGGAGCAGTAGCGAATCCTATTAATATTCTATCAAAAATGATTGCCTCTCTACATGATGAAAATAACCATATTACGATTCCAGGTTTTTATGATCGAGTTGTTGAACTATCAGAAGATGAACGAGCTGAAATGGCTAAAGCACCATTTAATTTGGAGCAATACAAAAACGCCATTGGGTTATCGGATATTTATGGGGAAGAAGGGTATACAACTAATGAAAGAAGTTCCATTCGTCCTACTTTAGATGTTAATGGAATGTGGGGAGGATACACAGGAGAAGGAGCTAAAACAGTAATTGCCTCTAAAGCTTTTGCAAAAATATCCATGAGATTAGTTCCGGATCAAAATCCAGAAGAAATTACACAACTATTTATGGATCATTTTTTGAAAATAGCTCCTAAATCAGTTAAGATTAAGGTTACACCACATCATGGGGGATATGCTTATGTAACTCCGATTGACAATAATGGGTATATCGCAGCTAAGAAAGCTTTAGATCAAACTTTTGATAACGAAGCTTTGCCTGTTCGATCGGGAGGAAGCATTCCTATTGTTGCTTTATTTGAGAAAGAATTAGCGTCTAAGTCTATTTTAATGGGATTTGGATTAGATTCTGATGCGATTCATTCCCCAAATGAACACTTTGGTATTTTTAATTTTTATAAAGGAATTGAAACGATTCCTTATTTCTATCAGTATTATACAGAATTGGAAAAATAAAATGTACGTATTAAATAAAAAAAGTACTTTACGGAATGGGGTAAAACAGCATGTTTTTAATCATTAATGTTTACGATTATATAAACAGGGAAATGATCAGAGTATCCTCCTAAGTATTTCTTTCCAACATAGGTTCTAAAAGGTTGTCCCTTATAGGGTTTTTCCCATTCTTGTAGTAAATGAGAGTTAAAAACAGCTGCTTTATTAAATAAAATATGATGCTCACCATTTACCAAAGCTTTCGACATTAAGATTTGATCAAATAAATACCAACAACCTTTGTATGCTAAAGACCCTTTTCCTTGTTTTTTTAACTTAATCATAGGATTAAAAAGTGTTTTAGATTGAACTTTGTGAGCATCTTCTTCAATGTTTAAACGTTTTAAAGACTTCCCATTAGGATCATCATTAAAATCACCCATAACCAATAGATTAGAATCAGGCTTTTGGTCAAGAATAGAATCGACAATAGCACGAACTTTATCCGCAACAATTAATCTTTTTTGAGCGTTTAAATCATTATTTCTTCTAGAAGGCCAATGTGTTACAATGATATCTAAAGGCTTTTTTTCAAGTAAACCACTAACGTGTAAGATGTCTCGTGTAGTGTCTTGAATGCCTCTTTCATCTTGTAAGTAAACAGCATGGGTTTTTGCGTGTAAAACTTTAAAGTGTTTTTTTTGATAAATAAGCCCTACATCAATTCCGCGCTCATCAGGAGAGTCAAAATGAACAATACCATATGAATAGTCTTGAAGTGTTGTTTTTTGTGTCAAATCTTTCAATACGGTTTCATTTTCAATTTCAGCTAAGCCTAGTAATACAGGAGGAATTCCATCTCCTATTGATGAGATGGCCTTAGCTAATTTGTGCAGTTTGTTTTCATAACGTTCTTTAGTCCATTTTTTAGGAGAATGAGCTGTGAAGTTATCGTCCATAGTTTCGGGGTTATCTACAGTGTCGAATAAATTTTCAGTATTGTAAAATCCTATTATATGTTGTGTTTTCATTTAGATGATATCTGATATATGGATCTTTCTCCGCAATATATATGCCATGTGTGTTTTAAGATTGGAGTAACAGTTTGTTTTTATTGAAGTATTAATTTTCTTAAATGACCATTCCTTTTGTATGCCCTCTCTTATTTTTTAGGTAAAAGGGAATGTTTCTTCAGTTACTGATTATTTTGGGTAAGGTTTATGATTTCGTTTTTACGATTTTTCTTAGGTCAGATAGGGTCTTTAGTTTTTTTAAGTAACTTTGCATGAGATAGCATACACCCATTTTTTACCCTAATATGTTAGAAAAGAAAGAAGCCCAATACGAAAGAGTCCTATTGATTGGAGTTATTACTCAAGAGCAAGATGAAGAAAAAGCGAGAGAATATTTAGATGAGTTAGAGTTTTTAGCCAATACTGCTGGGGCTGAGGTAATAAAGCGATTTCAACAAAAAGTAGATCAGCCTAACTCCAAAACCTTTATAGGAACAGGTAAATTGGCTGAAGTAAAAGCATACGCTGAAGCTCATGCTGTTGATACGCTCATTTTTGATGATGAATTAACACCTGCACAGTTAAAGAATTTAGAAAAAATAGCTGAATGTAAAATTATTGATCGAACAGGATTGATTTTGGATATTTTTGCACAACGAGCACAAACTTCTTATGCTCGAACACAGGTTGAATTGGCTCAGTATGAATATTTATTACCACGATTAACGAGAATGTGGACTCACTTAGAACGTCAACGAGGGGGAATTGGAATGCGTGGCCCTGGAGAAACAGAAATAGAGACGGATAGACGTATTGTACGAGATCGTATTGCTTTGTTAAATAAAAAGTTGCAAGCTATTGATAAGCAGATGGCTGTACAGAGAAGTAATCGTGGAAAAATGGTTCGGGTTGCATTAGTGGGGTATACGAATGTAGGTAAATCAACTTTGATGAATGTATTGAGTAAGTCTGAAGTTTTTGCCGAAAACAAATTGTTTGCCACATTGGACACAACTGTTCGAAAAGTGGTAGTGAAAAATTTACCTTTTCTGTTAACCGATACGGTTGGGTTTATTCGAAAATTACCTACTCAATTGGTAGAATCTTTTAAGTCAACACTGGATGAAGTTCGTGAAGCAGATTTATTACTTCATGTAGTGGATATCTCACATAACAGTTTTGAAGATCATATAGCTTCGGTGAATCAAATTTTAACAGAAATTAAAAGTATTTCAAAACCTATCTTAATGGTATTTAATAAAATAGATCGGTATACCTTTGAAAAACGTGACGAAGATGATATTAATCCAAAAACTAAAGAGCATTATTCTTTAGAAGATTGGAAGCATACTTGGATGTCTAACGATAATAAAGTTGTTTTCATTTCAGCTCAGACTTTAGAGAATGTAGATGAATTGAAAAAAGAAGTGTTTAAGGAAGTTAAAGAAATCCATATTCGTCGTTTTCCATATAATCAATATTTGTTTGACTATTATAATGATGAAGGAGAAGTTAAAAATTAACTTTTAACTTATTTTTAACACCTATATTATATTATTATGTTACTTAACCTTCTGCTATAGAGTATATTATTTCTATATTTACATAAAAATATATTCTATGAAAAAAAATATTTTTACTGTTTGCTTAGGTTTGTTCTCTTTATCTGCGGGATATTCTCAGGTAGGAATGGGAAATAATGATCCTAATGGCGTATTGGATTTAACAAATTCTACTTCAGAATTAAAGGTACATCCTTTCGTGGCACCTACAAAAAGTGGTGTAGATGCGGAGGATAACATAACGAATCCTTCAGGTGGAAGTGTAGTAGCCGGGTCAATTTTTTATG
>JBKDZS010000002.1:0-10971 GCA_047971445.1 Flavobacteriales bacterium
TCCGTTAGCATTACAGCTAGGAAAATAATGATAATTTCAGCAAAAGTAAAAAATTCAGGATTCATGATTCCTTTTCGGGCAACTTCCATCATACCACTGGAAGATACAGCACCTAATAATATACCAAAACTGGCAATAATCATGATGGTTTTTCTTGACGCAACTTTTGATCCTATTGAAGAGTTTAAAAAGTTTACAGCATCATTACTAACTCCTACAATTAAGTCTAGTACAGCTAAGCAAGCTAATAAAATGACAGCTACTAAATAAAATGTTTCCATTTGTGTTACGTATAAAATTTAAATACAGTTCAAAAGTACTTTTTTTAGTGTAAAAAAAAAGTTAAGTATGATGGTTTTGTAAAAAAATAATATAAAAATGTTTAAAATTTTACTTTTAATTGAAAATTTTCTTTGACTTGTTCTGTTCTTTGTAAAACGATACCAATGGTAAACAAATCTATAGTCACTTTAATGTCAGTTCTTTGCGTTAAGTCTAGCCATTTTTTTAATGTTTTAGGATTCTGCCTTATATTCAAGATAAACCAAAATTGATTGTTTTTAAGTTTTGGAATAATTTCTTCTGAATTTTGAAAATTTTGGGTGATTATCGCATCAAAATGATGAAGATGGTTAGTGCTAATAGACTTTAAACTATAAAAATTTAAAACACGGTTTAATAATTTACAATACTTTTTAGAAATAGATTCTGTATGAAACTGGATTGGATAGGTTAGGTTGGGCTTGTGTAAACATTGTGTTATCAAATTATAGATAAATGGAGAATGAATTCCATGAGCTGTATGGGCAGTCCACCAAAATTTTATATGCTCTTTAATTATAAAATAATTCAAAAGGGTTGTTTTAATAATTATCTTTACACAAAAGTAAGGTTTATTGAAAAAATGAAGAAACTATTTCGAAGTAATGGTAAATTACTATTAACCAGTGAATATTTTGTTTTGGATGGAGCGAAGGCATTGGCTTTACCTACTAAGAAAGGACAATCTTTAGTTGTGTACCCTAACGATACAAAATTTTTGGAATGGAAAAGTTTTGATGAACAAAATAAAATATGGTTTGAAGGAAAGTTTGGGAGTGATTTTAAAATAGTAATTTCTTCTGATGAAAAAATAGCAAACACGTTGATTAAGATGTTAGAAAAATGCAAGGAAATAAATCCGCATTTCAATCCTTTTGGAAATAAAATAGAAACTTTTTTAGAATTTCCAATTAATTGGGGGCTGGGAAGTAGTTCAACATTAATTAATAATTTAGCTCAATGGGCTCAAATTAATCCATTTAAATTGTTATGGAAGTCTTTTACGGGTAGTGGATACGACATAGCAAATGCTTTTCATGATAACCCTATTGTGTATTATCTTAAAGATAAAAAACCTGTTGTGGAAGAAATAGATTTTTCTCCAGACTTCAGAGATCAGTTGTATTTTGTTCATTTAAATCAAAAACAAAATAGCCGAGAAGGAATTAATCATTATAGGTCATTGAATATAAATAAGAAAGAAATAATACAAAAGTTGAACGATAGTACAAAAAGGATTTTAAAATCTAAAACTTTGAATGTATTTGAAAAGGAACTCAATAAGCATGAAAATATTATTTCAGAATCATTAGCAATGGAGAGGGTTCAAAATCATTTATTTTCAGAATATAGTGGCGTTGTGAAAAGTTTGGGAGCATGGGGAGGAGATTTTGTTTTAGTAACCTTTAGAGAAGAAATGTACTCTTATTTCAACTCGAAAGGTTATAAAGTCATAATACCTTTTGTTGATATGATAAAATAATAAGATTCATTTTTTACCTAATCTATATGAAAGCTATTAAAATTGAGAAATAATAGAATCAATTTGTGATAGATCATACTTGTTCCCATCTATCATAAAATAAGAAGTAGCTGAAATGATTTTGTTTCCATTATAATCGTAGTTGGTCATGAAGTAGTTATTTGAGTCACCAAAGTAATTGTAGATTCGATTGAGACGATTGTTAGAATCATATTTATAAACTAGCTTATCAGAAACACCCCCAGCATTATCGTACCAAATCTGACTTAAATCTTTGGAGTTTGTATATGATTTGGTTGCTTCAAATAACTTAGCTCCTGAAGAATCAAAAATTTTACTGCTAATTCTTAATCCATTTGAATTGTAATCAAACTTCAATGTTTTGTCTATTCCGTTTTGAGTGATTTTAAGTTCTTTTAGTTGATCATTTTTATAACTTTTATTTCCTTGTGAGTATCTACTTTGTGAAAAAATAAACGTAGAAACCAAAATAGCATTCAAAAGTAAGGCGTATTTCATAATCAATTTTTTTCTTTCCTTTTAATTATTCATCTTGTTATTATATAAAGATATAGTCTTTTGATTTAAAAATGTAAATTTTAACCAAAAAACTTGTCATAAGACAAGTTTTTTGTGATAAAAGATATTTTTAATAAGATAATATTTATATTTACTTAACATTTGTTAATTCAGATAAGATCTTTTGGAGTTTTTTATCTTTAGGAGTAGGAGCATCAAAATTATAAATATTTCCTTCACTATTAATAATGATAAATCTTGGGAAAGGACGAATGTCAAAACCATAAGATTTTAAGAATTTAGTATCCCAATCATTTGCAGCTAAATAGTGATTTCCTTTTAATTGTTTTTCTCTAATAGTGAGATTCCATTTATCTTTCTTATTTAATATATCAATGTTTACAGTAGCAAATGTGATGTTATGATTTGCAAATTCATCGACTAATTTATTGTAATCTTCGAAGAAAGAAAACGTGTTTTCAGAACTAGTAGACCAAAAATAAATTAAAAGATTTTTTCCTTTATTCAACTCAACCAAATTCATTAAATCTCCCTCTTTAATAACATCTATTGCTGGTGCAACATCTCCTTTTTTTAATCCTTTAATTATGAGATTGTTTTCTTCTAGAATTTTTTTGAATTCAGGAGTTTCAACATTAGTTAAAACTTTAGTATAACTCTCGTCATAAAATTTATTGTACTCGACAAGGTATTTTTTATATTCTTTTTGAATTTGCTCTTTTGTAGGTGTTGCAGAAGCCGGTATTTTTACTTTTGGATTTTTCTTTTTAAATGCTTGGATCTGATTTTGAACATTTTGTAATACGCCCTTTTGATATTGTTCGTAAGGAGGTGCAGGTTGAAAAATACCCTGATTTGCCAATTGAACTAACATAAAATCCTTAATATAAGGAGCAACACTGTCTTGTTTTAATTTCTTAATAAAGTAGTCAATTTGATCTTCCCCTTTAGTTGGTTTATAATTTTCACCAATTCGTCTATTGAGTTCTTGGGAAACATAATTTTTATATTTAGCATTACTTTTGAATAATACTTCATTATTAAGATCAAGATCTTTAGAAAAATCGTAATAAGATTTTGAAGGTTTATAATTACGATCTTGTTTGATTTGAGCGTGAGCCATAGGGTAACTATTCAAAACCAATCCCCATCCATATAAAATATCATCTTTAGCAACTGTTTTAGCAGCATCTGATAAGCCTATGTACTGATCTACGTAAGTTATAGAGCGTTGTTTTAAGCTGTCTAATTTAACCTTAAACGAAGCTTCTTTTAGAGAAAAAAGTTCCTGAATATTAGAATCAAAATTAGTTTGTTTAAACTTTTCATAATCTGTTAGAAAAGTACTTTCAATATTTCCGCTTACAGTTAATGAATCTAAAAAAGATTCACTAGATAGTGCATTGGTTTTAATGTCAATAACATCACCATTCTTTAGGTAAAGATTGATGGCTCTATTATCACCACTCATTAGAATGTAATAACCCTCTTTGATATTTTGTATAGAATCGTTAAAATACCCGTCTTTATTTAGGAATATTTTTTTAACAATATTATCCTCTATTGCTAAAGGGTCAACCAGTAAATATAAATTCTGTTGTTCACTTCCGTCAGTTTCAATATGACCATTAAGTACTAAATAATCTTTTTTAATTTCTTCCTCTTGTCCATTAGATTTTTTATTACAAGAATATAAGATTCCTGTCAAAACCAATAACGCTAATATTCTAATTCTCATATTTGTAAAAAATTGATGAGCAAATTTAGAAAAATATAATTATTTTATACGAATTTAAATACATTAATTTTTAGCTATTACTTTGTTAAGTAATTAACATTGTGTAGTGAGCTGGATACGTTCAGATTCACAATAAGTTTTTTATTAAATAGGATGATTTAATTTTAAAGCGATTTTTTGTCGAATTTTTTGCATTTTCATCAGTTTCGTCATATTCTCTGTATGATCTCCTCCTTGCTTAATATTTTCTAAAAATTGTTTTTCAGATTCTAAAATTCGCAAAAATTTATAACGATATATAGCTTCTGTTACTGCTTTAGGAATAATTTTTTCAATAGGGGTGATTATAATTTCATTACGTTTCCAATCATGTAAACTATACTTTTCTGTTAAGATATGAGAAACCTGACTTTGAATATCCTCATCAATGAGCTTCATGAAAAAATGAGAATCGCGTATTTCACCCTGATGAATACCTTCAGAAAATAAATCATAAATTTTTTTGTGCTGTGTCATTTTTAAGTCTAAATCATCTTCACGGAGACGTTCAATAATCTCCTCAGCAACTGTTACTTCAAACTCTGCTTCATTTCCTTTTTCATCTAGATCTTTGATTACAATTTTTCGTCCTCCATAAGTCATTAAAAGTTCTATAATTCGCTGCTCTAGTTCGTGGGTTGAGTTAACATCTAAGGGTTTAGATTGAATTACTTCTAGTGGGGGAGGTTGATTAGGAGTTCGTATTTTTTGGTTTTTATCTTCACGATCTTTAGTTTGATCAAGTTGTGAAAGTTCTTTAAATAAGATTTCTTCACGAATATTCAATAGATTTGAAGTTTCACGAATATAAACTTCCCGTTTAATTAAATTATCAATTTTTGCAATACTCGAAACAATATTTCGAATTAAAGCTGCTTTTTTTATAGGATCTCTCTGAGCATCATTTAGGAGAATTTGAGTTTTAAATTGAATGAAATCTTGGGTGTTTTTTGCTAAATATTCTTTTAGTTCAGAAGAAGTACTTTTTCGAGCAAAAGAATCAGGATCTTCCCCGTCAGGAAATAACAAAACCTTGACGTTCATGTCTTGTTCTAGAATTAAATCAATCCCTCTAAATGAAGCTTTAATTCCAGCAGCATCTCCATCGTATAAAATAGTAATATTATTGGTTAGACGCTTAATTAAACGAATTTGTTCTTTGGTTAAAGCTGTTCCTGAAGACGCTACAACGTTTTCGATTCCACTCTGATGAAAAGAGATAACATCGGTATAGCCTTCTACTAAAAAACAAGTGTCCTCCCTTATAATAGCTTGTTTGGAGTGATAAATTCCGTAAAGAATATGACTTTTATGATAAATAGGGCTTTCTGGAGAGTTTAGGTATTTAGCAGCTTTATCGTTTGATTTTAAAATACGACCTCCAAAACCTAAAACACGTCCTGAAAAGCTATGAATAGGGAATAAAACACGTCCTTTAAATCGGTCAAATTTTTTATTTTCTTTAACGATGGTTAATCCAACTTTAGCTAAATAATCTAATTTGTAACCATCTTCTAAAGCTATATTTGTAAAAGCTTCCCATTGGTCAGGAGAGAATCCTAAATCAAATTTTTTAATGATTTCTTCAGAAAAATTACGTTCTTTAAAATAAGAAAGTCCAATAGCTTTCCCTTCCTTAGACTTCCACAATTGATCTTGAAAATATTTATTAGCATATTCGTTAACCAAAAATAAACTTTCCCGTTCGGCTATTTTTTCTTTTTGCTCATCATTTTGAACACGATCCTCCTTAACCTCAATATTGTATTTTTTAGCAATATGGCGTAGGGCTTCAGGATACGTATATTGCTCAATCTCCATTAAAAAAGTAACCGCATTACCACCTTTTCCTGAGCTAAAGTCTTTCCAAATTTGTTTAGAAGGAGAAACTACAAAAGAAGGGGTTCTTTCTTCTGAAAAAGGAGAAAGCCCTTTCATATTACTACCGGCGCGCTTAAGATTAACATAGTCACCAATAATTTCTTCCACACGAACGGTAGCAAATATTTCGTCTATAGTTTCTTGTGTGATCATACGGTAAAGATAAACATTATAGTGTCAAAAAATTAATTAGAGCATGAAACTACTTCAAATCAGAGCTATAAAGCTACTTTTCTAAGTTTAACCCTGTATGACTAAAATTGAAAAAAGTTTTATTTTAATCGAAAATTTCGTTGTCAGCAGTTTGGCTTTCTTGTTGAATTTTCATGTTAATATCAATACTGTCTACTTTTACAGGGGTTGTTTTTACAACTACCTTTTGAGGCTCTCCAAAAGCCTTAAATCCATCGTAATCAGAGCAATTGAAGTTGATTTCTGATTCTGTTTCGGGTTCGTCAAATTTTTTGTTAGAAATGCCTAGTTTTCTATTTTTATAATTATCTTTCATGTAATAAGCCCAAATAGGTAACGCCATAGCAGCTCCTTGCCCATAGGCCGTGCTTGCGAAATGAGCAGAACGATCTTCGTGACCTACCCAAACGGCCGTAACCAAATTGGGTACAAAACCAATAAACCATCCATCAGAATTGGAATTGGTTGTACCTGTTTTACAAGCAATAGGATTCCTTAAGCCGTATTTGGTACGAAGCCATTTTGAAGTTCCTCTAGGGTGGTCAGCAGAGCCTCTCATTACCTTAATCATAGCATAAGCAACTTCTTCTGAGAAAACTTCACGGGTTTCAGGCTTATGTTCATACAAAATACGACCATCCTTATCTTCTACACGCCATACTACGACAGGTTTTACATAAATTCCTTTATTAGCAAAAGCTCCGTAAGCACCTACCATTTCATATAAACTGATATCAGCAGACCCTAAGGCGATAGTAAGATCATTTTCATTCATTTTGGTCGTAATTCCCAAATCTCGACATAGTTGAATTACAGGTTTTGGTGTTGTTTTATCGATTAAACGTAGTGCAACGGGATTTAATGACATAGCTAATCCTTTTTTTAAGGATACTTTACCACCACCACCAATAACTGTTTTGGAACTACCACGGTATCTAAAAGGAGCATTTGAAATCATGGTACAGGGAGAAAAATGCTTTTCAGAAATAGCGGTAGCATAAACAAAGGGTTTAAAAGTTGAACCAATTTGTCTCCTTCCCTTTTTAACATGATCATATTGAAAGTGATTAAAGTCGATTCCACCAACCCATGCTTTAACATAACCTGTTTGGGGCTCCATAGACATTAGCCCTGATTGTAAAATGGTTTTATGATAATGGATAGAATCCCAGGGAGACATGATAGTATCTTTGGAGCCTTTCCATGTGAATATGTCCATTTCTACAGGTTTTTTAAAAATGGCTCGAATGGAGTCTTCAGATAGTCCTCTTTTTTTAAGTGCTTTGTAACGGTCTGTCCAACGCATAGCTTTGGTCATTAACGTATCAATTGTTTTGGGACCAACTGTTTTTCCATGAAAAGGAAATTTCTTATTCCAACGCTTTTCTCTATTAAACAATCTTTGATGACGGACTAGGTGTTTTTTTACAGCTTTTTCAGCATTTTTTTGCATGCGAGAATCAATGGTTGTATAGACTTTCAAACCATCTAATTGGATATCATAAGGAGTTCCATCTGCTTTTTTCACACCTTGTGTTTGTAGCATTTCAGTAACTTCTTCTTTGAGAAATTCTCTAAAGTAGGTTGCAGAACCGAGTTTAGAAGTAAACCGAGTATAGTTTAACCCTAAAGGTAATAAACGCAGAGAATCATATTCTGACTGAGTTAAATTTCCATTTTTTACCATCTGTTTCATTACAACCTCCCTTCGTAATTTGGTATTATTAGGGTTACGCTTAGGGTTAAATTTTGAAGGAGACTTAAGCATTCCAACTAAGGTAGCAGATTCTTCTATTTTAAGGTCTTTAGGTTCTTTATTAAAGAAAAGTTTGGCTGCATTTTTAATTCCAATAGCATTCCAATTGAACTCAAATTTGTTAAAATATAGTGCAATAATTTCTTCTTTAGTAAACCGTTTTTCTAGTTGAACAGCCACAACCCATTCTCCTAGCTTTTGCATAACAGCATTTATTTTGTCATTTTTGTCACGGGTTCCCGTAAAAAGCATTTTAGCTAATTGTTGTGTAATGGTACTTCCTCCTCCTTCTTTTCCCATTTTGAGAATTGCTCGGGCGACAGCTTCATAATCGATACCAGAATGTTCGTAAAAACGTTCATCTTCTGTTGAAACTAGAGCTTCTACTATATTTTTAGGAAGTTCATTGTAATTAATAGGTATACGATTTTCCTTGTAAAATTTACCTAATATCTTATCATCAGAAGAAATAATTGTTGAAGCTAGACTTAATCGAGGATTCTCTAACTCTTTGGTATCAGGTAAATCAACAATAAGTCCACTCGCTAATAAATAGAAAAAAGCAAAAACAGCAAGAATTCCAGTAAAGAAGAGAATCCAAAGAGTGAAGAGCATCTTTTTAAAAGAGGACTTTTTTTTGCTTTTTTGAGTGTATTTCTTTTTCTTGGTTTGGTCTTTTGTTAAAGACGGTTTTCGATTACTCATGAGTTTGGTCTTTTTGAATAATTAAACCTATATTTTTTAATCCTTTTAATTGATTTGTTCGCATACCGTGTTGTAAATGAATTTTATATACTCCTGTATCTGAAAAGATTTCATTTTCACGATATAAAAGTAAATTTTCTTTTACATTACCCATTCCTTTTCCAGTCCAACTTCCATCGGGATTAGCTAATCGGTATTGAAGGGTATCCGTTTTTTTAGAACCATCAGGCTTTTCAAGTGTTATAAAAAAATAGATGTTACTGTATTTATATTTTTCATTGTTTTTTAAAACTAAAAAAAGGTTGTGAGGCAGATTAATTTGTGGTTTGTCTACCTCAAATGTGTAAATGGAATCTTTTGTCCAAACATCATGAATAGGTTTTAAAGATTCATACACTATATTTTCTGTGCACGAAAATAATGCAAAAAAAACAAAGCTATTCAGAAACAGAAGTGTTATTTTTCTTTTGATTTGGGTTTTTTCCACGATTTGATCTGTTATGTTGTGTTTTTTGATTTTTATTTCCTTGATTTGGATGCCTAGATTTACGAGGTTTTTCTCCATATTTCTTTGAAGATTGAATAGATTTAGATTTATTGGGTTTACTATTAGAATTTGCTTTTTGATTGGATACAAGATTATTTTTAGAAGATTTTGCTCTTTTACTATGTTGCGATTTTTGATTTTTATGACGAAATCGTTTAGTCTTATTTTTACGATCAAAGCGATCAATTTTATCTAATTGAGAAGCGCTTTCGAAAGAAAGCTTTTGAGCAGAAAGATCTTCAATAGTATAATCTTCTAAACTGGAAATTTTTTTCCGTGTTTTATTTATTTCAATAATTTCATTGGCTGTTTGGGGGTCTAATTTATGCCATGTAATGGAATTTTCTGTATAGGCGTACCAAATTTCTTTTTTAAATATATCCAGCTTCATACAAGTGGCAGGCCCTTTTTCTGTATACAGACGTATGTGTGTATCGGGAAATACTTTTACAGCTTCCAGATAGGAATCCAATTCAAAATTTAAACAACACTTTAATTTACCGCATTGTCCAGCTAATTTTTGAGGGTTGATGGATAATTGTTGGTATCGGGCAGCAACAGTATTAACACTTCGAAAATCTGTTAACCAGGTAGAACAACATAATTCTCTTCCGCATGAACCAATTCCCCCTACTTTTGCAGCTCCTTGTCGGTATCCAATTTGACGCATTTCAATTCGTGTTCGAAAAGCTCCAGCAAGCTCTTTTATTAAAACCCGAAAATCAACACGTTCTTCGGCGGTGTAATAAAATGTTGCTTTAGAACCATCTCCCTGATATTCAACATCACAAATTTTCATTTCTAAACCTAAATTGCGTATGATATCACGAGTTTGAACCATAACATTATATTCTTTAGAACGATTTTTTTGCCATTTGTCAAGGTCTTTTTGATTCGCAATTCGGTATATTTTTTTGATTAAATCCTCACGGTCAAAATCGAATTTTTTACCACGCATTTGAATACGAGCCATTTCACCTGTTAAGGTTATAACCCCTACGTCGTGTCCTGGATTTCCTTCGACAGCAATGACATCACCTATTTTTAAAGGAAGTCTGTTGACATTTTTAAAGAAGCCTTTTCGATCGTTTTTAAATCGAGCTTCAACAAACTCAAAAGGTTTGATTTCTTCAGGCTGTTTAAAATTAGAAAGCCAATCGAAAACGGTTAATTTATTGCAACTATCATTTGCGCAATGTCCTTTGTTTCTACATCCAGAAGGGCTGTTTGAAGTTCCACAAGAACCGCATTTATTTATATCTAACATGTTTTTTTAAATCTAATAACACGCAAAGATAAGATTATAAAGTGAGATAATTAAATCTTCATTTTTTTAAAGGATTATTTCGTTTATTACTGTACTTTAGAGGTATGGTTTTAATTACAGGAGCTACAGGCTTGATAGGAGCCCATATAGCATTAGAATTAATGTTAGCAAATAAAAAAGTGCGTGCTTTGAAGCGTTCAACTTCTTCTTTAGAAGGAATAAAATCTCTTTTCGAAAAGAATAAGCAAAAAGTTTTATGGGATCAAATTGAATGGGTTGAAGGAGATGTTACGGATATTACAACGTTAGATGAAGCTTTTAAAGATGTTAAAGAAGTTTACCATATAGCAGGACGGGTAAGTTTTGATGATCGTGAATCAAAGGAATTATACGAAGTTAATATAAAAGGAACGGCTAATATGATTAATTTTTCTATTTTAAACGGAGTGGAACGTTTTTTATACATGAGTTCTATAGCTGTAATGGATTCGATTAATAATGA
>JBKDZS010000003.1:0-8049 GCA_047971445.1 Flavobacteriales bacterium
GCATTTTACATAATACTGATTTTAATATGGTTGGTATTGCTAGTAAAGAAAAACTTATTAATCTATTGCACCATAAATACAATTATCTTAGATCGTATTCTAGTTTTAAAACTCTTCAAACATTTAGCATAGTGCCTTATCATAAACCGGTCGAAAAGCTGATAGAAAAGGGTTTCAATACCCTTTCTAGATTTTATAAACACATATGAAAATACCGTTATTAGACTGAGACTAAGTAATTTCAAACCGCTTAATCTTGGTTCACGCATTTGACAAGCTAACAAATGTTATTATAACGTATTTTGTAAAACTTCCCATTCTTTCATAAATCACATTGAAGTTACTCTTTATCACTATTTTGAAATTAAATCATTTTACTGAAAACCGGTAAAATGAATAACGGGTTAATATTATTTGTATATTTAAATTTTTAAATACTATTCTTCATGAAAAATTTAATGATTTACATCTCATGTTTAATAACTTTTCTTCTAAATGCTCAAGAAAAAATGACTTCTGAAAAACTTTGGGAACTCGCACGCGTAAAGATTGATGTTATATCTGATGATGGAAAAATTATTTTTGGAAGCACTCAATTTAATATCCAAACGAATAATAGCTATAGAAATCTTTATCTTTTAGATCTAGATGGTAAAACTACTCAACTCACTAGAACTAAAAGTCGTGAGCAAGCTCTTTTTTTTATTGATAATCATACTTTTATATACACTAAGGACAACAAAACCTATTCTTTCAATATTAAAGATCTCACATCAAAAGAATTTTTGAACACTCAACTTAACGGACTAGAAATTAACAAAAACTATGTTTCTTTCACGAAAAAAATTAAGGAAGAAAAAGTATTGGCGTCAGACTATTATCCTTCTCTAAAAAAATCAAATGCGAAAATTTATAATGATTTAATGTACCGTCATTGGGATACTTGGAAAGATGGTTTATTTTCTCATGTTTTTATTTCTACAGACTTAAAAACACACCATAATGCATTTGATATAACTCCTAATGAGCCTTACAACATAACTTCTATAGAATGGAGTCCTAATGAACAAGAATTAATTTATGTAGCAAAAAAAGAACAAGGAAAAAAATCAGCGCAAAGCACCAATACTGATTTATACCTTTATAATCCTTCAACAAAAAAAACAATTAACCTTACCTCTAATAATAAAGGATACGATACGTCTCCAAAATTTAATGATGAAGGTACACTTATTGCTTATTTACAAATGAAAACAGCAGGTTATGAGGCTGATAAAAATGATATTATATTAATTGATAAACAAGATCTTAATAAGAGCGTTAACCTTACAAAAAATTGGGATTATACCGTTTCTGATTTTATTTGGGGAAAAGACTCTAATACACTTTACTTTTTAGCTGCTATTCAGGCGACTTATCAACTATTTGAATTAAAAATTGATACTAAAAAAATCCGTCAAATTACTACAGGAAATCATAACTACACTAGCATACATCTAGTTAGCAACTATTTGGTTGGTGGACGTCAGGATATGAATCGTGCAACTGAAATTTATAAGGTGGCTATTTCTTCTGGTAAGCAAACTCAATTATCTCATATTAACGATAAAGCTTATGCTAAAATAGCTAAAAGCACTATTGAAAAGCGTTGGATTGATACTACAGATGGTCAAAAGATGTTAACATGGGTCATTTATCCACCTGATTTTGATTCTAAAAAGAAATACCCTACCCTTTTATATTGTCAAGGAGGCCCACAAAGTGCAGTTTCTCAATTTTATAGTTTCAGATGGAATTTTCAATTAATGGCTGCTCAAGGTTATATTGTGGTTGCTCCAAACCGAAGAGGGCTACCTTCTTTCGGAACTGATTGGAATCATGCCATTTCTAAAGATTGGGGAGGGCAACCTATGCAAGATTATTTTACTGCTATCGATACTCTTGCCAAAGAACCTTATGTTGATGAAAACCGACTAGGATCTGTAGGAGCAAGCTATGGGGGGTATTCTGTTTATATGCTAGCTGGAATTCATAACAAACGCTTTAAAACTTTTATTTCACATTGTGGGCTATTTAATATGACATCCTGGTATGGTGTTACAGAAGAACTATTCTTTGCTAATTATGATTTAGGAGGTGCTTATTGGGATAAAAAAGCTGCTAAAACATATCAAGATTTTAATCCCATTAACTTTGTTGACAAATGGGATACTCCTATGATGGTCATTCATGGAGGAAAAGATTATCGAGTTCCTGAAAACCAGGGAATGGAAGCCTTTACAGCGGCTCAATTAAAGGGCTTAAAAAGCCGTTTCTTATACTTCCCCGAAGAAAATCATTGGGTTTTGACTCCTCAAAACGGACTTGTTTGGCAACATGAGTTCTTTAAATGGCTAAAGGAAACCCTTTAGACCTTTTTTAGTGATTGATAATGTAAATCCTAATAATGATCCATTATACTCACTAACAGACTTCTTTATATCATAAGTCTGACATTTTATTTAAGGTATATTCTATCATCTTTTTAACAGAGGCATACGGGTCTTGACTAAAGGTTTGATTAACACGATTTGAAATGATGCAGTTCATCGAACATGCCTTATGCCCTAATAATTTTGACAGACCGTAAATAGCTGAGGTTTCCATTTCCATATTAGTGATTTTCAATTCATTATAATGAAAGTTTGAAATTTTATCATTTAAAGCACGATCTTTAGCCTGTAAACGAATTTCTCGTCCCTGAGGACCATAAAAACCTCCTGCAGTTCCTGTAAAACCTTTTACTGTATTTTCTCCAAGAAGTGAATTAACTAAACTTGAATCTGTTCTAATTACATAAGGTCGTCCCATATTGAGATTCCATCCTGTTTGTTCAATAAAAGCATCTTCCACATCTTTCTCAAAAAAAACATCTGGTGTATCATATGAATGCATTACATTATCAAAGCCAATAGCATATTCTGCAGCCACATACGAATCTACTGGGATATCTTCTTGAAAAGATCCTGAAGTTCCCATTCGAACAAAGGTTAATGATTTTAAATTCTTTTTTACTTCTCTTTTTTCAAAATCAACATTAGCTACTGCATCTAACTCAGTTAATGCAATATCAATGTTATCGGGTCCCATTCCTGTTGATATAACCGTAAAACGTTTTCCATTAAACATCCCCGTATGAGTTACCATTTCACGTTTTTCTCTTTTATACTCAATTGTATCAAAAAAAGCAGAAACTTTAGGTACTCTACCAGGGTCTCCTACTAAAATGATAGTGTCTGCTAGATGTTCGGCTCGCAAATTTATATGATAAATGCTGTTATCATCGTTTAGTATTAATTCAGATTCTTTTATTTTCATAATTCCCCTATTTTATAGTCAAGAGATCATTTTAAACATTTTCTCAGTTCTTTAGATTATCCTCCCACCTGTTTAACATAATAGCCTTTCTTTTTCAAGTATGCCATAATTTTATCTCGTACATTTCCTTGGATAAGAATTGTACTTTCTTTTACCGTCCCTCCTGTTCCACATTGTATTTTTAATTCTTTTGCCAAGGCTTTTAAATCTTCCTGACTTCCTACAAAGCCTTCTACTATAGAAACCGTTTTTCCTCCTCTTCCTTTTTTTTCTAACTTAGCAATCAATTGTTGCTTTTCTACCTCTAATGTTTCTTCTTCCGAGTCAAACTCAAAATTCTCATCGGTAGAAAAAACCATTTCCCCTAATTTACTTTTCCAGTCATCTTGAATTTTAGTCATATTTATTTTTTGTAAGAGATACTAATTGCTACAACTTCTTAATTTATTGATTTAGTCAACATATATTCATGAATAGAAACAAAACAATTCTTTTATTACCTCATAATAGCATTAACTAAGGATAATAGTAAATTACAACGGATTCACTTTTTTTAGTATCTGATGTTAAAATCATGGTATATTCCTTATTTCCAACACGAACATTCATTGCTGCCGAATTAGGGGGTATTTCTCCTAAATTTACAGCATGCATCACGATAATATTTTTACCTCTATCAAGTGTAATGGAAAATTCTTTTTTCTCTTTTACTAAGTTAATTTTTTCCTTAACCAATTTTCCATTATGGTAAATAGAAATAATATCTCCATCAACAGTCCGATTATCCCAAACTTTAATTTGTGCCGTTCCTTCTTCAGATTCTATCATTTTTGCTTCTATCACCTTTCTTCCCTGATTCACTGTTAAATCCTTTTTCGTAATTGTATCGTGGGAAGAAGTAGACTCTTTTTTTTCAACCACTAGATGTTCTTCCTCTTGAGTCACAGTTCTTGGCTTAGAATCTGGGGCTTCCAATCGTTTTTCTTCTTTATTATAATAGCTTATAGTTGGGTTGGCTCCTCCTATAACCACTTTTTCATATTCTTCAGGTTGTCGCCCTAGAAGCTCTTTAGCAACAGCATCTATAGAGTTCTTTGATTTCTTACGAACATAAACAACCTTTTCTTTTTCTTTTTCCAAATATACATCTCCTTCATAAAAGGGATTTTTTCTTTGCAACTTAATCTCACCCTCATCAAAATATACACAATTTGAAGAATTATACGTCTTAACTCCATTGATATAAGCAATATTTATTTTCGGAACTTTAGCAATACCTTTTAATTGAAGACGATCTCCTAAGTTTGAAAAAACAAATTCGTAATCCGCCTTACACCACTGTGGATTCGTAATATATTCCGGAGCATATTGACTAATCATGTCTCTTTCATTTATAAAAAAAGTATTTTTTTGAAGATCACCTTCTATACTGAACTGAGCTTCTTTATCTTCGTATATTAAAGTTATCGTTCCTTCATAAAAAATTCCATTAAAGCGTTCTACTGTAAGTTGAATATCATAGCTTTTCTGGTTCTCTTCGTACCATCCACTCCACTTCCCAATAAGATCCTGAGATTCCTGAGCGTTGACCAACTGAACAAAAAATAAAATCGTATAAATCAAGTACTTACTATTCATATTAATGCGCTTTTTTTTCTATTTCTAATACTTTATTCACCATATTATCAAAAGGGTTATAAATTTTAAAATAAGCTTCTTCCCCATAAAAATTTCGGGCAATCAACGCCTTAAGTAATCGTTGAATTTTTTCTTGACTAGATTTTGAAATTCTTCCTACTTTTTTGAATTCTTTGAGGTAATTCTTGTATGCCGCTTTTTGATCAAATTTTGCGTTAAAATCTTCAAAATCCCATTGGTTTAATTGCTTCTTATTTGCCAATATATAATGATTTGTATAATCGTACATATTCGATCTTCCTTGTTGTTGTAAATAATACCAATCACCTATTTCCAAGGTATCTACTGCTACAAATGCATCAGGTATAATTCCTCCCCCTCCGTAAACAACTTTTCCTTTAGGTGTTTGAAATTTTAATGAATCATTTATTTTTATACTATCTACAAAATACATTTCTCCTGAATGATAACGCTCATAACTTTCATTTTGATATCTTTTTACTCCACTTTCTCCCTTTGAAAAAGGTTTTTGAATAGATCTTCCGGTTGGGGTATAATAACGTGCTGTTGTTAAGCGAACCTTTGATCCATCTGAAAGACTCATTTCTTGTTGAACCAATCCTTTTCCAAAAGATCTCCTTCCCACAATTGTTCCTCGATCATGATCTTGAATAGCTCCTGCTAATAATTCACTTGCTGAAGCAGATTCTTCATCAATTAAAATATACAGTTTTCCTTCTTCAAAATCACCTTCTTCAGTAGCTACTGTTTCTTCTTTTTTATTTTTTCTACCTTTCACGTAATACATCACTTTTTGATTTGGCAAAAATTCATCTACAATCTTTTTTGCCTCACGTAAAAAGCCTCCTCCATTCCTCCTAAGATCCAAAATCAACATTTTCATACCTTGACTTTTCAAATCATCAATAGCATCACTTATTAACGCTCCAGAATTATGGGTAAATATATTTAAATTGATAAACCCTATGGTGTCGTTCATCATATAGGCTGCTCGAACAGGACTATTGACTATTTTTTTTCGATCTAAAATTTGAATAATCGTATCCTGATCTCGGATTAAGCGAACTTTTACCTTTGTATTTTCAACTCCTTTTAAATATTTTGGAGCTAAATCAATACTATCTCCTGTTAAGGAATGCTGAGCAGCAGAAAGTAATTTATCTCCTGTAAATATTTTTCCTTGATTAGGGCTATTTTTCAAAACTCTTTGAATTACAATCGTATCATTCATTTTTAAATACGAAATCCCTATTCCAACAAACTCTCCATTTAAATCATCTTCAGCTATTTGGGTTAATTCAGGTAGTATATATTTTGAATGAGGATCTAACTCAGAAAGGATTGCGTCAATTGTCTTATCTACAATAGAATCTGTATTAACTTCATCTACATAATCATTCTCAATGACGTAGATTAAATCTTGCATTTTTTTCTGATTCTTGCTTACTAAACTATATTGAGGATTGAACTTTATAAAAAACACACCTAAAGAAAATCCCAAAAGGATTGCGGTTAATAAAATCAAAGGGCCATATCCATTGTCAAACAACTTACGCATTTTCTAATAACTCTTCTGAAAAGTGTTCTACCTCAACACCTGCTTTTCTTAATAATTCTATTCCTGTAATATCTCGATATTCTTTAATATACACTACTCGCTTTATTCCTGATTGATGAATGAGTTTACTACATTCCTTACAAGGAGATAATGTTATATAAAGTGTGGATCCCTCAGCAGACTGTGTGGAGGAAGCTATCTTTAGTATAGCGTTAGCCTCTGCATGTAAAACGTACCATTTTGTATAACCTTCCTCATCTTCACACAAATTTTCAAAACCACTGGGTGTTCCATTGTAACCATCTGAAATAATCATTCGATCTTTTACGAGTAATGCTCCAACTTTTCTTCGATTACAATACGAAAGCTTTCCCCACTCTAAAGCCATCTTTAAATAAGCTCGATCATATTTTGATTTTTTGGAATTCAAATTTGACATAAAAGTGCAATTTAATTATTTTGCTTGAATTTTTAATTTTAAAAATCAAAAACTATTCTGTCATAAATAAATCGGAAGCAATTCTATCTGCAAAAAATCTATATTTAGGGTTTAAAATTAAAAATCCATTTTTATTAATCAATTTATTTTCATCTATATACACTTTTGAGACTGTGAATAACTTTTCTTCTAACCCATTTCCTAAGGATCTAATTTCTCCCAAATCAATTCCCCATTTTGTTCTTAATCCTATCATTACTTTTTCATTAAATTGATCTTGTAAAGTAAGTACCTCTTTTTCTGATGGTAATGTGCCATTTTGTAGTGCCTTTATGTAGTGTGTATTATTTGCTCTATTCCATTGCCTTGTTTCACCATCAAAGGAATGAGCAGAAGGCCCTACTCCCAAATAAGGTTTAAATTTCCAATAATTGGTATTATGTATTGAATACTTCTCATTTTTAGTAAAATTAGAGATTTCATACTGTTCAAACCCCTTTTTATAAATAGATTCTATCAATTGATTATACTCTCTTTCTTGTTGAACATCATCGACAGGATCTATTTTTTTTGTTTTTATTAAATATTCCAAAGCCGTTTTACCTTCTACTGTTAAGGCATAGGATGATAAATGCAAAATTCCTAAATCAAAAAAGCGTTCTAGATTTGCTTTCCAATTCTCAGAACCCGGAATTCCATAAATTAAGTCAATTGTTATATTTTCAAAACCGGATTTTTTTACATTTTCAATACTTTTAATTGCTTCCTTAGCATTATGTGTACGATTCATAAATTGTAAATCTGTATCAAAAAAAGATTGGACACCTATACTAAATCTATTAATTGGAGTGCTTTTGAAAAATTGTATCTTATCATATGTCAAGTCATCTGGATTTGCTTCCAAAGTAATTTCTACATTATTTGAAACATTGTAATGGTTATAAATTGTGTTAAAAATAAGTTCAATTTCATCATTTGATAGAATAGAAGGAGTTCCTCCCCCTAAATAAATGGTTTTAACCTCTTCTACTAAATA
>JBKDZS010000004.1:0-6965 GCA_047971445.1 Flavobacteriales bacterium
AGTGTAACGATACAGCCAGTCCAAATTTAGGAGCTTCATCAGCCATTTTTTTAATCATTTTAGGAATACCCGATGTTGAAATAGTAATACGCCGGGGAGCCATTCCCAGCCCTTTATCAGAGGTAATCATTTCAATAGCTTTCATAACGTTATTGTAATTCATCATAGGCTCTCCCATTCCCATAAACACAATATTTGATAAAGGACGATTATAATATATTCTGCTTTGACGATCCATAGCAATAACTTGGTCGTAAATTTCGTCTGGGTTCAAATTTCGCATACGTTTTAAGCGAGCAGTGGCACAAAAGTTACAGTTCAAGCTACATCCAACTTGTGATGAAACACAAGCTGTTGATCGAGAATGAGTGGGAATTAAAACGGATTCTACAACATTTCCGTCAAAGAGTTTTACAGCATTTTTAATAGTTCCATCAGTACTTCGTTGCATATAATCAACTTTGATATGATTGATAATAAAGTCCTGATTTAATTTTTCACGGAGTGATTTTGAGATATTAGTCATATCGTCAATTTCATGAATTCCCTTACTCCATAACCATTCATACACTTGCTTAGCACGAAAAGGCTTTTCATTAACTGAGATGAAATAATCTGTTAATTGTTGTAAACTAAGAGATCGTATATCTTTTTTATGCGGCATATTCTATTACATTAAGGCAAAGATAATTAAAAAAGACCTCCAAAAATAAGGAAGTCTTTTTTAGTATTGAGCTTTATATTTTATAAAATTAACATAGCATCTCCATAGGAATAGAATTTATACTTTTCTTTAAGAGCTTCAGCGTAAACTTTTTTCATTAAATCATGCCCCATAAAAGCGGATATCATCATTAATAAAGTTGATTTTGGAGTATGAAAATTGGTAATCATGCAGTTGGCAATACTAAATTCATAAGGAGGATAAATAAATTTGTTGCTCCACCCTTCAAATGAATTTAATTCCCCTGAAGCAGAAACAGAGCTTTCAATGGATCGCATGGAAGTTGTTCCTACAGCACATATTCTTTTTTTATTCTTTTTCCCTTCATTCACCATATAGGCTGCTTCTTGAGAAATGTTAATTTGTTCGGAATCCATTTTATGCTTAGAAATGTCTTCAACTTCGACAGGCTCATATGTTCCTAAACCAACATGTAAAGTTACTTCTGCAAAATCAATACCTTTAATTTCCAAACGTTTAATTAAATGTTTAGAAAAATGTAATCCTGCTGTTGGTGCTGCAACGGCTCCTTCATGTTTTGCATAAATCGTTTGATAACGTTCTACATCAAATTCTTCTGCTTCACGTTTAATGTACTTAGGTAAAGGAGTCTTTCCCAGTTCATTCAATTTTATTCGAAACTCTTCATACGAACCATCGTATAAAAATCGTAATGTTCTTCCACGGGAAGTGGTATTGTCAACTACTTCAGCAACAAGGCTTTCATCTTCTCCAAAATACAATTTATTTCCAATTCTAATTTTACGAGCAGGATCTACCAAAACATCCCAGAGGCGTGTTTCTTTATCTAGTTCTCTCAATAAAAACACTTCAATTTTAGCTCCTGTTTTTTCTTTGTTTCCATACATTCTAGCAGGAAAAACTTTAGTGTTATTACGAATCATGACATCACCCTCATCAAAATAATCAATTAAATCTTTGAACATTTTATGTTCTATTTTTTCTGTATCACGATGTACGATCATTAGTCGAGATTCATCACGTTCCTCTGATGGGTATTCTGCTAATAGATCTGGGGGTAAATCAAAATTAAAATCAGATGTCTTCATTCTTTGTTTTTTATAATGAGGCGACAAATATACGATTTCAAGGTTAGCGTTGTCAAGTAATTTATGATTTAATTCGTAGCCATCATTTACAACCTGGTTTGGTTTTTATTAAAAGATAGGATTTGGTTTAACTTAATTTTTGTCTAAAATTACAGAGTAGCCAATTCAAATTACTACCCTTATGTTAGTTATCATAAAATTTTTCAAGACACTTATATGCCGCCTAAACAAATGTATTTTAATATCAAGTAATCGTCTATTCCATATTTAGAACCTTCACGTCCAATTCCACTTTCCTTGATTCCTCCAAAAGGTGCAACAGGAGTTGATATTAGCCCTGTATTAATCCCTACCATTCCGTATTCAAGTGCTTCAGCAATTTTCCATACACGTTTCATATTATTACCATAAAAATATGAAGCTAAACCGTATTCTGTATTATTAGCTAATTCAATAACTTCATCGTCTGTTTTAAACTTAATTATAGGTGCAACGGGGCCAAATATTTCCTGATTCATTATATCCATCGTTTTATTAATATTTGCTAGAACCGTTGTGTTAAAAAAAGTTCCCCCTTTTTCACTAACCGTTCCCCCTAATTTTAGTTGAGCTCCTTTATCTATAGCATCTTGTACTAAATTAGCTACTTTTTTTACGGCTTTTTCATTAATTAAAGGTCCTATTTGATTATTTGAGTTTAAACCATTTCCTAGGTTTAATTTCTCAGCTTCTGAAACAAACTTTTTGATAAAACGATCGTAAACTTCTTCTTGAACAAATATACGGTTAGCACATATGCATGTTTGACCTGCATTTCGATATTTTGCTGCTATAGCTCCTGAAACAGCATCATCAATATCAGCATCGTTTAAAACAATAAATGGGGCGTTCCCTCCAAGCTCTAGTGAAACTTTTTTTAAAGTATCTGTAGATTTTTTCATTAATAATTTTCCTACAGGGGTGGAACCTGTGAAAGATATTTTTTTAATAGCAGGATTGGAAGTGAATTCTTCTCCTACCGCAACAGGATCATAAGAAGTTACTACATTTAAAACGCCTGGAGGAATTCCAGCCTCATCAGCTAATTCAGCTAGTGCTAAAGCTGATAAAGGAGTCAGTTCAGAGGGTTTTATAACTACCGTACAACCTACAGCTAGAGCTGGGGCAACTTTTCGAGTAATCATGGCATTAGGAAAATTCCATGGTGTAATTGTTGCCACAACTCCTATAGGTTGTTTTAAGATGATAATGCGTTTATCGTGTTGATGACCAGGAATAGTATCGCCGTAAACACGTTTTGCTTCTTCAGCAAACCATTCTACATAAGCAGCACCATATTTGATTTCACCTTTTGCTTCGGCTAATGGTTTTCCTTGTTCGTAGGTTAATATAGTAGCTAAATCTTCTATGTAGTCCATTTGTAATTGAAACCACTTTTTTAAAATAACAGAACGCTCTTCAGCTGTTTTTAATTGCCATTCTTTTAATGCTTTTTGTGCATGTTCTATAGCACTTGAAATTTCTTTCCTACTTAAGTCTGTTGCCTCAGTAATAAGACTTTGATCATAAGGATTTTTCACTGCAAAGGTTTTTCGATCTTCTGCAGTAACCCATTTACCATTTATATAGGATGCTTTTCTTAAAAGTCTTTTGTTTTGAATATTCATAAATAAAAAGTCTTAATTATAAATTTCATTTAAAGCTTCACTAAAAATGGTTAAAGCTTCATCTATCTGAGTTTCATTAACGACAAGAGGAGGAATCCATCTTAAAACATTTTTATAAGATCCACAACTTAAAAGCAATAATCTTTTATCCAAACATTTGTTGAGTACTTTTGAAGTCGTTTCAGGGTCTGGAGTACCATCGCTTTTTGTAAATTCGGTAGCAATCATAAGCCCTTTTCCTCTTATATCTCCCAAAACAGGGTATGCTTTTTGTAATTTTTCTAATCCTTTTACTAATTGTACGCCCCTATTTTCAGCATTTTCCATTAAATTTTCTTCTAAAATAGTGTCTATAGTTGCACAAGCAGCTACTGTGGAAATGGTACTTCCTCCTCCGTAAGTTCCACCATGAGTTCCAGGAATCCATTTACTCATAATTTTTTCTGTAGAAGCAATCCCAGATATAGGTAGTCCACTACCTAGGCCTTTTGCCATAATGATAATGTCTGGTGTGATTCCACTATGTTCAAAACAGAACATTTTTCCTGTTCTTGCAAAACCACTTTGCACTTCGTCCATAACCAACAGAATTCCATGCTCATCACAAATTTCTCTCAGTTTTTTTAGAAACTTAGCAGGAACGGGCACATAACCTCCTTCTCCCTGTAAAGGTTCAATTATAATAGCTGCTGTTTCTTTAGGGTCAGTTTGACCTTTAAAGATTAAATCCAATTGTTTTAAACAAAACGCTACTGTTTCATCCTCATTCCAGCCATAGTAATAGGCATAAGGAAAAGGAGTAACAAATACACCTGAAGGTAAGGGTTGGTATTGATACCTATAAACTGTTTTTGAGGTGGTCATAGCCATGGCCATATATGTTCTGCCATGAAAACTTCCCTGAAAAACAATAACATTGCTTCTATTTGTAGCTTGCCTAGCTAATTTTACACAGGCTTCTGTAGCTTCTGCTCCACTATTGGCTAAAAAAAAGCGATCAATTCCTTTAGGTGTAATTTGGTTTAGTTTTTCAACTAATTCTACAGTAGTTGGAGGTATAACACAATTTATTTGTCCAAATAATAATTTGGGAGCCTGTTCTTGAATAGCTTTTACCACCTTTGGATGTGAATGACCTGTATTGATCACTCCAATTCCTGAGGTGAAATCAATATATTTTGTACCTTTTTTATCATACAGATAAATTCCTTCTCCTTTAACAGGTTGTATTTCGGTTAAGTGCGTCCAAACAGGAGCTAAGTATTTTGTTGCATCTATTTTTGTGCTCATAATCAATAATCAATTAAAAAGAAATCCATACAGATTTTTCTTGTGTAAATAATTCTATAGCATTTTTTCCCATTTCTTTTCCAATACCACTTTGTTTAAATCCTCCAAACGGTACAGCTGGATCAAATAGATCATAACCATTGATCCAAATAGTCCCTGCTTTCACTGCATTTGCAAATTGATGGGCTTTAGATAAATCTTTAGTCCATGCTGCGGCAACCAATCCGTATTTTGTATCGTTAGCTTTGTGAACTACTTCATCAAATTCATCAAATGGAGATGCGGTTAACACAGGCCCAAAAATTTCTTCTTTTACAATGGTTAAATCTTCGTTTTCATGTGTGAATAGGGTAGGTTGTACAAAATAGCCATCAGCTAATTCTCCTCCACAGCGATTTCCTCCCATCCTCAAGTTAGCATTTTCATCAATTCCAGTTTTGATATATTTTAGAATCGTATTCATTTGTTGTTCACTAACGATTGGCCCTAAATCAGGATTTTTGAGTCCGTTACCTATGGTTAGTTTCTTTGCATTCAATTGAATCTCTTCCACAACTTGCTCAAATATGGGACGTTCAATATATAATCGAGAACCTAATGTACATTCTTGACCTGAATTGTAAAATCCTGTCCAATGCATGGTAGGTAAAATGGTTTTCAAATCGGCATCTTTAAAAATAACGTTGGGCGATTTACCTCCCAATTCCAAACTCACTTTTTTCAGATTACTATCAGCTGCAGCTTGCATAATTTTTTTGCCTACAAGTGTAGAGCCTGTAAAGCTTATCTTATCGATATCCATATGCCGAGTGATTGCTTCTCCTGTTGGGTTACCAAAACCTGTAACAATATTGACTACCCCAGCAGGAAAACCAGCTTCCTTAATAAGTTTTCCTAAATATAATGCTGTCAGAGAAGTTTGTTCTGCAGGCTTTAATACGCAACAATTACCACATGCTAAAGCAGGAGCTAATTTCCAAGCTGTAATCATTAATGGAAAGTTCCAAGGAACAATTAAACCAATTACACCAATAGCTTCTCGTTGAGTATAGACTGCTTTATTTGGAACGTTTACAGGAATACTGTTTCCTTCTATTTTAGTTGCCCATCCAGCATAATACCTAAAATGATTAATAGTACCTTCAATATCATAAGCTGCTTTATTTAAAGGTTTTCCATTATCCAATGTTTCAAGCTCCTCTAGCACTTTTTTGTCACGTTCAATTAAATCAGCTAACTTCCATAATAAGATACCTCTTTGAGCAGGCGTAATTTGTTTAGACCAAGTTGTCTCAAAGGCTTTTCTACAAGAGTTAACAGCTTGATTTACATCGTTTTTATTGGCTAAAGAGAGTTTTGTTATGATTTCTCCCGTAGCAGGATTTATAGAATCAAAGGTTTCTTTTGAGTCTGAATAAACCCATTGATTATCAATAAATAACTGTTGAGGTTTTTCTATAAATTGTGTTGTCTTTTCTGAAATCATAAAACTTAATTAAATTACGGATTCAATATTTTGATAAGGTAAGTCAAATGTTTTAGCTATTTCCTCATAAACTATTTTACCTTCTACAATATTCAAACCTTTTCGTAAAGGATTATTTTCCTTACAAGCTTTTTTCCATCCATTATCAGCCAATTTGATAGCATAAGGAAGAGTGGAGTTTGTTAAAGCTGTAGTAGATGTAAAAGGAACAGCTCCTGGCATATTAGCAACACAATAATGTAAAATATCGTCTACTAGATAGGTGGGGTTTTCGTGAGTAGTAGGTTTACACGTTTCTATACATCCTCCTTGATCTACTGCAACATCTACTAAAACAGTGCCTTTTTTCATTTCTTTGAGCATGTCTTTTGTAATTAAATTAGGTGCTTTAGCTCCTGGGATAAGCACAGCTCCAATAATTAAATCTGCTGTAGGCAATAATTCTCTAATGTTATATTCGTTACTGTAAATAGTCACAACGTTTTTAGGCATTATATCGGTTAAGTGTCGTAACCGGTCTAGGTTGATATCTAGAATCGTCACATTAGCATCTAACCCTGCAGCCATCTTAGCTGCTTGAGTACCGACTACACCTCCTCCTAATATAATAACATTGGCAGGAGAAACACCCGGAACACCGCCTAATAGAATTCCTTTACCTTGTAAAGGTTTTTCTAAGTATTTTGCTCCTTGTTGAACTGCCATTCGACCAGCTACTTCAGACATGG
>JBKDZS010000005.1:0-4870 GCA_047971445.1 Flavobacteriales bacterium
TCCAAATCTAATTATTTCAGCACCTTTTGATGAGGTTGAACTTCGAAATTTGATGTATTCAGCTCAATTTACCCAACAACCTTATGCAATTCGATATCCTAGGGGAACAGGTTATCAAACTAATTGGGAGCAACCTTTTCAAATGCTTGAAGAAGGAAAAGCTATTGTAAAAAAAGAAGGAGAGAAAGTGGCAGTACTTTCTACTGGAACTATTGGAAACGCTATAAACTCTCTTAAAGGATCTTTTACGCATGTTCATTTTCCTTTTGTGAAACCATTGGATTATAAGATGCTAAAAAAAGTTTTTCAAAATTACCAAGTGATTATTACGTATGAAGAAGGGGTTGTTAAAGGTGGTTTTGGGCACCAAGTAATGCATTATGCTCAAAGAGAATTGTATAAAGGATCTCTTTTTATACAAGGATACCCTGATACTTTTATAGAACATGGAAGAACAGAGGAGCTTAAAGAACAAATAGGGTTTTCTAAAAAACAGATTCAAGCGTTTATTATGAAAAAATTAGCAAGTGAGATATAGTTTCAATTATAGTGTAAGATTCTATTTTTGATCACTTTAAGTAAACATGAACTTTTTATTTTCTTAGTGAATCTAGTTTTTTGTTAATAGGCTTCATTATGGAGTCTTCTTTTTGACGATCTGTTTTTTCTAACACTTCTTTGGATACTTTCTTGGGTTCTATTTTTTCTATTTTTTTGTTCTTTTTAGCTAGTGAATCTTCAAGTTTTAGTCGAGTTAATTCTTTCTTCAATGAATCCTTAATAATCTTGAAAATAAGTTTATACTCTTCAGGATATAGGGTATAGTATCGATGACTTTCCGTAAATCTCTTTAAAGGGATTTTATTTTTATCAAGTATTTTTAAGAGTCTTTTGTCAGCTTTATGCGTAGTATTTCTAACTAGTGTATCCAGTACGTTATGAGGAATGTTCTTAGATAAACCAATATCAATCAAAATGTCGCTCATTTGTTTTTTAGAAAGTAAATTTTCAGGCTTTTCTAATCGTTTAATACATGAAACCATGCTTAAAATAATCCACAATAAGATACCGTATTTTTTCATACTACAGCCGATTTAAAAATTGATTCAATCTTAACTTTAAAATACCAAAAGCAGCTTCTTTTATTATTCCACCGTTCATTTTAGATTCTCCGTGTACACGATCTGTAAAAATGATGGGTATTTCGGTTATGTGAAATCCTTTTTTCCAAATTTTATATTTCATTTCAACTTGAAAACCATAACCAAAGGACTCTATTTTAGATAAATTTAAATCTTGTAACACATTTTTTTTATAACCAACAAATCCTGCTGTTGTATCATGAATGGGAAGCCCTGTTATAAATTGTACGTATTTTGAAGCAAAGTAGGAAAGTAAGACTCTTTTCATGTCCCAATTTATTACATTTACACCATGTGAATACCTAGAACCCACTACCATATCAACACCTTCTTTTTTTAAAGAGGTAAATAAGTGTTCTAGGTCTTTAGGATTATGAGAAAAATCTGCATCCATTTCATAAATCAGGTCATAGTCTCTTTTTAAAGCCCATTGAAAGCCATGAATATAAGCTCTTCCTAATCCTTTTTTTTTCTTGCGTTTTTCAAGGAATAGCTGATTTTTATATGTTTTTTGAAGATTTTCTACAATTTGATAAGTTAGATCTGGAGAATTGTCATCTACAACCAAAATATCGAAAGAGGTATCCAAAGAAAAAACACTTTGAATGATTTTTTCAATATTATCTTTTTCGTTGTAAGTAGGAATGATAACTAAGTTTTTTAGCATAAAAAAATTCTATCATACAAATATAATATAATTGATCTAGTAAAAATCTATTAGATTTAATAACTTTGCTAAAATTAAAAAAGTGGAGGAGATTTTACGAAATACCCAAGGGAACGATTCTTTTTTCTATACGTTTATGACCATTCTCTTTATACTGGCTGTAGGGAGTAATTTATTTAAAAAAAATTTAACATTTTTATTTTCAAGTGATTTTCAAGTTTCCATAAGCAATTCTTTTCTGTTTATTTTTTGTGGAATTCTTTTATTCGCTATATCTGGAGGTCTATTTTTTAATTCCATTTCTCAGAAATTTAATTTAGAATTAATTCCGGAAATTACAAGTTCTAGACTTATCGATTACGTTTTTATTCCAGGTGCAGTCTGTTTTGCATTTTTAATGATTCGTTTCTTATGGGCTTCTCTTACTTTTTTTGTATTAGATGTTAATCCTAATATCGAATTTTATTTTTTACTTAATCTACGTTATATTCTCATTTTTAGTTGTGTTTTGTTAATTTTAGTGATACTTATTAAATCTTTAATTATTAGTGATTTGCAATGGTTTGTTTTGTTTTTTTTAGTAGGGAGTATAATGTTTTTAGGTTTTATCGTTCTTTTATATAAGAGATTAATTTATCTAAATGACAATACAAATATCCCTTTGTATTATATTATTTTGTACCTTTGCGCCCTAGAATTATTACCTATACTTGTGACAAGCAAGATATTAATTGTTAGAAGCTAAGCCATAATCATAATGAAAGTAAAATCAATACTTATTTCACAACCTCAACCTAAAACAGATACTTCACCTTATTTTAAACTTGAAAGAAAGAATATAAAAATTGATTTTGTTCCCTTTATTCATGTTGAAGGAGTTAAAGCCAGGGAAGTTCGAAAGCAAAAAATTGATTTCACAAAATTTACAGCTATTATTCTAACTAGTAGAAACGCTGTAGATAATTTTTTTAGATTAGCAGAGGAAATGCGGTATAAGGTTCCGGATGCATTAAAGTATTATTGCCAATCAGAAGCTATTGCAAAATATTTACAGAATTACATTGTCTATAGGAAACGTAAGATTTATGTTGGAGAAAAAACGTTTGTCGATTTAATCCCTATCATAAAAAAACATAAAGGGGAGAAGTTTATGTTGCCTTCTTCAAATGTTTTATCACCTATAGTTACGAAGTCTTTAAATGAATTGACGGTAGATTGGAAGAGAGCAATAATGTATAAAACGGTTAGTAGCGATTTATCTAACTTAGAGAATGTCTATTACGATATTTTGGTTTTCTTTAGTCCTTCGGGAATTAAATCCTTGCTTGAAAACTTTCCCAATTTCAAGCAAAAAGATACTCGGATTGCTGTTTTTGGAAAAAGTACGGTTGATGCAGCTGAAGATGCTGGCTTGAAAGTAGATATTCAAGTTCCAGCACCAGGAATTCCTTCTATGTCAATGGCTTTAGAAAATTATGTAAAAACCCAAGAGTAAAAATTTTTAGATAAGAATTGAGGATGCTTTTAAGGCATTCTTTTTAATTTGTACGAATATCTTTTATGTTTAATTGCAAATGAGATTTTCCTTGCCAATAATTTTCTTCTATGGTATAGACTATATCAAAAGATTTATTTCTAATAGCGGGTAAATAAGAGCCTAGACCAAAACCGATTCCTTTAAATAGGGTTTGAGCTCCATTTTGATATAAGGTCATTTTTAAATGATTGTTTTCATTTCCCATTGTTTTAGCATAGCCAGAGTCAAAAACATTTTTTGTAAGAAAAACAGGACGCATATTTTGAGGGCCAAACGGTGCAAATTGCTTTAAAATACGATTAAACTTAGCGTGAATATCAACCAATTTTAATTCGGCATCGATTACTATTTGAGGGATTAATAGTGATTTAGGAATGGTTTTTTCTACATATTCTTCAAAAACTTTTTTAAATGCTGGATATTGTTCTGAATCCATGGTCAAGCCAGCAGCATATTTATGTCCTCCAAATTGTTCTAAATATTGTGAACAATGATCTAATGCCTCGTATATATTATAGCCTTTAATTGATCTAGCAGAGGCAACCATTTTTCCCTTGTTTTCTGTAAAAACAAGAGTTGGTCGGTAATAACTTTCTATTAAACGAGAGGCAACAATTCCGAGTACACCTTTGTGCCAATTTTTTTTAAAAACAACGGATACAGCTTTATTTTCTTCTTTGTTTTCGATAATTTGAGCTAGAGCTTCTTGTGTTACGCTAGTATCTAGGTGCTTTCTTTTGGTGTTTAAGTGGTTTATTTGTTGCGCTATTTTTTGTGCATGAGAAGATTTTTTGGAAGTTAGTAAATGAACGGCTAAATCAGCATGTTTAATTCTGCCTGCTGCATTAATTTTAGGGGCAATTTTAAATACAACATCTGAAATGCTAAGGTTAGGTTTGTTAAGATTAAGAAGTAATATTTTCAATCCAATATGAGGGTTTTCTTTTAATTTCTTTAATCCGTAGTAAGCTAAAATCCTATTTTCACCGGTTATAGGAACAATATCAGCTGCAATGCTAACAGCTACTAAATCAAGGTATTCTTGATAAACATTGTGGGATAATGATTGTGTCTTGCAGATAGCTTGAATTAATTTAAAGCCTACTCCACATCCACTTAATTCTTTGTAAGGATATTCACAATCTTTTTGTTTAGGATCTAAAATGGCTATGGCCTTTGGAAGCTCATCACCTGGGAAATGATGGTCGCATATAATAAAATCTATCTTCTCATCTTTTGCTATTTTTACTTTATCAACTGCTTTAATGCCACAATCTAGTGAAATAATTAACGAAATATTATTGTCAATAGCGTATTGAACTCCCTGAAAGGAAACACCATAACCTTCAGAGTATCGGTCAGGTATATAGTATGCTACATTTTTAGTTAGAGAAGAGATGAACAGATACATCATAGATACTGCAGTTGTGCCATCTACATCATAATCCCCATAAATCATAATGTTTTCTTGATTACGAATGGCTTTCAAAATACGATTCACTGCTTTAGCCATATCTTTCATTA
>JBKDZS010000006.1:0-7296 GCA_047971445.1 Flavobacteriales bacterium
TTTAACCAATCTATTAAACCTTTCCAAAATTTTGAACCAAAAAGAACAATAGGAAATCGTCCAATTTTATGTGTTTGAATTAAAGTTAAAGCTTCAAAAAGTTCGTCCATAGTTCCTAAGCCCCCAGGCATAACAATAAATCCTTGAGAATATTTTACAAACATAACTTTACGAATGAAAAAATAATCAAATTCAATTCCTTTATCAAAATCTACATACGGATTCAATCCTGCTTCAAAGGGTAATTCAATTCCTAACCCAACCGATTTCCCTTGTCCTTTTTTTGCCCCTTTATTTCCTGCTTCCATAATTCCTGGCCCACCTCCTGTTATGACACCAAAACCTTTTTCAGTCAAAAGATGACCTATTTTTTCTGCATACTGATAATAGGGGTTTTCAGGCTTTGTTCTAGCAGAACCAAATATAGACACACACGGGCCAATTTTAGCCATTTTTTCAAATCCATTTACAAACTCTCCCATGATTTTAAATAAAGCCCATGAGTCATTCGATTTGATTTCATTCCAATCTTTATGTCTAAGTTTTTCTCGAATTCTTTTTTCGTTTTCGTCTAGTGTCATCTGAATTTAGTTGAAAATTGATAGATAGCAAATATAGCAAACTTCTATTATAGCGTTTAGTTAAAATTAGTTTATTAAAAACCATTTGTCGATAAAGTTTTTTGTACTAAATTGTATACGAATGATTGATTTTAAAGAATGTATAGTGTTGATTCAATGGTTATGTAATCATGTTCTTTTAAAAAAGAATTTTGAAATGAAAGGCTTGAAATAAAATGTAAGTTAAAATTCATATTTTTTAATGATATTTGCATAGATTTTGATAATAAATGAGTCAGGAATATATAATATCTACACAAAAAATATCCAAAAAATACGGTAATTACAGAGCTTTAAAATATCTGAATTTAGATATTCCTAAAGGGGAAATTTTTGGGCTTCTAGGTCCTAATGGAGCAGGTAAAACAACCTTTATACGAATTATTAATCAAATTACAATGCCAGACACAGGTAAGATATTTTTTGATGGGGCTATTTTGAAGCGAGAAGATGTAATAGCGATTGGTTATTTGCCTGAAGAAAGAGGATTATATAAAAATATGAAAGTAGGTGAGCAAGCTCTGTATTTTGCTCAATTAAAAGGTCTTTCAAAAAAGGAGGCTAAAAAGCGGTTGACTTTTTGGTTTGATCGTTTAGGTATTTCATCTTGGTGGGGTAAAAAATTATCTGAGTTATCAAAAGGAATGGCTCAAAAAGTTCAGTTTGTAACGACTGTTTTACATCAACCGAAATTGTTGATATTTGATGAACCTTTTAGCGGTTTTGACCCTGTTAATGCAGAAGTTATAAAAAATGAAATTTTATATTTGAAGAAACAAGGAACTTCCGTTATTTTTTCAACACATCGTATGGAATCGGTAGAAGAAATGTGTGATAAAATAGCTTTGATGAATCAGGGGGAAATTATTTTAGAAGGGAATGTAAAAGATATCAAAAATAGGTTTAAAAACAATGAATATCAAATTATATTTAAAGATTTTGAACGCACTAAATTTGAGCAATTTAGAAATCATGTGGAAATATTAGAAGCTAAGGAAGATGGTTTGGAATTACGATTAAAAGTAAAACAGAAAACAGCCATTAACTTGCTGTCAGAGGCAAGTCAGATAGGAACTATTACAACCTATTCTGAAATACTGCCTACAATGAATGAAGTTTTTATTAATGCGGTAAAAAAGGCTCAAAATGAATAAAATTTTTTTAATTTTAAAACGGGAATATTTGGTCAATATAAAAAAGAAATCTTTTTTAGCTATGACTTTATTAGCTCCTTTTTTAATCATTCTTTTTTTAGTTGCTGTAATTTACATTGGGCAAGCTAATAATACGGAAAAAAAGATTGCAATTATTGATGAAAGCGGACTTTTTCGACATAGCTTGAAAGATACACAAGATCTTTATTTTCATTTTTTTAATTCTAAAGAATCTATGAATCTAAAAGATTCTGTTTTTAAGACGGAATCTTTTAATATGTTAATTGAAGTTCCACATGCAGAGGATAGTTTGTATTCTAATTTAGAAAATGAAATTAGCTTGATTGTTAAAAATGATGTTGATTTCAATACAAAAGGGTATCTAACTAAAGTTTTTCGAGAGGTTTTGGAAGAAAAACGATTGGAAGTTTTGGGAATTTCTTCAGAGCATTTAGCACAATCTAAGTCAAAAGTAAATTTTAATGTTCTAAGCCTAACTAGTAATCAAACAGGAGATGCATCTTCAATAAAGTTAAGTTTAGCATCAGGATTAGCATATATTGTTTTTATGTTTATCATGATTTACGGTGTACGTGTTATGAGAAGTGTGATTGAGGAAAAGAATAGTCGAGTGGTAGAAGTCGTTATATCTTCTGTAAAACCTATGCAATTAATGATTGGAAAAATTATAGGTACTGCATTGGTTGCATTGACTCAATTTGTTATATGGATTATTTTGACTTTATTTTTGATGACAATCTATCAGGTTTTTTCTATGAAAAATAAAACGTCTTTTCAAGTTTTAGAACAAGAAGGAATAAACAGAATACCTAATTCTGATAGTTTAAATCAAATCATTGAAATTCTATTTAGTTTAAATTATCCTTTCATTATTGTAACGTTTTTATTATTCTTCACCTTGGGCTATTTGTTTTTTAGTTCTTTTTTTGCAGCCATTGGTTCTGCAGTAGACAATGAAACAGAAACGCAGCAGTTTACATTTTTGGCTATAACACCTTTAATGATTGGAGGATATGGAAGTTTTACCTCTTTGATGACAAATCCTGAAGGAAATATTTTGGCAATATTATCTATGTTTCCTATGACATCGCCTGTTGCAATGGTTATTCGAAGTCCGTATGAAGTTCCTGTTTGGCAATGGGTATTAGCCATTGTATTACTGATTCTAGCAACAATTGGAATGGTTTATATTGCAGTAAAAATATATAGAATAGGAATATTAACATATGGAAAAAAAGCTTCTTTTAAGGAAATTTATAAATGGCTTAAATATTGATTAGAATATTTTAATACAAATACGTTATGGAAGGTTTTTTAGGACATGTGATCTTTGTAAATGGTGAAACAGAAATTACGATTTGGAAAGTTATAGTATCTGGCTTGACAATAAGTGTAACAATACTGTTCTTTAAAGGTTTGAGGGCTTTTATGGAAAAGAAATTTAGTGACTTAAAACCTGAAAATTATGCTAAGTTTAAAACACTATATAAAATTATTAAATACATTATATATGTAGTAGTTACTCTGGCAATCTTAAGGAGTTTTGGAATTAATATTGATATGCTCTTAGCTGGTTCAGCTGCTTTATTTGTTGGACTAGGGATGGGTATGCAACAATTTTTCATGGATTTTCTTTCGGGGATTATGATACTATTTGATGAGACTTTGGCAGTAGGTGATATTATTCAAATTGAAAACCAAGTTGGGAGAGTTGAGCAAATTAATTTTAGAACAACAGTAATGATTACACGTGATGATCGAGTTGTCATTATTCCTAATCATAAGTTCTTATCAGAATATTTATATAATTGGACACAAAACTCAGATATCACCCGATTTCATTTATCTGTAGGCGTAGCTTATGGGTCTGATACAGGACTAGTTGCTGACTTATTGAAAAAAGTAGCTATAGAACATCCTAATGTTGAAAATAAGCCCGATCCAACTGTTTTCTTTAGTGAATTTGGTGATAATTCTTTAAATTTTCAATTGTATTTTTATACCGACAAGCCTCTAAAATCTCCTAAAATAAAGAGTGATTTACGTTTTATGATTGATAAAGAATTTAGATATCATAATATATCAATACCTTTCCCACAAAGAGATTTACATATTGTGTCATCGCCTAAAACAAATTTTTAAATAATAAAAAGTTACTGTAATGTCAAAAATTTTAATCATTGAAGATGAGCAGGCTATTAGAAATGTCTTAAAAAGTATTCTTTCAGAAGAAAATAAGAATTATGAAATAGATGAAGCTCATGATGGACTGGAAGGGCTGGAAAAGATAAAAGATAATAATTATGATTTGGTTATTTCAGATATTAAAATGCCTAAATTTGATGGGGTAGAGGTATTGGAATCCACTATGAAAATAAAACCAGAGACACCTTTCATAATGATTTCTGGACATGGAGATATCGATACTGCAGTTGAAAGTATAAAGTTAGGTGCGTTTGATTACATATCAAAACCCCCCGATTTAAATAGACTCTTAAATACGGTTCGAAATGCTTTAGATAGAAAACATTTAGTAGTAGAAAATAAAACGTTAGTTCAAGAGAATAAGCGATTGAAAAAAAAGGTTTCAAAAAAATATGAAATGATTGGAACTTCTGCAGCCATCTCTGATATTAAAGAAATGATTGAAAAAGTGGCTCCAACGGATGCAAGAGTATTAATTACTGGTCCAAATGGAACGGGTAAAGAATTGGTTTCACATTGGATTCATGAAAAAAGTAACCGGGTAAAATTACCTCTAGTGGAAGTTAATTGCGCTGCAATTCCGTCTGAATTAATTGAAAGTGAGCTTTTTGGACATGAAAAAGGCTCTTTTACAGGAGCACATAAACAAAAAAGTGGAAAATTTGAACAAGCGAATAAGGGAACCATTTTTTTAGATGAAATTGGTGATATGAGTCTTTCTGCACAAGCCAAAGTACTTCGGGCATTACAGGAAGGAAAAATCATAAGAATTGGAGGGGATAAAGAAATTTCTATTGATGTTAGGGTAATAGCAGCAACGAATAAAAATTTACGTAAAGAAATTGAAAAAGGGAATTTTCGAGAAGATTTGTACCATCGCTTGGCTGTAATTGTAATTGAAGTTCCTAGATTGAATGACAGGAAAGAAGATATTCCTGCTTTGGTAGAACATTTTGCACAAAAAATTGCAACAGAACAAGGTACGATTGTTAAATCCTTTTCCAAAAAAGCACTTAAGGAATTACAAAATTATGATTGGACTGGAAATATTCGAGAGTTACGCAATGTTGTAGAACGACTTATTATATTAGGTAGTGAAGAAATTTCTGAAATGGAAGTAAAGAAATTTACAAGTAAGTAACAACATGAAATTTATTCGTTTTTATATTTTTTTGACAGAAATAATTTTCACAGGACATGCTTTTGAAGCTTTTTCATTATCTTCAAAAGTCCAATTATTAGGATCTTTTACTGTAAAAAAACCCTTTTTTTCTTTGGAGTGTAATAATACGGACTTTCCATCTTTTTTGGACATTCTAAAATGACTTGGAGCCATTTCAGCACAATAATTACAACCAATGCATTTATTTCTTTGTAATGTGATGATAACCATATTGAGTCATTCATTAGCTGATAAGCTAAGCAAATTCTGTCTTTACTATTTTATAAAGTTTGTCTGAGGGACGGATTTTAAATTCTACTGGGATTGTAACAGTATCGCCTTTTTGTGCTAGTTCACTTTGTTGATCATTAACCCAAATTTCCTTTACAATAGTTTCTTGTGAACCAGTTGTAGGACCTGTTATCAAAATTTCATCTCCCACTTTTAAATCATAAGCCTGGATGGTAAATTCTCCTATTTTAGGTTTAGGATAATAATGAATACCTTTTCCTAAGTATATTTTCTTTTGAGTGGCCATAGAACCACTTACATTACTCCATTCACCCAATTTTTGACCTAAATAATAGCCGCTCCAAAAGTCACGGTTGTACACTTTTTTTAGTTCTTTCATCCAGTTTTCAACTTTCTCTTGAGTATAAGATCCTTTTGAAATGGAGTCGATAGCTTCTCGATAAGATTTGACAACTTTTGCAACATATTCTGGAGCACGTCCTCTACCTTCTATTTTGAGTACTTTTACACCTGCATCTACAATTTGATCTAAAAAACTAAGGGTGCATAGATCCTTTGGAGACATCATATACTCATTATCCAATTCGATTTCAAATCCACTCTCTTGATCTATTACGGTGTATTTTTTTCGACAATTTTGTTTACAAGCTCCTCTATTTGCAGAAGAATTGTGAGAGTGTAAGCTTAAATAGCATTTGCCTGAAACAGCCATACAAAGGGCTCCATGTCCAAAGATTTCTATTTCAACTAATCTTCCTGAAGGTCCTTGAATAGCTTCGTCTTTAATGTACTCAGTGATTTTTTTAACTTGACTCAATGATAATTCACGGCTTAAAACCATTGTGTCAGCAAACATAGAGTAAAATTCAACTGCTTCAGTATTTGTAATATTAATTTGGGTTGAAATATGAACTTCCATACCGATTTTTCGAGCATAATTAATTACAGACTGATCCATTGCAATTACAGCGGTTATATTAGCCTCTTTTGCTCGATTAATTAGTGTACGAATAATGGATAAGTCATGATCGTAAATAATTGTATTTAGCGTGAGATAGGTACGTATTCCTTTGGTTTCACATCGTCTTACAATTTCTTCTAAATCATCTACTGTAAAATTGATTGAAGCACGTGCACGCATATTCAATTGCTCAACACCAAAATAAACAGAATCAGCTCCATTATCAATAGCTGCTTGTAGGCTTTCAAAGTTTCCAGCAGGTGCCATTAGTTCTATTGTACCTTCTTTTGTCATTTGTTTACATTGAAGTTTCGTGCAAAGTTATGAATTATTACAACAATTTTTTTGAATATTTCTTAATTTCAAAAAACCTGTAGAAAAGAAGCCGTATCTTTTGATCAAAAGATACGGCTTTCTATAAAAAAATAGTTATTTCTTTTAATTATTGAATGAAGGGTTATCACCTCGTAAATCGTTAATAGAGGCTTTTTCTTTTAAAGCTTTTGTAACAGAAGTGAGTACTTGATAATTTTTATTTTGATTTAATTGCTTTTTTAAAGCATCTTTATTTTCGTCATTGTCAGGTGCTTTATTTATAGCGAGTGTTTTAACGATAAATACCCCGTTATTTCCTTCAATGGGATTAGAAGTCGTTCCAATTTTTTGTCCAAATGCTAAGCCTGCTACAGCATCTTCTCTCCCTACACCTGAAATAATAGGGTTTCCGAAGTTAATCAAGTTAGCTGTTTTTATTTCTTGACCTGTTGTGGTAGCTATAGCAGCTAAATCTTTAGTTTCTCCTATTTTTGCTATAATTTGTTTTGCGATAGCTTGGTTTTTTAATAGAGGTTCTATTTTCGAACGACCTTGAGAAGCATTCATTAAACCTTTAGTGTTTTTATTAACCAAATAGGCTACAAC
>JBKDZS010000007.1:0-4075 GCA_047971445.1 Flavobacteriales bacterium
AGCACGAGAGTTAGCGGAATTAAACTACCAATTCACACTGCAAATTAATTGGTTATCAGAAGATTTTAATCATGTCATCGAAGTGTTAAAATCATTTAAAGTAGAACAGTTTAAAACACAAGTTAAAACCTACAATCCTTATGGAATACCAAAGCGATTATGGATTAAATTTTTGGAAGCTTGTTCTATCAAAGAAACACTTAATTGGGCTGATGTCAACAAAAAACAACTCAATAAACTAGCTTTAGAACTCACACAGGCAGAGTATCTAATAACTGGCAAGAGTACCTATAAAGAAGAATTTGTTACAGCTGGCGGTGTTGACTTAAAGGAGATTGATTTAAAGACTATGCAAAGTAAGCTTCACGAAGGCTTATTTTTTGCTGGAGAAGTCATTAACGTAGATGCCATTACAGGAGGTTATAATTTTCAAAATGCCTGGAGTACTTCTTGGATTGCAAGTGAGCATGTATGATTTTTTTAGTACCTTAGCTAAAACCGTTTCCATGTATACACTATTAGCCAAAATCAATAAAATGTTCCTTCCTTCTTATACAAAGAAGCGTTTGGATCTTTCTAAAGCTACCTCGTTACAAAAAGCTATTATAGGCTGGCGTTACCTCATTACAACAAAAGCTTTAGAAGAAAAGAAGTAAAGACTTTTAAAACCCTTGAAAAAACAGTATATTTAGACCATAAATTTCTAAAAGAATTGTGATTAAAATTATCGAATGCCCCCGAGATGCCATGCAAGGAATTAAAACTTTTATTCCCACAAAAGAAAAGGCAGCTTATATTAACCATCTACTTCAAGTTGGGTTTGATACGTTGGATTTTACTAGTTTTGTATCTCCTAAAGCTATTCCTCAAATGCAGGATGCACATGATTTAATGACGTTACTTGATTTTGAAAATTCTAAATCAAAACATTTGGCTATTGTTGCCAATTTAAGAGGTGCAAAAGAAGCTTGTACTTATGGTGTAATCGATTATATTGGTTACCCCTTCTCTATTAGTGAAACCTTCCAAAAACGAAATGCTAATACCACGATTGAAGAAGCTTTTGAAACAGTAAAAGAAATTCAAAACCTTGTAGAAGAAAAAGGCAAAACTTTGGTAATTTATTTTTCAATGGCTTTTGGAAATCCCTATGGAGAAGATTGGGAACTCAAAATTTTAAGCCATTGGACAAAACGAATGCATGAAATTGGAATTAAAATTATTGCTCTTTCAGATACTGTTGGAGTTGCTAAAACAACAGATGTTCAAGAAGTTTTTACAGCTTTAATTAAACAATACCCTACAATTGAATTTGGTGCTCATTTTCATACAAAACCATATTATTACTGGGAAAATCTTACAGCTGCTTATCAATCAGGTTGTAGACGCTTTGATACTGCTATGAAAGGTTTTGGAGGGTGTCCTATGGCTGAAGATGAATTAATAGGAAATGTTCCTACAGAAAAAGTAATCAACTTTATTGAGACTCAGCAAGAAAAACACAACTTGAATATGCTTCATTTTGAATCTTCTTTTAATGAAGCTATGAAATTATTTGGGCAATATCAATAAAGAAATTACTTATAACCAACCCATCATTAAATGGCTTTAACCTTTTTAAGTTAAAGATTTCTTTATCATTTTCTTATGAGTAATTGTGCTTATTTAGTATCTTTGGTGTAATTAATATTTACATCTATGAAGTTTACAGAATTAGCATGGAAAATTTTTAATCAATCGATTGAAGATTATCATAAAGAAGATAGCGTTTATACAAAAATAAACAATCCTTATCCAAAAGAACAAGAAATCGAACACTTGTTATACATGAAAAATTGGATTGATTCAGTACAATGGCACTTAGAAGATATTATTCGTGATCCCAGTATAGATCCTGTAAAAGCCTTAGAAATTAAGCGTTGGATTGACCAATCAAACCAAGAACGTACAGATACAGTCGAATATATTGATTCCTGGTTTTTACAACAATACAAAGAGGTTCGTAAAAAAGAGGGTGCTACAATAAATACAGAAAGCCCTGCTTGGGGAATTGATCGTTTTTCAATTTTATCACTAAAAGTTTATCATATGCGAGAGGAAGCAAATCGTGCTGATGCTAGCCCTGATCATCTTGTAGCCTGCTCTAAAAAGTTAGCTATTTTAGAAGAACAATATGAAGATTTAGGAACAGCTATAGAACAATTAGTTGAAGACATCAAAGCGGGTAACAAATACATGAAAGTTTACAAACAAATGAAAATGTATAACGATGATGAGTTAAATCCTGTTTTAAGAGCTCAAAATAGTACTAGCAACTAAAAAAAATAAATACACCACGGTAGTCTTACCTTGGTGTATTTTATTTTACTGTCGAAATTCAATTTTTTCAGGTAAAGTATATTCTCGATTTTTATTTTCCTCTTTTAAATAATCCATTAAAGGTTCAAAATATTCTAACATAGGCTTGGCACTCATATCACTTCCTATATTTTCTTTTAATAATTCACGCCAATCACAATTAGCTCCAGGATATAAAATTTTCTTTAAAAAATCTCCTACCTCCTTACTTCCATAATAATTGGTTGCATGAGGATCTTGCTTTAATATTTTTTTAGCAATATGGTCGTGAAGTTGGAATAACAATATATACGAAATAGCATAATCATAATATTGAGCCGCATCATTATTGATGTGTGTTTTTGCTGTAGCATCACAGTATTCTTCTCCTCTTGCAGTTGGAGGAGCAATTCCCTGGTATTTTTTCTTTAACTCCCACCACTTTTGATTGAATTTATCTTTTGGTAAGTCATGAGCATACAATTCGTGCTCAAAACGATTCATTACACCAGCAGAAAAAGGTAAAAACACCACATAATTCATAGCCTCTTTTAATAAAATTTGCATTTCATCTGTCGGCGTGTTTTCATCAATTAAACCTCTTGCAACTAAAAATGGTTTTTGCATAGCAGCCAACCCTAATAAACTTCCCACACCCTCATGAAATCCTCGATTTGCTCCTCCACGCAATAATGGAGGAACATCAGGATTAGTGTAAGTTAAATAATAATAAATATGACCCAATTCATGGTGTAACGTCTCATAATATTCAGGCGTTGAGGTTACACTCATTAAGCAACGTACATCATTTTCTAAATCCATGTGCCAAGCTGACGCATGATTATTTTTCTTATGATTTGCATCTATTGGTAAAGGATACATACTTCCTTTATCATAAAAAGATTGGGGTAATGCTTCAAACCCAATACTTTTATAAAAGTTTTCTCCTTCCTTTACAATCCACTCTGCCGATTTATCCTTCAATACTTTTGATAAATCCAACCCTGTTACGCGTATTTCAGAACTCCAATCTTGCCCCCAACGATTAGGTAACCAATGTGCTGGTAGCATATCGGGAACATCCGTATGGAATTTTTTAGCCAATTTATAACGCATATAAGTATGCAACTCTCGATACAAAGGCCAAATATCTTGAATCATCTGATCATTTAATGCTTGCATTTCATTACGTGTCATTCCGTAATTCGAAACTTGATAAGAGTAATAATCATCATAACCTAGAGCTTGTACAGTTTGATTTCGTAAGTTTTTAAGATTATCCAATCCTTCTTTTAAGCTCTTACCTATTTCCTTTGAGGCTTTCCAATACTCTAAACGTTCATTTAAGTCTTTACTGGAGATAAGTTTTTCATCAATATCACTTGTACTAACTTCTGTACCATTTACCTTAAATGTATAACCAAATAGGGCTGTATTTTGTGCATTTTGCGCCTCTATTCTCTTGGAAACTAAATCAGTAACCGTTTCCGGATTATTGGCTGCTCCATATAGAATAGCTTTTAATTGACGTACTTGAACAGGTTTTAATACTGCTTCTTGTTCTAAAAAATTTTGAGCTTGTTCAATATTATACTTACTTCCTGTAAACTTTGCAAAATCTTCGTCTGCTTGTTGTACCAACTTCTCTGTTTCAAGATCTTCTTTAACAATATACGTATTGGACTTCCATTGTGCCTCAGAAGAAATAGTATACAGACGTACATATTCCTTTGTATAA
>JBKDZS010000008.1:0-7325 GCA_047971445.1 Flavobacteriales bacterium
TAACTAGTGGTATAAACGATAAACTCAGTTCTGTTAACAAGACAAACCTCTTTACTTCTTTTGAATTAGCAACTAATTCTATTTTACGTCTTGACGGAACTTACCAAACCATAAAATCTGCCCATAAAAACTTTAATTCAAATTATTATTTAAGACCTGATCCAACTCATACAACACAATCTTTTGATCATTTAACAGATTCTCATATTGGAATTTCATTTTCAACAGAGCCTGGTAAAAAATATTCCGGTGCTGGAGTCGAGCGTCACAATCATCATAAGGCAGGAGTATACCCTACTATAATTTTTAAATATTCAAAAGGTCTAAAAGGTGTAATAAATTCTAATTTCAATTATGATAGAATGGATTTTTTTTACAAACAACCTATCTTATTAAATACACTTGGAAAATTGGAAACAACCATCACACTAGGGAAAATAGTCGGTGATGTTCCTCTTTCCTTAATGAACATCATTCCTGCAAATCAATCTTTCGGTTATGTAAAAAACACTTTCGGTTTAATGAATTTTTATGAATTTGTTACAGACCGATATGCTACATTACAATTTGAACACCATTTAGGAGGACGTTTATTAGGGAGGATTCCATTATTTAAAAGATGGAAATTACGAGAAGTTTTTTTCCTACGAGGAGCTTGGGGAAAGTTATCAAATGACAACCTGAATATGATTGCAGATAATACATTACGTACCAATATTCGTAGTTATGGTTTTTCCAATAATAAACCTTATTATGAATATGGTTTTGGTATTGAAAATATAGGTTTTGGAAATATTCGTTTTTTTAGAATTGATTTTAACTGGAGAGGAAATTATTTAAATAATCCCACCATAGATCGATTTGGAATAAAATTAGGGATGGATGTGAGTTTTTAACAGAAGATTCCTATTTTTGAATTTTGGAGAACATCATAATCTATAATCAATGAACAAAATCATTCGAATCTCTTTAGCTACTTTATCTATCATGATTTTTAGTTGTTCAACAGCTCCTGAGAAAGATGCATTAATAATTAATGCTGATATTAAAGGACTTCGCAAAGCCACTATTTATTTACATCAAAATATTAACGGGGAAATTACTCCTGTTGACTCTTTACAAATAGAAGATACCGAAACCTTTACCTTTACAAAAAAAATAAATCATCCTGATTTGTACTGGGTTCAAATTAAAAACCGAATGCCTATGCCTGTCTTTGTAGAACCAGGTAACCCTGTTCTACTAAAAACTCATATGGACTCTTTACATACTTATAAAGCTTATGGAACTCAAACACAAAAAGATTTAACACGTTTTTTAAATTATATGGGAAAACGTGATGCATCCTACCAAAATTATTATAATCATTATACTTTGGCTATTCAAAACCAAGACGAATATGGTGCCAAGCAATGGTTAACTAAGATGAAAAAAAATCGAAATTCTAAAACCATGATTGCTCTAAATTATGCAACAAAAAATGGAAATACACAACTGTCTCCCTTTATTGCCTTAAACTATTTGCCTAACACACTTAAAAAACATTGGTATGATTCGATCTACTTAAGCCTAAACGATAGTATTAAACAGACCTACTTTGGTAAAGAACTAAATACTTATATCAAAGGAATGAATACAACTCAAATTGGACAAACAGTTTCTCCCATTATCGTAAAAAACACTGAAAACAAAGAATATACAATCCCTGTTAAAAATAAACGTTCTGTACTCTATTTTTGGAAAACAACTAATTTACAAAGTAGAACCGATGCTTTACTCTTAAACCAACTGGATCATACTATCTCTAAAAAAGCTGCTGTTTTTGTTATTAATTTAGACCATAATTTAGAAAAAGTAAAAGCACTCTATGAATTTAATAATTATAAGCTTCCTATTATTTTTAGTGAACTTGGTATCAAATCTGAAATTGCACAACGTTTTGCCCTACGGCAAGTTCCCAGTAGTGTTATTATTGATAAAGATGGTAAAATAGAAGCTTTAGGATTGAATGCTTCTGATATTGAAATCTATTTAAAAAATGCTTCGAACTAGTTTTTATACCATAATAGTTATTCTTTTAAGTATGGCATGTCAAAAAAAAAACCTACTTAAAAGAGCTTTTCATTATACCTATAGTGAAAATGATTCTATCCCTTCTCTTAACGACTCTTCTTTTTTAGCTTTAAAAAAAATTCCTAACGATAGCTTATATATTATCAATTTTTGGGCTAAAAGAAGTCAAAAGTCCTTAAAAAATAGAGAATTTCTTAATTCTGAAAAAAGCAAAAATTATCAGGTTATCCAAATTAACCTAGATTATAAGCCTACTTTAGTAAAAGTGAAAAATTCTTTCAGAAAAAATGACTTTTATTACAAACCTTCTTCTTTTACTACTGTAGACTCTTCTTGGAACGGACTACTACCAGCAACCTTATTTATTACAAAAGACACCTTACTTTTTGAAAAAGATTTGCAATTGAACCATAGCCTCATTTTAGAAAAGATAACCTTATTGGAAAAATAATTCCATCCAAACTTTTTTAAACATTTAAATAGTTAAACATATTCTATTGATTTTACTATATTTGTTTTCAATAAAGTGCCTATGTCAACGGAAACTATTATCGATACATTTCACTCTTTACTAAAGCAACAAGGTATTACCATTTCACAAGTTGATGTATTGCCTGGATCAGGATCTAACCGTAGGTACTTCAGAATACATACAAAAGCTAAAACACTCATAGGAACTTATTCAGATAATGTTAGTGAAAATGAAGCTTTCTTTTATTTTACTAAACATTTTAAAAATCAAAACTTAGTCCCTGAACTGATTGCTATAGCTGAAAATAATCATATCTATATTCAAGAAGATTTTGGAGCTATTTCTTTACTAAATATGCTACAAAAAGAAGGCTATACGACTGCTACATATAATCTTTATAAGCAAGCATTAGAAAAATTAGCTTTCATGCAAATCAAAGGGCATCAAAACCTAGATTACTCTAAATGCTTTTCTACTAGAAGTTTTGATTATCAAACCATTATTGCTGATTTATATTATTTCAAGTTTTGTTTTATAGATGCTTTGAATATTTCCTATGACAAACAAAAACTAGCTGATGATTTTGATACTTTTATAGCCTATTTAACACAAACCGATCATCAATATTTTATGTTTCGGGATTTCCAAAGTCGTAACATTCAAATACAAAACAACCAACCTTTTTTTATAGATTTTCAAGGAGGAATGAAAGGGGCTATACACTATGATGTTGCGTCTTTATTATGGCAATCACGAGCTAACCTACCTATGGAATGGCGTGAAAACTTATTGGATGATTATATTGTATCAGCTAATAAACAACTTGATCAACCTCTACAAACAGAAATTTTTAAAAAAGAATACAATGGTTATATCTTAATTCGTTTAATTCAAGTATTAGGTGCATATGGGTTCCGAGGATTATTCGAAAAAAAACAAACTTTTATAACGAGCATTCTACCTACTCTGGAAAATCTTGAATGGTTTTTACAAAATAATACTCTCGATATAAAAATACCCGAACTCTTTCAGTTACTACAAAAAATTACCTCAACAGCTATTAAAAATAAATTTAGTGTGAAAAAATCAGCAAATAATTCCAAATTAAAAATTAAAGTAGGCAGTTTTTCTTATAAAAAAGGGATTCCTAAAGATTCATCAGGAAATGGTGGTGGATTTGTATTTGATTGCCGTGGTATCTTAAATCCTGGAAGAATCGATCAATATAAAACACAAACAGGAAGAGATCAAGAAGTTATTGACTATTTAGAAAATAAAACCCGCATGCCCGAATTTATTCAAAATATATTTAGTGTAATTGATATTACCGTAGAAGATTATATAAACCGAGGATTTGAAAGCTTACACATTATGTTTGGTTGTACAGGTGGTCAACATCGGTCAGTATATTCTGCTGATGCTACAGCTAAGCACTTAAAGGAAAAATACGGTATTGTAACCGAACCCTTTCACAGAGAGCAAGAGGCTAAAAATTGGATTAACAAAATGTATTAGGTAATATGTCGTATTTTTATAATTTATCAACTCTAGTATCCTAAAATTAATGAAAGCAATGCTTTTTTGCGCGGGTTTGGGAACTCGACTGCGCCCTATTACAAATGATATTCCTAAAGCACTCGTTCCTATAAATGGAAAAACACTTCTACAACGAAATATAGAATATCTAAATTCGTATGGAATTACTAATTTTGTTATTAACATCCATCATTTTGGAGCTAAAATACTTCAACACTTAGAAGAAAATAACTATTTTGGAATGAACATCGAGATCTCTGATGAACAAAAAGAAGTTCTTGAAACCGGAGGTGGTTTAAAAAAAGCTGCTCCCTTTCTATCTGAAGAAGATTTCATTGTTATGAATGTTGATATTTTAACAGATATGAATTTACAAAATATGATCGATTTTCATTTCAAGAAGAAACCTTTAGCAACATTAGCAGTCTCTAATAGAAACAGTTCTCGAAAATTACTATTCAACAATCAAACAGAATTAAGTGGTTGGTGTAATAAAATTACCAATGAAAAAGTGGTTTCAAAATCTAATCTACCCTTAATAGAATTTGCTTTTAGTGGAATTCATATTATTTCTCCTGCTTTCATTAACCTCATGGATCGATCTGACAAGCATTCTATTATTGATCCTTATTTGAAAATTTCCAAAACCCATACTATCTTGGGCTACCCTCATTCAGGAGATACTTTAATTGATGTAGGAAAACACGAAACTTTACAACAAGCTATTCAAGCTTTTAAATAAACTATTATATAATGCATACAAAAAATTTAACCATCGTAGCGAATATCTATGCTGTAAAAGGAAAAGGAGCTCTTTTAAAAAGCGAATTACAAAAATTAATTAAACCTACTTTAGAAGAAGAAGGGTGTGTACAATACGACTTACATTGCAATAATGAAAATCCTGAACATTTTATCTTTTTTGAAAATTGGAAAACCCGTTCTTTATGGTTAGACCATATGCAAACATCTCATATAAAACAATACATGAAAAATACAGAAGGGTTTATTAAAGACTTTATTGTTCATGAAATGACTCAAATTGATAGCTTATAATCAAATATTTATTATAACGTACCTTCAGAACAAAAGAAGAAGATTATCTTTGTCCTTTGTTTTGAACTATATCAATAATGAAAGTTATACTAGCTGAAAAACCATCCGTAGCAAGAGATATTGCCAAAATAGTAGGAGCTAACCAGCGACATGATGGCTATATGAGCGGTAATGATTACACCGTAACCTATGCTTTTGGTCATTTAATAGAACTTGCCAATATCAAAAAATATCAGGAACATCTTAGTCTAAACAATCTTCCTGTAATCCCTGAAAAATTAGATATCCAAGTTTCTGATGATTCAGGGAAAAAAAAGCAATTTAATACGATTAAGAAGCTTTTTAAAGAAGCCGATGAAATCATTAATGCAACGGATGCTGGACGTGAAGGAGAACTTATTTTTCGTTACATCTACCTTATGGCTAAAACACGGGTTCCTTTTAAACGCTTGTGGATTTCATCTATGACAGATGAAGCTATAAAAAAAGGATTTTCCACCTTAAAAAATGGTTTAGAGTATAATAATTTGTATTACTCTGCTCGTGCTCGTGCCGAGTCAGATTGGCTAGTAGGTTTAAATGGCTCCATAGCTTTAACAAGAAGTGCTAATACAGGTAAAATGTTAAGTGTAGGACGTGTTCAAACCCCCACTGTTGCCTTAATTACAAATCGTTTTTTAGAAAATCAAAATTTTATTCCTAAAGATTATTTTACAATAACGGTTCTATTAAATAGCCATGAACAAGATTTTAAAGCAAACGTAGAAGGACGTTTTGATAAAAAAGAAGATGCTGAAATCATTCTCAATCAAATCAATGAAAAAGCTACGGTTAAAGAAGTTGAAAAAAAAGAAAACAAAACGACAACACCCCTTCCCTTTGATTTAACTTCTTTGCAAGCAGAAGCTAATAAAAAATACGGTTATTCTGCTCAAGAAACTTTACAATTCGCACAGAATTTATACGAAAAGCATAAAGTTTTAACCTATCCAAGAACAGACAGTCGTTACTTAAGTAGTGATATGATTAAGGATATCTATCAAACATTTGAAACTTTAAAGAATTTTCAATTAAAAAACTATACAGAAGCTCTTGACGTTATTTTAGAATGTCGTAATAAAAAACCTATTAACGATAAGAAAGTAACGGATCATCATGCTATTATTCCTACAGGAAAAAACCCTAAAGGATTATCTGAAGGAGAACGCAATGTTTATAAATTAGCTTTATTTCAATTTTGCAAAGCTTTTCATAAGCCTATTTTGAAAGATTCTACCAAATTAATTTTAGAATCCGAAGGTGTAGAATTAATTGCTAGAGGAAACATTTTAAAAGATATTGGATTTAAGATATTTGATGGAAATCAAGTAACAAAAGAGGATGAAGATTCAATTTTACCTCCCTTACAAAAAGCTGATAACACAGATGTAAGAGCCAAAGAAATTCTTGCTAAAAAAACAACCCCTCCCCCTATTTTAACAGAAGCTACTTTACTAAAACTAATGGAAACTGCTGGTAAATTACTAGATGATGAAGACTCTGATTTAGCTGATGCTATGAAAGAAAAGGGAATTGGTACTCCTGCTACTCGCGCAAGCATTATTGAAACTGTAATTAAAAGAGGATATATTGAGCGCAAAAAATCAAAGCTACATCCTACTGAATTAGGAATTGAACTAGTAAAAAACTTAGATGGATTCGCCATTTTATCTCCCAAATTAACTGGAGATTGGGAATATAAATTAAAACAAATAGAACGTGGAAAGCTGGATTACAAAGTTTTTTCTAAACAAATAAAAGAATACACTTGTTTAATTACCAAACAAATGAAAGAAACAGGAGGAAAATTTAAACTTTTTGTAGACCCCTCTTTACAAGATTGTCCCTGTTGTAAAAAAGGAAAAATTAAACATGCTCCTAAATCTGCTTTTTGTACCAATAATAAATACAATAACGGTAACTGTAATTTTTACCTCCCTAAAACTATTGCACAAAAAAAATTAACTGAAAAACAAATTGAAACTCTTTTAATCAAAGGTGAAACTAGTATTTTAAAAGGCTTTACTGCCAAATCGGGTAATAAATTTGATGCAGGGCTTAAAATTAATACAGAAACTGCTCGAGTGGATATGGTATTTCCACCAAAAGAGGATACTAAAAAAGATTAATTTATTTTAGTCTAAACTCA
>JBKDZS010000009.1:0-8900 GCA_047971445.1 Flavobacteriales bacterium
ATTGCTTTAAACAGCATAACTGAAAATCAAAATTTAATGACCGAAACCTTAGCTAATATATATGTTGAACAAAAGAAATATAGTAAAGCTATTCAGGCTTTTAAAATATTAAGTTTGAAATATCCAGAAAAAAGTGGTTTCTTTGCAGACCAGATCAAAGCAATAAAAAATTTAGATAAAAAGTAATAATTATGAGCGGAGCAGCTTTAATTTTAATGATATTAATCGGAGTAGCTTGTGTAGCTATCGTGTTAGTTATTATGGTTCAAAATCCTAAAGGGGGAGGATTATCATCTTCTTTTGGAGGCTCAGGTGGAGGTTCCCAAATGTTCGGTGTTCAACGCACCAATGACTTTCTAACAAAAGCAACATGGACCTTGGCTGTTGTTATTGCTGTGCTTGCTTTAATAGCTAATTTTATTATGAGAGATAAAAAAGAAGTAACTACATCTATTGAAACCCCTGTACAACAAGAACAGCCTATAGATACACCCTCAGAAGAAAAATAAAATCTTATTATAACTCATAAAAATGTCACCTTGTCACTAAGGTGACATTTTTTATACCATTTTGTCATAAATTAATATTTGGCATTTTTTTAGTAAATAACTGTACATAATTTAAAATTCAAAAATAAACATAATGAATCAAATCAAACCGTTAGCAGATCGCGTGGTAATTGAGCCACAAGCTGCAGAAACTAAAACTGCCAGTGGAATTATCATTCCTGATAATTCAAAAGAAAAACCTCAACAAGGAAAAATTATTGCTGTTGGTCCAGGAAAAAAAGATGAACCCATGACTGTTAAAGAAGGAGATATCGTTTTATATGGAAAATATTCTGGTACGGAGCTTAATTGGCAAGGAAATGATTTGTTAATCATGAAAGAATCCGATGTCTTAGGAATTATATAGACAGACTACTAAAAGAAATAAAATAATTTAATCTAATCGCTATTTGCTTAAAAGCTTATAGCTAAAATAAAAAATAATGGCAAAAGATATAAAATTTGATATAGAAGCACGAGATGGGTTAAAAAAAGGTGTTGATGCCTTAGCTAATGCTGTGAAAGTTACTTTAGGTCCTAAAGGACGTAATGTTGTATTAGAAAAATCATTTGGATCACCTCATGTAACCAAAGATGGAGTTTCTGTTGCAAAAGAAATTGAATTAGAAGATCCTATTGAAAATATGGGTGCTCAGATGGTAAAAGAAGTTGCTTCAAAAACAAATGATCTAGCAGGAGATGGTACTACAACAGCTACTGTTCTCGCCCAAGCAATCGTTCGTGAGGGACTTAAAAATGTTGCTGCAGGAGCTAATCCTATGGATTTAAAAAGAGGTATTGATAAAGCAGTAGAAGGAGTAGTTGCTAACTTACAATCACAGTCACAAGAAGTAGGTGAAAACTCTGATAAAATTCAACAAGTAGCTGCTATTTCAGCTAATAATGACAACACTATTGGTTCTTTAATAGCTGAAGCATTTAAAAAAGTAGGAAAAGAAGGTGTTATTACTGTGGAAGAAGCTAAAGGGACAGATACAACCGTTGATGTAGTAGAAGGTATGCAATTTGACCGAGGGTTTATTTCTCCATACTTTGTAACAAACACCGAAAAGATGCTAGCTGACTTAGAGAACCCTTATATTTTATTACACGATAAAAAAATCGCAAATCTAAACGATATTTTACCTATTCTAGAACCCATTGCACAGTCAGGACGTCCTTTATTAATTATTGCTGAAGATGTTGAAGCACAAGCTTTATCTACTTTGGTAGTAAATAAGTTAAGAGGAGGTTTAAAAGTGGCAGCTGTAAAAGCACCTGGATTTGGTGATCGTAGAAAAGCAATGCTAGAAGATATTGCTATCTTAACTAATGGAACCGTAATTACAGAAGAGCTTGGAATGGCTTTAGATCAAACCACTCTTGAAATGTTAGGTTCTGCCGAAAAAGTATCTATTGATAAAGATAATACGACTATTGTAAATGGGGCTGGTGATCAAACAAAAATTGAAGAACGTGTTGCCCAAATCAAATCACAGATTGAAGCTACAACCTCTGAATACGATAAGGAAAAACTACAAGAGCGTCTAGCTAAATTGGCTGGTGGTGTTGCAGTTTTATACGTAGGGGCTGCCTCTGAGGTAGAAATGAAAGAAAAGAAGGATCGTGTAGACGATGCTCTACATGCTACTCGTGCTGCAGTTGAAGAAGGTATCGTTGCTGGAGGCGGTGTTGCTTTAGTTCGAGCAATTGCATCATTAGAATCAGTTAAAGTAGAAAATAAAGATGAAGAGACAGGTGTTGCGATTGTAAAACGTGCCATCGAAGAACCTTTAAGACAAATTATTACCAATGCTGGTGGCGAAGGATCTGTTGTAGTAGCAAAAGTAGCTGAGGGGAAAAAAGACTTCGGATACAATGCTAAAACAGATGAGTATGTTAATTTACTTGAAGCCGGAATTATTGACCCTACTAAAGTAACTCGTGTAGCCTTAGAAAATGCCGCTTCTGTTTCAGGTATGTTATTAACAACAGATTGTATTGTAACAGAAATACCAAAAGATGAAGCTCCTGCTCCTATGCCTCCAATGGGTGGTGGTATGCCAGGTATGATGTAGAAACATGATTAGATTGATTACAAATAAAAAGTGTGGATAAAACCACTTATCATAAAAAAGCTTCCTACTTTTAGATAGGAAGCTTTTCTATACTAATCCTCTTAACTAAATTCATTATAAAACCCTAACTGAAAGGAAAAAGATGTTGGATTAGAAATTTTAACTATTACTCCATATTCTTTTTGGTAAAGTATTATCTAAAATAAAAGGGTTGTCATTTCCTTGATAATATTTTATTGCATTGTTCCTATCTAGCTCCTTTTGAGAAACAGGATCTTCATAATGCCATTGGATCAATTCCTTTTTCATCCCATTAAAAAAAGCTTCATCAGCAATCCCTTTGTAAATCGTATAAAAGTACATCACTGCCCGTGCTATGTCACCCTTAACTTCCTCTCGAGGCTCAAACCTATAAGGTGCTAACTCACTATAATCATCGATATTTTTATAAGGAATTGTATTTGAAATTGTAGATTGAGAAAACCATTGTTCCGTTTTCTCATCTTCTATTTCTGCAAACCGATAATTTTTTCGAGCGGAATTCACATTCTTTTTACACGGGAATAAGTGGTGCATATCACTTTTCATTGGAAGTGCCTTTGCCCCTTTACTTTGTGGATACACATGTTCACAATTTATCCCTTGATTATACACTTGATTGATAAGTTGTTCATACGTATTAACCTTAATTGTATATTGGGTATAAATAGTTTCCAACTCATTGTGCTCATTTAAATCAATAGTTCCGTAAATTAAATGCCTAGCTTTGGTGTACGAATACGATTCTTTTACCTGAAAATCTCTTTTTAAAAGCATTAACAAAGAATCCCCTGTAATTCCTTTGTATAAAAACGATTTTGAAAGATCTTCAAGCGATTCAACTACTACTTCCTCACGTTTTTGACATCCTAAAACACTTAAAACACCTCCTAAAACAATATATATCATCATTTTTTTCATAAATCAAAAATACAGTTTCTACCCCTATAAATTCAGATAATTGAGCTTTACATAAATCCAAAAAGTTTTAGTTTAACATCCTTATTTTTTATTTTTTTAATATCTTTTAAAATAAGGTTTTAGAAAGGTTATATTCATTCTTCTAATAAACGTAAATCATTTTCTTAAATTATCTAAATTGAACCTAAAATAAACTTACTGAGGTTATACATTACCTAAATTTAATTGCTTTTATAGGAGGGATTTTAGAAATCACATAAGTAGGAATAATCAAAACCAATGCACATAATATGATTGCTATACCATTGACAACCAAAATATAGAACACATTTAGATAAACTGGCACTTCTTCTACATAATAAAAATCAGGATCCAATGTCACAATTCCAAAATATTTTTGAAGTAATAAAAGTGTTATTGCAATACCATTACCTACCAACAAACCAAAAGAGAGTATAAAAATAGCATTATAAAGAAAAATCTTTCGTATTTGCCAATTAGTTGCCCCTAGTGCTTTTAAAGTTCCTATCATGGGGGTACGATCAATAATTAAAATAAGCAATGCCATAATAATATTAATGGCTACCACGAGAAAAATAACACCTATAATAACAACCATATTAACATCAAATAATTCAACCCAACTGATGATTTGAGGATTTAATTGAAAAGCATTTTCGGCATAATATTGTGGCCCAACTTCATCAAAAATTATATCTGAAACTTTTTGTAAATCATTAATGTTTTTTACATAAACTTCAATAGCTCCTACCTCTTTATTTTTCCATCTATTCAATCTTCTTACATGCTCTATATCACCTATAATAATATTTTTATCAATTTCTTTAATTCCCGTATTATAAAGCCCTGCCAAATAAAAGCTGCGTACAACAGGTTTTTCATCTCGGATAAAATACATATAAAGTTTATCTCCTAAGCCTAGGTATAGGTTTTTGGCAATACGTTCCGAGAGTAAAATACTATCATTTTGTTTCCCGAATTGAGGAATTTTTCCTTGTACAAGATAATCTTGGTAAACTTCCCGATTAAAATCAGTTCCAACTCCTTTCATCACAACGCCTTCATATAAACTATCTGTTTTTATAATGCCCGATTTTATGACTACTTTTTGAAAGAGATCAATATCAGACATACGATTCAATATAGTTGTGAGTGAATCTACTTGGTGTAATGCAGAACTTTCAAAAGAAGAATTTGCCTCATAAGTCGTTACCAATACATGACCGTTAAAACCAGAAAGACGCTCTTTAATACTTTGTCTAAAACCAACTCCAATAGAAATGGTTAGCAGTGTAACAACAATACCTAATGCAACAGCAATTTGGGCAATGAAAATAATCGTAGCAGAAATCTTTTTTTTGCTACCTTTACTCCCAATTAATTTCTTACTTATAAATAAGGCTAAACTCAATGATAATGAATTTGAAGATCATCAAAGATACATATTTATTTCTGTTCCTAATGGTTTTTCTTTTTACAAGCTGTGGAGCTCAGGATAAAAATAATATCCAAGAAAATCATGCATCAGAAATGAAACCTACTCAATCAAAAAAAGCTCAAAACGCATTAGTATTAGCCGTAGAAAAAACTTCAGAGTACCTTTCTTTATTAAAAAATAAAAAAATTGGCGTTGTAACCAATCAAACGGGTATGATACAAAATCAACATATGGTTGATTTCTTACTTTCAAAAGATCTTCATATTACCACTATTTTTTCACCAGAACATGGTTTTAGAGGTAAAGCAGATGCAGGAGAAATAGTACAAAATGGAAAAGATTTAAAAACAGGCTTACCTATCATATCACTTTACGGAAAAAATAAAAAGCCAACACCTTCTCAAATAGCTGACATAGACATTTTATTATTTGATATTCAAGATGTTGGAGTTCGTTTTTACACCTACATTTCCACATTACATTACATTATGGAAGCTGCCGCAGAACAAGATAAAAAAGTGATTCTTTTAGATCGACCTAATCCTAATGCACACTATATTGACGGTCCTATTTTAGAGAAGGAAAATAAATCTTTCATAGGGATGCATCCTGTTCCAATAGTATACGGAATGACCATTGGGGAATATGCTCTAATGATTAACGGTGAAAAATGGCTTAAAAAGGGTATAAGAGCAGATTTAACTGTTATTAAAATGAATCATTATACTCATCAAACTCTGTATGATTTACCTGTAAAGCCTTCTCCTAATTTACCCAATGCTCAAAGCATTATGTTATACCCTAGTTTATGTTTTTTTGAGGGTACAACAGTTAGTGTTGGGCGTGGAACAAATTACCCTTTTCAAGTATATGGAGCACCTTATTTAAAAAGTGATTTTCAATTTACACCTAAACCCAATGAAGGAGCAAAGCACCCTAAAAATCAAGGAAAAATAAACTATGGAGAAGATTTAAGAAATCACCCTAAATTAACCCGTTTAAACCTTTCATGGCTGATACAGGCTCGTGAACAAAATCGACCTTTACCTCATGCTTTTTGGTTAAAAAATGATTTTATAAACTTATTAGCTGGAACTAAAAAATTAAAACAACAGATTGATCAAGGGGTTAGTGAAAAAGAAATACGTGCTTCTTGGAAACCTGGTTTGGAGCATTTCAAAAAAATTAGAGCCAAGTATTTATTATACCCCTAAAAAGACTGTAATGTCATAACATCTTTTGATTTAATCCAAAAGATGTTTTTTCCTCTTTGTACTTGAGTCCAATCTTCCATTTTTTCCAAAACTTTCACTTTTTGACCTAAAGTTACGTTTTTTAACACATCACTTCTTTCAATAGGATTTTCATATACATCAGAATTATGTAGAATAATACCCTCTTTTTCTTCAAAGAAATACGAAAAATAACCAATCAAAGCAAAAATTAAAAAGATTCCATTTAAAACAAAAAAGATTAAAGATGTGTTTTTTAATTTTTCATTTAAACTAAATTTAAAAATAAAATATAAAATAACCCCTAGAATAGTAAAGCACATAACACACAAAAGCCAATAGTATTGAGTTAAAAAGTTTACAGGATTATCCAATAGGCTTCGCTTTTGAAAATGGACACCTTCTATTTCTTTTAAAGTTAAGTTTAAATTAATCATAGTAGCTTCATCCATAGGATTTAGCTTTAAAGATTTTTCAAAATAAGCTCTTGCATACCCCCACTTTTTAAGGTGGTAATAACAATTTCCCATATTATAAAAAAGAGCTTCTGATTGAAAATTCGAAGCTTCCAAATCTTGATAATATTTTAAAGCATCTTCAAATTGGCTACTCTGTTGTAGTTGATTGGCTTTTTGAAATATAGGCTGAAAGTCTTTTTTTTCTGTTGCTGCTAAGGCAATGAAAGAAAACAGAAGCCCTATAAAAAGATTTTTTCTCATTTATTTTTTAAGCGTATTGATGAAATGAATGGTTTTTTGATAAATTGTTTCCATCGAATTACTTGAATTAGAAGGAGCATATTTTTGAAAAGAACAAGTGCTTAAAATTTCCTCAACTTGATTTATCTGTTCTTCTAAAACATTTTGTTCTTGTAAAAGTATTCTTAGTTCAGATAAACTATGATTAGAAGCCTCAATATTTAAACGCTTAGATAATGTATGATAAAGTGTCTTTTCTATAGCATTATAAAATGATAATGACTCATTACCTTTCAGGTATTTTTTGGCATCTACTAAATGCTTTTTAGAAGATTCTTTTGATTTGGATACTTTATAAGCTTCTTTTTGTTTTCTTAAAAGAAAACGAAACCCAAATACTAAGGGTATAAAAAATAATGCCCCCAAGATGATAAACCAAATAGCACTCTCGGAAAGAACAGGATTATGAAACACTAAGGTTTTTTTTAAAGGACGTAACACTTCATTCTGTCCTAAAGAATCCATTCTAGGCGCTATTGCTATAGAATTCATCTGATGTTGCATTGGTTTTTCAGACCCTTTAACAACATTTAATACCCTATCTTCAGAAACTTTTGTTTCATATTTTCCTGTTTTAGGATTAAAATAAGAAAATTCTAAAATAGGAACTTCATATTTTCCCTTGTATTGAGGAACCACAACATAACTTTTAGAAATTTTTCCTTTATGACCTTCTTCTGTTAATGTTACACTCTCATGGGTATTAGGCTCATAAATTTCCAACTCATCAGGCAATGATAGTTTCGGAAGTGTAACCATTTTAAAATCACCCTTTCCAGAAACTTCAATATCAAATTGAATGGATTCTCCAGCATTGACGTTATTTTTATCTGAAAATACATTCAAGTTAAAGTTCCCTACAGCTCCACTAAAACTAGATGGTTTTCCTTCTGTAGGAAGTGATTTTACGTCAAAAACAAGTTCGTTAGAGTCCAATTTGACCCAAACATACTGATTGACGGGTCTTCCAAAAAAATCACGTTGATCGGTTTTAACTAAAAAAGGAAATTCTAACTGAAAAGGTTCCAACGAAATTTTCCCAACCTGCTGAGGTACAATAATTTTTTGTGCTATTAATCGAGAATAATACACCGATCCCTGGTAATTTTCTTCTTCAATCGTTTCCCTATTTATAGGATAGTCAATTGCTGCAAAATTTTTAAATCGGTTCACTTTTGATCTTCGAATACGGTGGAATACATTGTAATCTTTTGATAAAATACGAACACTAATTAAAATTTGCTCTCCTACATAAGGTGATAAATTTGTTGCTGTAACCAATAATTTGGTGTCTTTCGAAGTATGATTCGTTAAAACTTCACCTTTTCGTGGAAGGGTGTTATTTTTTTTAGGGGGTGTTTGCTTGGATGCTCCTATTATCTTAATTTGTAAAGACTGGGTCTTATACATTTTTCCATCAACAATGATACTTGCTTGTCCAATATTGAAAGTCCCTTTCTTTAATGCTCTAAATGTGTAACTCCTTGATACGATAGAGTTTTTTAAATTAGATTGTGTTGTATTTGAGCTACCCACCAAATCAAAGTCTGAAAAATCAGGGTAAAGAACATTTTCTATTTCATGAGCCTTAGCATCTATTTTTAATTGAAATGTTATAGAAAAAAGTTCATTAATTGATACTTCCTTTTGTTCTAAAATAGCATTGAACGAAACTTGCCCCTTAACTGCTGCAGAATAGAATGAAATAAAAACACAAATATGTACAAGTAAACGATTCATTTTTACCAATCTTTTTCTCTTTTTTTAGTAGCATTTTGTGTCCTTCTTTCTTTATCAAACATTTGCCTCTGAATGGATTTTTCTTCGTTTTCTAAAGCACGTAAAATAGCTTCTACTTGTTCTTT
>JBKDZS010000010.1:0-5575 GCA_047971445.1 Flavobacteriales bacterium
TGGCGTACTTTGTTCATCCTCAGAACAACCGATCAAAAATAGAATCCCTAGAAGGGTTAATAAAACATTTTTCATAATTATTTCTTATTTTGCATAAAAATAGAAATCAATATTCATAATAATGTAATTTTTAATACTAATTAACTTTTATTTATGCTTGTATAATCAATTCGTTATTAAGGTCTTGTAAATTTTTAGATCTTGTAAGTAAGCTACTTGATTGACTTTGAAGGTGGTACAAACAGGTTTCTAGTCTATGTAAAAGCGATCTGAAAGGATGATAAGGTAAGGTAATAACATAGGGGTGTCAAAGATTTAGTTGTAATATTAAAATACAGGATATTTTATTACTCTATCTTCCGAACTTCTTTTAAATTTAGTAAGTTGATGGGATTACTTTTAAAATTTTGTACTTTTTGATTAACAAAAACAGTCACTTCATCATAGTATAAAGGAACGATGGGTGCTTCTGAAAGCATTAGGCTATCCATTTTTTTGTATAAGGAATGTCGCTTGAAGGTAGTGGTTTCCTTTAAAGCCTCTTCATACCATAGATCAAATTGAGTGTTTTTAAAATGGGAATAATTAGGTCCATTTGGCGCATGGTTTTTTGAATAGAACAAAGATAAGTAATTTTCCCCGTCAGGATAATCTACAATCCAACTTACACGAAAAAAGGGAAACTTCCCATTTGCTTTACCCTCTCGTAAGGTAGATCCAGGGGTAACATTAATTTGAATATTTAGCCCTAGTTTATTTAATTCTGCCTGCAAGTATTCACAAATATTCAAATAGTCAGAAGTAGTCGCTAACGTTATTTTAGGTAGGGTTCCTTTTTCTTTTTTATATGATTCAATTAATTTTTTAGCTTTTTTGGGATGGTAATGATACCCTTTGTTAAAATGAGAAGGTAGTCCATTTGGAATCATACCTCCTGTTGCGGGTATGCCAATATTATTTCGTAAATATTGAATTACTTTCTTACGGTCAAAGCCATAGTTAATAGCTTGACGAAGTCGTTTATCTATAGCCTGTTTATGATCTAAATAAAAACATAAATACTCCGTGTTTAAATACGGTTGTTTTTCTAAGTAAAGCTTTTGTTGGTATTTTGTGTTTAATTCGCCTTTTTTTGAAATTAATTCATCCTTATAGCTAGGGTCTAAACCAGATATAAAATCTAAGTTGCCTTGAATCAACTGTAAAAACTCACTGTGTTTGTCGGGTAAGAAAGTAATAGAGACCGCTTCTAAGTAAGGTAATGATTTTCCGTTTAAATTCTTTTCAAAATACAGAGGATTTTTACGTAAGACTAGTTTTACATTTTCTTCCCATATTTTAAATTGAAAAGGTCCTGTTCCAATAGGATTTGATCTAAATTCAGTACCATAGAAATCTATAGCTTCTTTGGGAACAACAGCACAGTATTGCATACTTAATAATCCTAAGAATGGAGGGAAAGACTCCTTTAAATTGATTTCAAAAAGAGTGTCATTTAAAGATTTAAAATTTTTAACATTAGTTAAAACCCAAGCGCCTGGAGAAGCTGTTTGTTTATCAAGTAGTCGATTGAAGCTATATACGAAATCATCTGCTGTTACAGCTCGTGTCTTTTTGGAACCAAAGATGTTACTTTTATGAAAAAAAACATCTTTTTTTAGCGTAAAACGGTATGTTTTACCATCTTCGGAAATAGACCACTTCTTGGCAATAGAGGGTTTGATATTTAATTGATTGTCCAATTGCACTAATCCGTTGAACAACTGATTTGTTATCCAAATATTACTTTGGGTTTTAGCAAAAGCAGGGTCTAATGAATTCACTCCGTCATAACGATTTAGACGAAAAACTTTTGAATCATCAATTTCGACAGGATCTCCACAGGAATACAGGGTAGAAAATAAAAAATAAAAGATATAAAAATGGGGAAAATATTTTGAAGGTATCATGATTCTTTTTTTTGTTTTCTCAATCATTTAGGATCGTGTCTTTTTCTTTGTGACAAAGATATCGGAATATTCGTACAACTCAAAAAACGATTGTATCTTAGCAAAATAGTTATGCAAGAAAGAAGTAAAGTAGCTTTTCATACGTTAGGATGCAAGTTAAATTTTGCAGAAACATCAACCATAGCCCGAAATTTTATAGAAGAAGGTTTTGACAGGGTTTCGTTTGATTCGTTTGCTGATATTTATGTAATCAATACTTGTTCCGTGACAGATAATGCAGATAAACGATTTAAAACAATAGTAAAATCGTGTTTAAAACACAATGATCGAGCTTTTGTGATTGCGGTAGGATGTTATGCGCAGTTAAAACCAAAAGAAATTGCAGAAGTTGATGGAGTAGATCTAGTTCTAGGTGCTACGGAAAAATTCAAGATTACGGATTATTTAAAAGATCTTTCAAAAAAAGAAATAGGACAAGTGTATTCTTGTGAAATCGAAGAAGCTAATTTTTATGTAGGATCCTATTCTTTAGGGGATCGAACTCGAGCTTTTTTAAAAGTACAAGATGGTTGTGATTACAAATGCACGTATTGTACAATTCCTTTAGCTAGAGGGGTTTCTAGGTCAGATACTTTAGAGAATGTGTTGCTAAATGCTCAAAAAATTTCACAACAAGGGGTTAAGGAAATTGTCTTGACAGGTGTTAATATAGGAGATTATGGTAAAGGAGAATTTGGAAATAAAAAACACAAACATACTTTTTTAGACTTAGTAAAAGCATTAGATGAGGTTGAGGGAATTGAACGTTTAAGAATTTCTTCGATAGAACCCAACTTGCTTAAAGATGAAATTATAATGTTTTGTGCGCAATCAAAGTATTTTGTACCCCATTTTCATGTGCCTTTACAAAGTGGGAGTAATGAAATTTTAAAAGCGATGAAGCGTCGTTATTTAAAAGAATTATATGTTGATCGGATATGCAAAATAAAGGAGTTATTACCTCATGCTTGTATTGGAGTAGATGTAATTGTTGGCTTCCCAGGAGAAACTGATGAAATTTTTTTAGAAACGTATAATTTTTTAGCCAATTTAGATATAGCTTATCTTCATGTTTTTTCGTATTCTGAAAGACCTAATACAGAAGCTGTTAATATGGCAGGGGTTGTTCCTCAAAACATTCGTCATAAGCGTAGTAAAATGCTTCGTGGTTTATCGGCAAAAAAACGAAGAGCTTTTTATGAATCTCAGATAGGAACTTTTCGGGAAGTATTGTGGGAAAATGAAAATAAAGAAGGATTTATTCACGGGTTTACAGAAAACTATGTACGTGTTCGTACAAAATATAATGTTGCTTTAGTTAACACGATAATGAGAGTTCAGTTGACACAAATTGATGAAGAAGGTAATGTAGAGGTTGAATTTGTGTAACTAATGGTCATAAGGTTAAAGAAATTAAATGATGTTTTAAAGGCACTTAAATAGAGGATACTTATTGTGGTATAAAAAAAAACTATGCAATTGAAAATGAATTTAATACACTGATAAACACTGCTTTATGTGATTCTTAAGATAAGTGTACATAATTATTGATTAATATCATGTGTTTCAAATCATTCTAGACTTACTTTGGAGTAGCAACAGATAAAATCTAATAAAATGAAAAAAATAGTATACAGCTTAATGATTATGAGTTTGTTTATTTCTTGTGGAAAAGAGAAAGAAAAAGCAACACCTATAAAAAAGGAAGATGTTATAACCAAAAGCGATAAAAAATTATTAAAAGCAGCTCAAGATTTTTTTGAGCCTTTAGAAATTACACATAAAGCGGATAATCCTGTTAATGAAGCTAAGGTTAAGTTGGGAAAGATATTATACCACGATACTAGAGTGTCTAAAGATGGAAATATTAGTTGTAATTCATGTCACGGATTAGAAACATTTGGAGTAGATAATAAAGCTTTTTCACCAGGTGATACAGGAGAGTTAGGAGGAAGAAATTCACCTACAAGTTTTAATGCAGCTAATCATTTTGTTCAATTTTGGGATGGACGAGCTGCTGATGTAGAAGAACAAGCAGGAGGCCCTGTATTAAACCCTGTAGAACATAACATTCCTTCTGAGAAATTTTTAATAGATCGATTGAAAAAAGTTAAGGGTTATCAAAATTTGTTTAAAGAAGCTTTTCCAAATGAAAACAATCCTATAACATTTGAAAACTTTAAGAAAGCAATAGGTTGTTTTGAACGTGAAGAACTGATAACACCCTCTCGTTTTGATGAGTTTTTAAAAGGAAATATTAAAGCCCTTTCTAAAAATGAAAGAAAGGGGTTGCAAACTTTCATTGATTTAAAGTGTACAGATTGTCATCAAGGAAGTAATGTAGGAGGTTCTATGTACCAAAAATTTGGTGTAATAAAACCAGATTATTGGACATATACGAAAAGTAATAAGATAGACAGCGGACGTTATCAAGAAACTAAAAATGAAGATGACTTATTTATGTTTAAAGTACCAACATTACGTAACGTAGAGAAAACAGGTCCGTATTTTCATGATGGGAGTGTAGCAGATTTGGAAGAAGCTATTAAAATAATGGGTACAGTACAATTAGGAAGAGAAATAGGAAAGAAAAATATTCGAGAAATCAAAACATTCCTAAGTGCTTTAACTCAGGACATACCAGAAAATGTAAAACAATTTCCTGTAGAGTTAAATTCTGAAGAGTTTAAATAATTTTAATTTTGAAATAGAACGTATTTAAGAGAATTTCACTACATTTAGGATTTAGCTTAAATCAAATATAAATTACGATAAAATGAAAATAACAGTAGTAGGAGCAGGAAGTGTTGGTGCAAGTTGTGCAGAATATGTTGCAATTAAGAATTTTGTAACGGAAGTAGTTTTATTAGACATTAAGCAAGGGTATGCAGAAGGAAAGGCCATGGACTTAATGCAAACAGCTACTCTAAATGGTTTTGACACCAAAATTACAGGGAGTACAAATGATTATACAAAAACTGCAAATTCTGATATTGTTGTTGTGACGTCAGGTATTCCTCGTAAACCAGGAATGACTCGTGAAGAGTTGATTGGCATTAATGCAGGAATTGTAAAATCTGTAACAACCAGTATTTTAGAGCATTCTCCAAATACTATTTTTATCATAGTTTCCAACCCGATGGATACGATGACTTATTTAGCTCATAAAGAGTTAAAGTTACCAAAAAATAGAATTATAGGGATGGGAGGTGCTTTGGATAGCGCACGGTTTAAGTATCGTTTAAGTGAGGAGTTGGATTGCCCAGCATCTGACGTTCATGGAATGGTAATAGGTGGACACTCTGATAAAGGAATGTTGCCTTTAACTCGATTGGCTACTTATAACGGAATTCCTGTATCTCAATTTTTATCAGAGGATAAGTTGCAAAAAATAGCCCAAGAAACCATGGTTGGAGGAGCTACTTTAACAAGTTTGCTAGGGACATCAGCTTGGTATGCTCCTGGTGCAGCTGTATCTGCTTTAGTTCAAGCTATTGTATGTGATCAGAAAAAAATCTTCCCTTGCTCTGCTATGCTAGAAGGCGAGTATGGATTGAATGATATTTGTATTGGTGTTCCTGTTATTT
>JBKDZS010000011.1:0-2518 GCA_047971445.1 Flavobacteriales bacterium
CCAAATCGGGTAATAAATTTGATGCAGGGCTTAAAATTAATACAGAAACTGCTCGAGTGGATATGGTATTTCCACCAAAAGAGGATACTAAAAAAGATTAATTTATTTTAGTCTAAACTCATAGTTGGTTTCATACAAGTCTATAGGATACTTAATCTAGTTGTGAATAAAAATGAGTTAGTGAAAATCATAATATAATTTTTTTACAAATACACTATAAACTAAAACCCTATAACTACTTCATTTGAAACTAGAGCTCAAAATACCTCTTCATAGAATTAAATCCTGCTCAAAGCTCTCTAATAAAAGGGATGGGTATTCAATTTATAGACATTAAATAAAACTTTCAAATCTTTCAAAATGACATGTATAGCCATCTGGTTTTTTTACCAAATAATCTTGATGTTCTGCTTCTGCCTTCCAAAATTCTGTAAAAGGTTCTAAAGTAGTTTTTACTGAATCACCCCACTTTTTAGAGTCCTCTACAATTTTTATAATTTTTTGTGCTAATTCTTTTTCTTCTTCATTTTGATAAAATATAGCTGACCTATAACTTGTCCCTATGTCATCTCCTTGCCTATTCTCTGTGGTAGGATTATGAATTCTAAAAAAATAATCTAATATTTCTTCAAACGAAGTTTCATCTAAATTATAGGTTAGTTCAATACCTTCAGCATGCCCTGGATGATTTTTATAGGTAGGGTATTTATTCATTCCCCCTAGATAGCCCACTTCTGTATCTTGAATCCCTTTCCTTTTTCTAAATAGATCTTCCATTCCCCAAAAACAACCTCCTGCTATGTATGCCTTTTTATAATTATTATTCATTTTGACCAATTCTTTTATTTCCATATAATATTGCTATCTTCCCCTTTTGTAATTTCTCCTATTACATAAGCTTTTTCATTCTCTGAATGGATATGATTCAATACGGCTGTTGTTTTTTCTGAATCTACAACCAAAACCATTCCTACTCCCATATTAAAGGTTCCAAACATTTCATCTAAAGTTATGTTTCCTCGCTTAGATAATTCCAACATAATTTCGGGAATTTGAATTTTTGATTTTTCTATCAAAGCGGTTAATCCTTTAGGTAAAATACGAGGTATATTTTCAATTAACCCACCTCCTGTTATATGAGCAATTCCATTTAATGGGTATTTTTTTAAAATAGAGAAAACACTATTTTGGTATAATTTAGTTGGTTTTAATAATTCTTCATAAAGGGGTTTATCGTTAAAATTTTCATTAAAATCTACAAAAACACTTCGAATTAAAGAAAATCCATTACTATGAAATCCACTTGAAGGAAGTGCTATAATGACATCGCCCTCCTTTATTTTTGAACCGTCAATTATTTCATCTCGTTCTACTGCTCCTACACAAAATCCAGCAATATCATAGTCTCCTATTTGATACATACCCGGCATTTCAGCCGTTTCTCCTCCAATTAAAGCTGTACCCGTTTGTTTACAGGCATCCGTTATCCCTGAAATAATCTCAGAGGCAATATCTGAATCAAGTTTTCCACAAGCTAAATAATCAAGAAAAAATAAAGGTTTAGCACCGTGACATAAAATATCGTTAGCACACATAGCAAAACAATCTACTCCAATAGTATCGTATTTTTTCACATCCAAAGCGATACGTAGTTTTGTACCTACTCCATCAGTACCACTTACTAAAACAGGATTTTTATAATCTTTTAAGGCAAAAAAAGCTCCAAAACCACCCAGTCCGTTCAATACATTTTCATTATATGTTGATTGAACTGCTTTTTTTATTTTATTTACTGTAGCGTAACCTGCTTCTTTGTCTACGCCTGCTTCTTTATAAGTTGACATGTCTGTAATTTTATTTTTTTATAAATATCTCATTCTTTCTAACTTTTTGTTATGGGGTATTGTTCTGTAAAACACCCAAAACAATGATTAGAAGATCCCAAAATACATTTTAAATTATCTACTGTCAAAAAATCCAAACTGTCTACATCCATATATTTTCTCAATTCTTCTATAGTCATGTTGGCTGATATCAATTGTTCTTTATTCGGTGTATCAATTCCCAAAAAACAGGGTGCAATAATGGGAGGAGAAGCACTCCTAAAATGAATTTCCTTTGCTCCTGCATTTTTTAAAATCTTTACTAAACGCTTACTCGTAGTTCCCCGAACAATAGAATCGTCTAAAACCACCACTCGTTTCCCTTTAATTTCGGATTCAATAGGGTTTAATTTTAGATTTACTACACGTTCTCTCATTTCTTGAGTTGGTACAATAAAAGAACGACTCATATAACGATTTTTTACCAAAATAGGCTCAAAAGGTATACCTGATGCTCTAGAATAACCAATAGCAGAGGGGATTCCTGAGTCGGGGACCCCAATAACAACATCTGCATCAACAGGAGATTGTTCGTATAGTTTTTCTCCACTTTTCACACGAATTTTATGAATGTTTTTATTTTCAAAATTAGAATCAGGTCGAGCAAAATAAATAAATTCAAATGCACACGATGC
>JBKDZS010000012.1:0-2555 GCA_047971445.1 Flavobacteriales bacterium
AACGGGTTACTTTATTAGATCATTTCATTTCAATCTTATGATATAAACTCATTTAACATTTTATATAGTAAATGGGTTGGTAATCCCATTACATTGACATAAGATCCTTTTATTTTTTCTACACCTATATACCCTAACCATTCTTGAATCCCATAAGATCCTGCTTTGTCAAAGGGTTTAAATTGCTCGATATAAAATGCTATTTCTTCTTGTGAAAATTCTTTAAAATAAACTTGGGTTACATCATATTCTAACATTTGTTTCTCAAGGGAAGTTAAACAAACTGAAGTTATAACTTCATGCTTCTTACCAGATAATTTTTGCAACATGTTTGATGCTTCTTCTTGATTTTTTGGTTTTTCTAATGGGGTATTATTAAACCAAACAATTGTATCTGAAGTAATCACAATATCTTCTTTTTTTAAACTTGTAAAAACAGCCGCTTTCAATACAGCCAAATAATGAGTGATTTCTTCTCTTTTTAAGTTACTTGAGTAATGTTCCTCAACCGGTTTTACCTGAACTTGGAAATCAATATCCAAGCTCTTGATAAGTTCCTTTCTTCTAGGAGATTGTGAAGCCAAAATAATATTTCGATGTTGTAATTTTTCTTGTAGCATCATAATATTTTAAATTTACTAAGTTTTGCTCATTGAGTTTTCACTACTCTATAGCTATCGAGAGGGTATAATAACATCGGTTTTATCTAGCCATTTATTTTGTGCTTTCAAAGTTTGCTCAATAACGTCACGAACACAACCTTGACCTCCTTTTATATTGGAAATGTATTGAGAAGCATTCTTTACTTCCATTACAGCATCATGAGGGCAGCAAGGCATTCCAACCTGATTTAAAACAGGCAAATCAGGTAAATCATCTCCCATGTACAAAACTTCTTCTGGCTTAATAGTGTATTGTTTAGAGAACTCATTAAAAACTGTAGCCTTATCTCGTGCATTTAAGAAAATATGGGTTACACCTAAATTATGAAAACGTGTTTTAATAGCCTCATCGGTTCCTACTGAAATAATGGCTACATGTAAGCATATTTATAGGGCTAATAGTAAAGCAAAACAGTCTTTTGCATTAAATCTACGTGCTAAATAACCGTCTGCATGGAGAAAAAAAGTTCCATCAGTGAAGACACCATCACAATCGAATACTAATGCCTTTATTTCTTTTAATTTTTCTTTATAATTCATGTTGTTGTTTTAAAATATTTTTGGTCATTAAAGCATATAATTGAGATAAACTATGTTCATCTTTTAACATTGTTAAATGTTTCTCAATAATATTTTGATCATTTCGCTTTGCAGGTCCTGTTTGAGCTTTTATTGGAGATGTTTTGTGAATTTTTTGACATGTTTCATCTATTAGAGGTATCAATGTTTGGAAAGATAAATCAGCCTCTTGCACCAGTTTTTCACCTATTGAATACATGTAGTTTACAAAGTTGCATACAAATACGGCACTTAAATGTAATTGAGCTCGTTGAGTTTCTGTAATTCTAGATACTTTTTCGGAAACTTTTAAAATCATTTTTTCTAGCCTCTTAAAATCGTTCTCTTCTTCTGTTTCAATAAAAAAAGGAATCTTTTCATAGCGTATTCCCTTATTTATAGAAAATGTTTGTAAAGGGTATAAAACGCCTTTTCTATAATGTCCTTTCAAAGAGTCTATTCCTAAACTTCCTGCTGTGTGAACTACGAGAGTGTCTTTAAAAGGAATGTGATATGAAACCTCTTCAATAGCATTATCTGAAGTAGAAATGATGTATAAATCTGCTTTTTTAAGTTCAGAAATGTTATTCGTATAAGCTAAATTATAAGGTTTTGCAATTGTTTCAGCCTTTTCAAGCGTTCGATTGTATATTTGAACTACATGAATTGTACTATCTAATAATGCTCTCGTTAAATGTGATGCTACATTTCCTGCTCCTAAAATGACAACTTTCATATCCTGTTATAATTCTTGAAACAAAAATATAGAATAAAATCATAAACTACTTAAAAAAATCACTACGCTCTTATTAAGGGATTCTATTAAAACATGCTTAAAGATTAAATTTTATTAGCTAATTGCCCACAGGCAGCATCAATATCTTTTCCTCGACTTCGTCTAATATTAACTACAATATGATGCTTTTCAAGCGTAGCTAAATATTGTTTTATAGTTTTTTCATCTGCTTTTTTATAAGTATCATCTCCTATGGGATTATATTCTATTAGGTTAACTTTACAAGGTATAATTTTACAAAATTGTACCAAAGATTCGATGTCTTTTTGAGAATCATTGATCCCTTTCCAAACCACATATTCGTATGTAACGCGATTTTCCGTTTTTTCATACCAATAAATTAAAGACTCTTTTAAGTCTTTTAAAGGGAAGGTTTCATTAAAAGGCATTAAAGTTGTTCGAATATCATCTAAAGCAGAGTGTAACGATACAGCCAGTCCAAATTTAGGAGCTTCATCAGCCATTTTTTTAATCATTTTAGGAATACCCGATGTTGAAATAGTAATACGCCGGGGAGCCATTCCCAGCCCTTTATCAGA
>JBKDZS010000013.1:0-33284 GCA_047971445.1 Flavobacteriales bacterium
TTCACTTTTGATTAAGAAAAAAGAATTGTATTGCACTAAACTTTAAAGCAAACGGACGTTTTTAAATACATAATTTAGATATAAACTATAAGAAGAAGATCCTATCTAAAATAGCAGGAAAATAAAATCAAAAATCTTTTCGAAATCATTTAATCTTTCCTACTTTTGTTACTTGTTTTTTATAACTAAGTAATAGCAATACCATGTCAACTACAAAATACATTTTCGTAACAGGTGGTGTGACTTCCTCATTAGGGAAAGGAATTGTATCCGCATCTCTAGCAACGTTACTTCAAGGTAGAGGTTATCGTGTGACAATTCAAAAATTAGACCCCTATATTAATATTGATCCTGGTACATTAAACCCATATGAACATGGAGAATGTTTTGTGACAGATGATGGAGCCGAAACAGATTTAGATCTGGGACATTATGAGCGTTTTTTAAATTGTCCAACATCACAAGCTAATAACGTAACTTCAGGGCGTATTTATCAAACGGTTATTGATAAGGAGCGTAAGGGGGATTATTTAGGGAAAACAGTTCAGGTAATTCCTCATATCACTAATGAAATTAAACGAAGAATTAAACTATTAGGTGATTCCAAAAAATACGATATTGTAATTACAGAGATAGGTGGAACGGTAGGCGATATAGAATCACTTCCTTATATTGAAACCGTACGTCAACTAAAATTAGAGTTAGGAAAATCCAATTCACTAGTGATTCATCTAACTTTAATTCCTTATTTAGCAGCAGCAGGAGAATTAAAAACAAAACCAACACAACACTCCGTACGATTTTTAATGGAAAGTGGAGTACAAGCGGATGTTCTAGTTTGCCGTACCGATCGATCAATTCCAAAAGAACTTAAAACAAAATTAGCGTTATTTTGTAACGTTCAGAAAGAAAATGTTATTGAGTCTATTGATGCACCAACGATTTACCATGTGCCTAATTTCCTTCAAAAAGAAGGATTTGATGAGGTTGTTTTAAAAGAATTAGCATTAAAAACGGATAAGAAACCTAATTTAACAGAGTGGAATAATTTCTTACATAGCCATGACAATCCTGAAACAGAAGTAACCATTGGTTTAGTAGGAAAATATGTGAGTTTACAAGATTCTTATAAGTCCATTACAGAAGCTTTTATTCATGCGGGATCCAAGAATAAAACAAAAGTTAAAATCAAATGGATTTATTCAGGAGACTTGACAAAAGAAAATATAGAAAAATATTTATCAGATATAGACGGTATTTTGGTTGCGCCTGGTTTTGGTGATCGAGCTATTCAGGGAAAAATTTTAGCATGTCATTATGCAAGAGAAAATAAAATTCCATTTTTAGGAATTTGCTTGGGAATGCAAATGGCTGTAATCGAGTTTGCTCGTAATGTATTAGGTTTTGAAAAGGCAGAAAGTTTTGAAATGGATACGCAAACACCTTATCCAGTCATTAGTTTGATGGAAGAGCAAAAAGAAATTACCAATATGGGAGGAACTATGCGTTTAGGAGCTTGGGATTGCCAATTGGAAAAAGGGACAAAGATTTATGAAGCTTATGGAGAACAACATATCTCAGAACGCCATCGCCATCGTTATGAATTTAACGATAAATATATGAACGAATTTAAAGAAAAAGGCATGATTATAAGTGGGATAAATCCAAGTACAGGTTTAGTAGAAACCATTGAAATAGCAGATCATCCATTTTATGTAGGAGTTCAATATCATCCAGAGTATAAGAGTACAGTAGTAAAACCACATCCTTTATTTGTAAAATTTGTGGAAGAAATCGTAAAGAATAAGAATTAAGCCCAATTATGGAAGAAAATAAAAAATTTGACGTCAATTCGATTATCGGATTTGCCTTAATAGGATTGATTATGTTTATCTATTTTAACTGGTTTATGCCTAAGCCAGAAACTCAACTAGATAAAGAGCAGGTTGTAGTACAAACAGAACAAGTTGTTGAAAGTAAGCCTATCGTAACTACGCCTGCAATGACAGGAAATTTTACATCAACAGCTTTTGAAAAAGAAGTTGTATTACAAAATGATTTATTAAATTTAACATTATCTTCAAAAGGAGCTAAAATTAAAATAGCTGAAGTAAAGCAGTACCAATCGTACGAACAAAAAAGAGAAGATCATCAAGGTAAATTACTATTAATCACAGAAGAAAATGCAGATTTTAATATTAAATTTACAGAAAATGCTCAGGTAGTCAACACACGTGACCTCATCTTTAATACAACTCAAAATGATAATCAGGTTATTTTTTCTACACAAACAGATTCGGGAGGTGATTTAAAAATTATTTATACACTAAAAGAAAATTATCTTGTTGAGTTTGATATTCAGACAACCGGTTTGATTATTACAGAAAAACCAACATTACAATTTGATTTAAAAGCTTTAGCTCATGAAAAGGGAAGATCACAAGAATTGTTAAAAACCGATTTTCATTATGCTTTAGATAAGTTAAAAGATGTGGATTATACAGCATCGGATGTAATAGAAAATAATATAGACTGGGTTGCGTATAAAGGACAATTCTTTTCGGTTATCTTAGATAATCAAAAAGCATTTGATTCATCTAAAATGGTATTAACCAATCTAGATGATTCTATTTATTTGAAGAAATTTGAAATGGAATCTACCTTTTCAGATCATTCATTAAATGCTAATATGCAATGGTATATTGGTCCTAATGATAGAGATTTAATGAGTTCTCATGATCGTGATTATCAAGAGGTTATTCCGTTTGGGTGGTTTATTTTTGGAATTTTAAACAAATGGTTTTTTATTCCAATGTATAAGTTCTTAGCCAGTTTAGGTTGGTTTGGAGGAGGTATTGTGATTATGATTATGACCATCATTGTAAAATTGGTTACAGCACCCATTATGCATAAGCAATATAAGCAAGGAGCGATTATGCGCGTGTTGCGTCCTGAGTTAGATGAAATTAATGAAAAGCATAAGGATGCAGATGCTATGAAAAGACAACAAGCTACGATGGAACTATATCGTAAGGCAGGTGTAAACCCTATGGCAGGATGTATTCCCGCTTTATTGCAAATGCCTATTTTCTTAGCCTTATTTAATTTATTTCCCAATCTAATTAATTTACGAGGAAAATCATTTCTTTGGGCAGATGATTTATCAGCTTATGATTCGGTTATACAATTGCCTTTTGAGATTCCAATGTATGGGGCACATGTGAGTTTATTTACATTGATGTATGCTATTTCAATGTTTATTTATACACGGTTGTCATCAAGTAATATACAACAGCCAACACAACCAGGGATGCCTGATATGAGGTATATAATGTACTTTATGCCTATTATGTTGGTAGTGTGGATTAACAGTTATGCCTCAGGACTTTCTTGGTACTATTTTGTTTCCAATACGATTTCAATTGTTTTAGTGCTGGTGATTAAAAAATTCTTTATCGATGAAGATAAGATTCATGCTCAATTACAAGAAAATAAAAAGAAGCCTAAGAAAAAGAAGGGAAAGTTTACTAGAATGTTAGAAGAAGCGCAAAGACAGCAAGCACAGCAAGCAGCAGCTAGAAAGAAAAAGTAGTATGTTATTAAGTTTAATAGTTTACGTTTAGTTCTAAAACCTCCAATTTTTTAGAACAATTTTTAATTAGAAGTTCAATAGAATCATTTGAAATGAAATATTCACCACAAGGTTCTTTTCTAGGATTACTTTTAGCAAAGTCTATAGAGGCATTTTTTAAAAAAATATTTCGGAAGTAAAGAGTGTCAGTTATTCTTTGGTAATCAGTAGGTACTTTGGTAATGAAAATAAGCTTTTTGTTTTTAATGCTCTCTAGAACCCGTCCTTGAGGGAAATAATTTCCTATACAAGAAAAGTCACGATCTCCAAACATGATGAGGAGTAGAAATATACCCAATAAAAAACCAAATCCAAATCGTAACAGTTTACTTTTAATATTCACACTCTAAAAAATTAATAAGTTAATGTCGTTAAAAGGAAGTCCAAACCAATCACTTATTAATTTCTTAGTTAAAATTCCTTTATAAATGTAAATTCCATTTCGAAACCCTTTATTATGTTTAATGAAAGTTTCTATACCTCCATAATCAGCCATTTCAGTTAAATTTTGTAAGAAGAAGTTACTTAAAGCTTTGGTAGCAGTTCTTGATACACGTGAAGAAATATTGGTTACTCCGTAGTGGATAATTCCGTATTTTTCAAAATAAGGATGATTGTGAGTCGTAATTTTACTTGTTTCAATACATCCTCCAAAATCAATACTTACATCGACAATGACAGCTCTTTTTTTCATGGATTTGACCATATATTCGTTTATAACGATTGGAGTCCTTCCTGTTCCTTTAATAGCACCAATTAAAACATCACAGCGCATCATAGCTTTTTGTAATTCTTTTGGTTCGATGATGGAAGTGAAAACCCGTTGTCCAATATGATCTTGTAAATTACGTAGTTTAGAAACAGAAGAATCAAATACTTTCACAGAAGCACCTAATCCAAGAGCTGCTTTGGTGGCATAACGCCCAACTGTTCCAGCACCTAAAATAACAACCTCGGTAGGGTGTACACCTGCAATTCCCCCCATAATTAAACCAGATCCTTGATTAGAGGCAACCATTAATTCAGAAGCAATTAAAATAGAAGAAGTACCAGCTATTTCACTTAAAATTTTAACGATAGGCTTTTCTTTCGTTTCGTCAGTAATATCATCAAAGCTTAATGCTGTAATCTTCTTTGACATTAATAAATTGAAGTATTTTTTATTTTGAACACTCAATTGCAGAGCTGAAATTAAATAAGATTTAGGTTTCATGTATTCAATTTCATCTAATGAAGGAGGAGCTACTTTTAAAATAATAGGCTGAGAAAAAACTTCTTGAGGATTATAAGAAATCTGTGCTCCAACTTCGGAATATTCATGGTCTGAGAAGTTTGCCCCTTCACCAGCACCAGATTCGACTATAATTTGGTGTCCGTTTGCAACGAGTATAGCAACAGCATCAGGAGTAAGACAAACACGTTTTTCCTGAAAATGTATTTCTTTTGGAATTCCTATTTTAAGATTTCCTTTTTTATGCATGACTTCCAAGGCTTCTTCTTGAGGAATTAATTCATGTTTTCCAAAAGGTGTAAAAAATCCATCTCCCATAATTATTTAAATGTTATTTCTCGATGTTGATCTGAATTCAAATTTAAACTAATTTGATGAAAGTTTTCAGGAATTAAAGATGGAATTTTTTCTGCCCATTCAATAAAACAATATGAAGGACTATAAAAATATTCCTCATATCCCATATCCAAAACCTCTTCTTCATTATTAATTCTGTAAAAATCAAAATGATAAATGGGTTCTTCTCTTGAGGTTTTGTATTCATTTACTATAGAGAAAGAGGGGCTTTGTACTTCATCTTGGGAACCTAATAGTTTGATAAGTTCTTTTGATAAAGTTGTCTTTCCAGCTCCCATATCACCTTTTAAAATAAATATTTTATAAGTAGCTTTTTTAAGAATTTTAGAAGCTATACTAGGTAAATCTTCAATACTTTTTGCTGTAAAATTCATAAAATAATAGAGTTTCAGTTATGCACGAATGAGTTTAGAATATTGAAATGATTTTTATTTTGGTTCTAAAAGTGTTAGAGGAATAATGACCTCTTCCAAAGAAATTCCACCATGTTGATAGGTATTCTTATAATAATTTACAAAATGATTGTAATTGTTTTGATAAGCTAAAAATAAATCTTCTTTAGCAAAAATGTATTTAGAACTTATATTAACCTTAGGTAGGTGAAAATCTTTTGGAGAATGAGCTACCAAAACATCTTTTTTATTGTATCGAAGATTCCGACCTAATTTGTAACGTAAATTAGAGCTTGTTTCACGGTCTCCAATAACCTTAGAAGGATCTTTTACAAAAATAGTTCCATGATCTGTTGTGATGACTAAGTGGAGTTTTTCTTGAGCGCACATTTTAATAAATTGTAATAAATGGGTGTTTTCAAACCAGTTATACGTGACAGATCGGTATGTTTTATCTCCACGAATCATTTGTTTTATGATTTTATTATCAGTCCGAGCATGAGACAGAATATCAATAAAGTTGTAAACAACAACAGAAATATCTTTTTGTTTTATATCGTGAAAGTCTTCCAATAGCCTCTTTTCTCCTCGAACATTTAAAATTTTGTGATAGCTTGTAGTTAAATTTCCTAACCCTGTACGTTTTAAGTGAGCCTGAAACAGTTCGTGTTCAAATTCATTCTTTTTCCCTTCATCCGTATCATTTTTCCAGTATTGAGGATATATTTTTTCAATTTCTAAGGGCATCATCCCTGCAAAAAAACTATTTCGTGCATATTGAGTTGCAGTAGGTAAAATACTGTAGTATGTATATTCATCTTTAATATTATAATAAGGCGTAATTAAAGGTTTAATCACCTGCCATTGATCATAGCGTAGGTTATCAATCATTAATAAAACAGTTTTCTTTTGCTTGACGGAAGGTTTGATTAGCTGATTAAAAGCAGTATGCGATAAAATAGGCTTGTCGTTATCTGTAAACCAGTCTGTATAGTTTCGTTGAATAAACTTGAAGAATTGACCGTTAGCCTCTACTTTTTGACTTTGTAAAATATGCAGCAAGTCTTGATTTTCAATTTTTTCTAATTCAATTTCCCATTGCACCAATTTTTTATATAAATTAACCCAGTCGTTATGATCTCTTGCCTGAGTAATATCAAAAGCAATATTTCGAAATTCCAGTTGGTAATTAAAGGTTGTTTTTTCTTTTACGATAGTTTTTCTATGAATTAGCTTCTTTAAAGTAAGTAGAATTTGATTGGGGTTAACAGGTTTGATTAAATAATCAGTAATATGAGCACCAATAGCTTCTTCCATAATATCTTCAGTCTCATTCTTAGTAATCATGACTATAGGAATACTAGAGCGTATTTTCTTTATTTTTTGTAGAGTTTCGAGCCCTGAAAGACCGGGCATATTTTCATCCAATAGTACTAAATCAAACATTTGATTGTGAATCTCTTCTAAAGCATCATAACCATTGTTGATAGGAACCACTTCATAGCCTTTTTTTTCTAAAAACAGAATATGGGGTTTTAATAAATCAATTTCATCGTCAATCCAAATAATTTTAACTTGGTCATTCTCCATATTTTACTATATTTATTTTCTGTAAATTTAAAAATTAAAAAGTTGGCTTCCTATAAAAATATAAAACAAAAAATAATTAATGATCCTCTATACGGATTTATCACAGTTTCATCTCCTTTATTATTTGATTTAATTGAACATCCTATTTTTCAGAGGCTACGTTGGATTTCTCAAACAGGTTTATCGTGTTTAGTTTATCCAGGAGCACATCATACACGTTTTCATCATTCATTAGGTTGTATGCACTTAATGCAAAAGGCATTAAACACATTAAAACAAAAAGGTATTGAAATTTCGGAAGAAGAAGAAAATGCAGCTTGTATAGCTATATTGTTGCATGATATTGGTCATGGACCCTTCTCTCATGCACTAGAAAACAGTATCATAAAGGTAAATCATGAGGCAATATCGCTTTATTTATTTAATCAATTGAATGAAGAATTTGAAGGAGCTTTAGATTTAGCTATTCAAATTTTTAAAGGAGAATATAAAAGAAGGTTTTTCAATCAGTTAATTTCAAGTCAGTTAGATGTTGATCGGCTGGATTATTTAATGAGAGATTGTTTTTATACAGGAGTTGCTGAAGGAACTATTAGTATAGATCGCTTGATATCTATGATGAATGTAATAAATGATGAAATTGTCATAGAAGCCAAGGGAATTTATTCTGTTGAAAAATTTATCTTAGCAAGAATGTTCATGTATTGGCAAGTTTATCTGCATAAGACAGGAGTAGGAGCAGAATATTTATTGATGAAAATTTTAAAAAGAGCTCATGAAGTATATTGTGATAACTCTGATCTTTGGATCACACCTGAATTAGCATTCTTTTTTAAAAATACAATAGAAATAGACGATTTAGATGACGAGGTTATGAAGCATTTTTTAAGACTTTCAGATTCGGACATAGGAACCTGTATAAAACAATGGAGCAAATCGACAGATGAAACGTTAGCAAGAATTTCAAACATGCTATTAAATCGAAATTTATACAAAGTAGAGGAAACAGAAAAAAAACAAACTAAAGATTATTTTTCGAAAAAATTAAGCTTAGAGACTAAAATAGTTGAAAGCGAATATTTTTCAGGAATAATACCCGTGAAAAATTTAGCATACGATAAACAAAAACCTATAAAACTGCTTATGAAAGACAGTCGTGTTCTCAGTTTGGATAAAGTGTCAAAACAATTGGATTTTAAAGTTTTGTCTAAATCTGTTGAGAAATACTACTTTTTTTATTTAAAAACGAAATCATAATAAATTTTAAGCTACTGATAATTTTTATTACTTTTGCTAAAATATGAAATTTAAAGCGTCACAAATAGCAGAACTTTTAGAGGGAGAGGTTTATGGAAATCCTGAAGAGGAAGTTAGTACATTAACGAAAATAGAAGAGGGTAAAAAAGGAGGGCTAACTTTTTTAGCGAATCCTAAGTATACGACTCATATATACAACACAAAATCCTCTGTAGTTGTTGTAAACAAGAGTTTTGTTGCAGAAAAAGAAATTTCATCTACTTTAATTAGGGTAGACGATGCTTATCTAGCATTTACTAAATTGTTACAGGTTTATGATGAGTATCGTAAAAACTTAAAAACAGGAATAGAACAACCCTCGTATATTTCGGATACAGCAAAAATAGGAGAAAATGTCTATGTAGGTGCATTCTCCTACATTGGAGAGCATGTCATTATTGAAGATAATGTAAAAGTTTATCCCAATACGTATATAGGCGATAATTCGTTAGTAGGTGAAGAAACGATAATTAACGCAGGAGTTAAAATTTATTCAGACACCAAAATAGGGAAGAAATGCACCCTTCATTCAGGTTCTATAATTGGAGCGGACGGTTTTGGATTTGCACCCAATTCAAATAATGAGTATAGTAAGGTACCACAAATTGGAAATGTAATTTTAGAAGATTATGTTGAGATTGGAGCTAATACAACCATAGATCGAGCCACGTTAGGATCTACTATTATTAGAAAAGGAGTAAAACTAGATAATCATGTTCAAATTGCGCATAATGTTGAAATTGGAGAAGATACAGTCATTGCTTCTCAAGTAGGAATTGCGGGGTCTTCTAAGATAGGAAAAAGAGCTATGATAGGGGGACAGGTAGGTGTTATTGGGCATTTAAAATTAGGTGACGATATAAAAATAGCTGCCCAAAGTGGTGTAGGAAATGATTTGCCTGATAAATCTATTATTCAGGGATCGCCAGCTTATAATGTTGGAGATTATAAACGATCGTATGTGTATTTTAGAAAATTACCTGACTTAGCAAAGCGTATTAACGAACTAGAGAAAAAGTTAAATGGATAAAATTATAGCCGTAGATAAACAAAAAACAGTTAAAAAAGAAATTAAGCTTTCAGGTCATGGACTTCATACAGGTGCTGTTTCTGATTTAACATTTAAGCCTGCACCTGAAAATACAGGTTTTGTTTTTGTCAGAACCGATTTAGAAGGCGCTCCACAAATTGAAGCAGATGCTTTGTATGTTGAAAGTACTGATAGAGGGACGACTTTAGAGAAAAAAGGAGTTAAAGTCTATACATGTGAGCATGTGTTAGCAGCTTTAGTAGGGTTAGATATTGATAACTGCTATATTGAAATGACAGGTCCAGAACCTCCTATTATGGACGGATCTTCAAAATATTTTGTACAGGCTTTAGAAAAAGCAGGTATTCAAGAACAAAATGCTAAAAGGGAATACTTTGTAATTAAAGAAACAATTAGCGTAACAGATTCTGAAACAGGTAGTGAAATAATAGCTACTCCTTCTGACGATTATCAAATTGTTACTATGGTTGATTTTGGTACGAAGGTAGTGGGTACTCAAAATGCAACACTTAAAAGTCTAAAACATTTTAAGAGCGAAATAGCTAATGCTAGAACTTTTGTATTTCTTCATGAATTAGAGCAATTGATTGACGCTGGATTAATAAGAGGAGGAGACATAAATAATGCTATAGTTTATGTTGACAAAGAAATTTCAAATAAAACGCAGGAAAAACTTAAAAAAATATTCAATAAAGATAAGGTGCTCATAAAGCCCAATGGTACCTTAGATAATATAGATTTACACTATCCAAATGAGGCAGCACGTCACAAATTGTTAGATGTTATAGGAGATTTAGCATTAATTGGAACACGAATTAAAGGAAGAATTTTTGCGAGTAAGCCAGGGCATTCTATCAACACGCAGTTTGCTAAAAAATTAGCTAAACACATTAAAATAGCCAAACGTAAAAAAGTACCTGAATTTGATGTCAATATGGATCCTCCAATTCATGATATCAATAGTATAAAAAAAATGCTACCACATCGTTATCCTTTTTTATTGGTAGATAAAATTATTGAACAAACGGATAATCATGTTGTAGGGGTTAAAAATATCTCGTATAATGAACCCTTCTTTGCGGGGCATTTTCCTGATGAGCCTGTGATGCCAGGTGTTTTACAGGTTGAAGCCATGGCACAGGTGGGTGGTATCTTGGTTTTAGGAAGTGTCAATGAACCTGAAAAGTATTCTACCTACTTTATGAAAATTGATAAAGTTCGATTTAAAAGAAAAGTAGTTCCTGGGGATACCGTTATTTTTAAGATGGAATTATTAGAACCTATCAGAAGAGGAATAGTTCAGATGCAGGGGTATGCCTATGTTCGTAATGCTATCGTAGCAGAAGCTGAATTAATGGCTCAAATTGTAAAAAATAAATAAACTGTTTGTAGTATGAATGGTATGGTTAATGTTCATCCAAAAGCAATTATAGGAAAAAATGTAACAATAAGTCCTTTTACAACAATAGAAAAGGATGTAGAAATAGGAGAAGGAACCTGGATTGGGCCAAATGTAACGATAATGGAAGGCGCACGAATAGGAAAAAATTGTAAAATTTTTCCTGGTGCAGTGATCTCTGCAGAACCTCAAGATTTAAAATATAAAGGTGAAAAAACCTTAACCTATATTGGAGATCGCACAACGATACGCGAAGCTGTAACAATAAATAGGGGAACAGTTGCTTTAGGGTATACTAAAATAGGAGATGACTGCTTAATCATGGCAACAGTTCATGTCGCACATGATTGTGTTGTTGGAAATCATGTGATTTTGGTAAATGGTGTAGGCTTAGCAGGTCATATTGAAATAGATGACTATGCAATTGTCGGAGGTATGGTTCCAGTTCATCAATTTACTAAAATTGGAAGTCATGCTTTGGTGGCAGGTGCAACTTTAGTAAGAAAAGATGTTCCACCTTATGTAAAAGCTGCTCGTGAACCTATCTCGTATGCAGGAGTTAACGCTTTAGGACTTCGTAGAAGAGGATTTGATAAGAATCAAATTGAAAGTATTCAGAATACTTATAGAATTCTTTTCCAAGAAGGACTATCTAACACAAAAGCAGTAGAAAAAATAAAATCAGAAATTCCAGAATCAGAAGAACGTGAAACGATTTTAAATTTTATTGAAAGTTCAGATCGAGGAATTATGAAAGGATATAACGAATAAGAGATTATTAAAATGGCTACAACGGCAGATATAAAAAGAGGTTTATGCATCAATTATAGTAATGATGTATATAAAATTGTAGAATTTCAGCATGTAAAACCAGGTAAAGGTCCTGCTTTTGTCCGTACAAAGTTAAAAAGTGTAACAACAGGAAAAGTAGTTGATAATACTTTTTCAGCAGGACACAAAATTGATATAGTAGAGGTAAATACTAATAAATTTCAATATTTATACGATGATGATAACGGTTTTCATTTTATGAATAATGACGATTATTCCCAAGTATACATTGATAAATCTTTGGTGGAAAATGCGGATCTTATGAAAGAAGGAGAACAAGTGTTTATTTTAACCAAGGCAGATGATGATACACCACTTTCAGTAGAGATGCCACAAACGGTGGTGTTAGAGGTAGTAGAGTCAGCCCCCGGAGTAAAAGGAAATACTGCAACCAATGCAACGAAACCAGCTAAGTTGGAAACAGGTGCTGAGTTACAAGTTCCGTTATTTATTAACGAAGGAGAAAAGATCAAAGTGAATGTAGAGGAAAGAGCTTATATTGAACGTTTTAAGTAATATTTGAAAATAAAAAATATGTTTTTTTAAAGCTTAAGAATACAGTTTACTCTTGAGGTAGAAAGCTAAATATAAGGGAGTAATAACCGAAATTTTTTTAATAATATTAAGAGTCATTTCAAAAAAACAGTTTATATTTAATCATTCAAAAGAAATAAAATAACAACATGAGTGTTTTAGTTAATAAAGATTCAAAAATTATTGTACAAGGATTCACAGGAAAAGAAGGTACTTTTCACGCTGAACAAATGATTGAATATGGAACTAATGTCGTAGGAGGTGTAACACCAGGCAAAGGAGGTCAAGAGCATTTAGAACGTCCTGTGTTTAACACAGTAGAAGAGGCTGTTCGCAAAGCAGAAGCCGATACATCTTTAATTTTTGTTCCACCAGCATTCGCAGCAGATGCTATTATGGAAGCTTCCGATGCGGGAATCAAAGTCATTATTTGTATTACAGAAGGTATCCCGGTACAAGATATGGTTAAAGTGAAAGAATATATTCAAGATAAGGACGTAACCTTAATTGGACCTAATTGCCCAGGAGTTATTACAGCAGAAGAAGCGAAAGTAGGTATTATGCCAGGATTTATCTTTAAAAAAGGTAGAGTAGGAGTTGTATCAAAATCAGGTACTTTAACATACGAAGCTGCAGATCAAGTTGTGAAAGCGGGATTTGGTATTTCTACAGCAATTGGTATTGGTGGAGATCCTATTATTGGTACGACAACCAAGGAAGCAGTAGAATTACTTATGAAGGATTCTGAAACAGACGCCATTGTTATGATTGGTGAAATAGGAGGCCAACTAGAAGCCGATGCAGCGCAATGGATAAAAGAACAAGGAAACCCAAAGCCTGTAGTAGGATTTATTGCAGGACAAACAGCACCTAAAGGGCGTACAATGGGACATGCTGGAGCTATAGTAGGTGGAGCAGATGATACAGCGCAAGCTAAAATGGCTATTATGAAAAAATGTGGTTTACATGTGGTGGATTCTCCTGCTGATATTGGAAACAAAGTAAAAGAAGTACTAGCTTAAACTTTGGTTGGTATTTGAAAAGTATAAAAAAAGCTATAAGAGATTTTTATAACCTCTTATGGCTTTTTTTATGTGAAAATATTTTTATTATCGCTTCCCCCATTAATCTAAAAAATGAGTAGTATCATCAAAGACTACCTATATCTTTCATGATTCAAAAATACAATAGGTAATTTTTACAATTCTTGTGAGTTTTTGCAATAGAGTAAATTTTTAGAAATAAAAAACCACAGGTGATTAATAAAATAATAACTTGTGGTTTTTTCTTGTGACCGCGGAGGGATTCGAACCCCCAACCAACGGAGCCGAAATCCGTTATTCTATCCAGTTGAACTACGCAGCCTTTTTAGAAATTTTAGCAAATGTATTATTTATCCTTTAATTAATGAAATCATTTCAATAGGATTTTCAGCTTTAAAAATAGCACTTCCTGCAACCAAAACATCAGCCCCTGATTGATAAAGCTTTTGGGAGTTATCTTTATTTACCCCACCATCAATTTCGATCAGTGCTTTACTGTTTTTTTGTATAATAAGATTTTTTAATTGTTCAACTTTAGAATAGGTGTTTTTAATAAATTTTTGTCCTCCAAATCCTGGATTTACAGACATAATTAAAGCTAAATCTAAATCTTGAATAATGTCCTCTAAAGAAGAAACGGGTGTATGAGGGTTTAAGGCAACCCCTGCTTGCATACCTTCTTCTTTTATAGCTCCAATAGTTCGGTGTAAATGCGGCGATGTTTCTTGATGAACAGTTAAAATATCAGCACCAACTTTTTTAAAAATTTGTATGTATCGCTCAGGTTGTACGATCATTAAATGAACGTCAAATGTTTTGTTTGCATGCTTTTTTGCAGCTTGAATTATAGGCATTCCAAAAGAAATATTCGGAACAAAAACACCATCCATAACATCGATATGAAACCAATCGGCATCACTTTGATTAATCATTTCTATATCGCGTTTTAGATTAGAAAAATCAGCTGCTAAAATAGAGGGAGCTACAAGTTTATGCATACATTATAGTTTAATTTTTCTGAAAGATACAAAAATAATGAAAAATTAAAGATATGATATCATTAGGTTATAAGTACTTTTTTTGATTTACGAATTAATAACAGTCCTAAAAACATAATGAGTCCATTGTAAATTAAAATTTCAAAGCCAATTACATGACCATTTTGATTTGCAAAATATTGAATTGCGTAAGAAATAGCAGGAGCTAATAGAGCAATGATAGGAACCCATTGATCTTGTATTGCCCATTTTGTAAAAAGTCCAAATGTGTACATACCTAATAAAGGACCGTATGTATAACCCGCTGCTTTGAATAATTCCCAGATAACTGATTCATCTTGAAAAGCTTCTTTAAAAAACAGAATAAGGATAATTAACAAAATACTAAACCCTATATGGACAAGTTTACGAATCTTTTTAGCATTTTCTTTTGTTTCAATTTCTAAAATATCAACTGAAAAAGAAGTGGTTAGAGAGGTTAAAGCAGAGTCAGCACTAGAGTAGGCAGCAGCAATTAGTCCTAAAATAAAAAATGCAGCGGTAATTTTACCTATTTCAGGCAGCATAGCAATCATAGGAAAGAGTTTGTCTTTTTGAAAATTCAATCCATGTTGTTTAGCATAGAATGTCAAAAGTAACCCTAAAATAAGAAAAATAAAATTTACAAAAATGAGTACAATACTAAATGAAATCATGTTTTTTTGAGCCTCTTTTAAGTTTTTACAACTTAAGTTTTTTTGCATCATATCTTGATCAAGTCCTGTCATGGTAATGGTAATAAAAACACCTGCTAAAAAATTCTTGAAGAAAAAGTTACCATCATGTGTATTGTCAAAAAAGAAAATTTGACTCATTTCTGACTCAGAAATACTTTTAGAAAAGGTTGAGAAAGAATTTAGCTGTAAGGCATCACTCACATGATATATTGTAACACCAACAGCTATCAGCATGAATAGTGTTTGTAAAGTATCTGTCCAAATAATGGTTTTAATTCCTGCTCGGAATGTGTATACCCAGATCAGGAATATGGTTAGGATTACAGTTAACCAATACGGAATTTCATATTGATCAAAAATTAACCATTGCAATACATTAGCAACTAAAAATAATCGAAAAGCCGCACCAATAGTCCGTGAAATTAAAAAAGCTATAGCTCCTGTTTTGTAGCTAAAAAACCCAAAACGATCCTTTAAATATCCATAAATAGAAGTTAAATTAAGACGATAGTAGAGGGGAAGTAATAAAAAAGAAATTACTAGATAACCTACTAAGTAGCCCAAAACCATTTGCATATAGCTAAAAGATTTTTCTTCTACAGCTCCTGGAACGGAAATGAAAGTAACGCCCGAAAGAGATGCTCCAATCATTCCAAAAGCTACAACATACCAAGGAGACTGTTTTTTTCCTGTAAAAAAAGAATCATTATCATCCGATTTTCCCGTGAAAAACGAAATTGAAATTAAGATGATGAAATAACTTATAATTAGAATTAGAATTTCTGTTGCAGACATATTTGACTTGATGTAGTTAAAATTCTTCCAAATATAGTAAATTTACCCCATGAATTACCCTAGTAAGATTTTAGAAAATGCAGTTTATGAAATTTCACAACTTCCAGGAATAGGCAAGCGATCTGCTTTACGTCTAGTATTGTATATGCTTCGAAGTGAAAAAGAGGAAACTAGACGATTGGCATTCGCCTTGAATCAATTGATTGATGAGATTAAATATTGTAAACGTTGCCATAATATATCAGATGTGGAATTATGTGAGATTTGTACTAATCCTATACGAGATGAACATACGTTATGTATTGTTGAAGATGTTCGAGATGTTATGGCTATTGAAAATACAGGGCAATATAAAGGGTTGTATCATGTTTTAGGAGGTATTATTTCTCCAATGGATGGTATAGGCCCCAGCCAATTAACCATTCAATCTTTAAGTGATCGTGTTAAGGAAGGAGTTGTTAAAGAAGTTATTTTTGCATTAAGCTCTACTATGGAGGGTGACACCACGATGTTTTATATATATAAAATTTTAAAAGAAGTTGAAGTAAAAATTTCAACTATTGCACGAGGAATTTCTATTGGAGATGAAATTGAATATGCTGATGAAGTAACACTAGGTCGCTCATTGTTGAATCGAGTTGCATATGAACAGGTTTTAAAAGGTTAGGAAAGTCATGTTGAAAAACATTAATTTCACAATCAAATACTATCTTTACAAAAAAATAGAGCATGAGCAGTAAATTTAAAGAGCTGAACTTACCTGATTCGTTATACAAAGCTTTAGAACAATTACAATTTACAGTACCGACTCCTATTCAAGAATTATCGCATAAACCGATACTTTCAGGAAATGATGTAGTTGGTATTGCTCAGACAGGTACAGGAAAAACATTTGCTTATTTATTACCTATTTTGAAGAACTTAGAACCAACGTTGGATATTCCTCCAAAAGTTATCATTATGGTTCCTACACGCGAATTAGTTTTGCAAGTAGTTGAGGAAATAAAAAAGCTAACTCAATTCACTAAAATTCGTGTTGGAGGTGTTTATGGAGGAACTAATATGAATACACAGAAATTTGTAGTTTTGGAAGGCTTAGATATTTTAGTAGCTACTCCAGGACGCTTATATGACTTGTCAGTGGCTCAACATTTAAATTTAAAGCAAGTACGTCAATTTGTGATTGATGAAATTGATGTCATGATGGATCTAGGTTTTAGATATCAAGTTACTAACATTATGGGATTGTTTCCCAAAGTGCAAAATATTTTGTTTTCTGCGACTATGACAGAGGAAGTCGAAGCTTTAATTAAGCAAGAATTTAAGAGTCCAATGAAAATATCCGTTGCAAAATCGGGTACTCCACTTGAAAATATTGAGCAACGCAATTACGAAGTTTGTAATTTCTATACTAAGATCAATTTGATAGAATATTTAGTTTCAAGTTTTGAGGAATACACAAAAGTAATCATTTTCACAGCACATAAACGAATGGCTGATTTGGTTTATAAAGAATTAAGTGAATGTATTCCTGATGAATGTGTGATCATTCATTCTAACAAATCACAAAATTATCGTATTCGATCAGTTAAGCAGTTTTCAGAAAATGAAAAGCGAATTCTTATTTCTACCGATATTATTGCAAGAGGTCTAGATATTGAAGACGTATCGCATGTAATTAATTTTGATACTCCTCAATTTCCTGAAAATTATATGCATCGTATCGGGCGTACTGGACGAGCTAAGAAGAAAGGTGTGGCTATTACTCTATCTACACCCAAAGAATGGGAGTATAAAAAACAAATTGAGTATTTGATGGAAGTTGAGATTCCATTATTTCCATTTCCTGAAGAAGTTGAAATTGCAACAAAGCTCACTTTAGATGAGAAACCCCGTCAAATTGAAATTCAGAATAAGTTAAAAAGAAAGAAAAAACAAGAAGATGAAACTAAAGGAGCTTCTTTCCATGAAAAAAAAGCCAAAAACAAAAAAATAAATCTAGGAGGTAAGTACCATCGTGAAATTAAAAAGAAATATAAAAAAGCCAAAACCAAAGGAGATAAAGCACGTAACCAGCGTAACAAAAATGTGAAACGAAAGTATAAATAACGTGCTTTCAATTTTTTAAACTATATGAAAATTATATTTGTAATTTTTCAAAGAAACTTTTTGAAGTTAAATAAATCCGATCACAATCGTTTTAAAGTTACTTATTAAATTTTACTTATATTTAGTCAATAAACAATATCATATGAACCAAGACTTCAATAAAAACGAAGATCATAATAAATTATTAGTAAGCGATTTAAGACAAAAATTGCATAAGATATATTTAGGAGGTGGTAAAAATCGAATTGAAAAACATAAAAGTAAAGGGAAAAAAACCGCCCGTGAACGTATTGATTATTTATTAGATAAAAATAGCGATTTTATCGAAATTGGTGCTTTTGCGGGTGAAGGTATGTATGAAGGTCATGGGGGTTGCCCTTCTGGAGGTGTTGTGGTTAAAATTGGTTATATATCAGGAAGGCAATGTATTATTGTGGCTAACGATGCAACAGTAAAGGCAGGATCTTGGTTTCCTATTACAGGGAAGAAAAATTTACGAGCACAAGAAATAGCCATGGAAAATCGCTTGCCTATTATTTATTTGGTAGATAGTGCAGGAGTTTACCTTCCTATGCAAGATGAAATCTTTCCTGATAAAGATCATTTTGGACGTATTTTTAGAAATAATGCTAGAATGTCCTCTATGGGAATTCCCCAAATTGCAGCCGTAATGGGAAGTTGTGTTGCAGGAGGGGCGTATTTACCTATTATGAGTGATGAAACTTTGATTGTAGATAAAACAGGTTCTATCTTTTTAGCAGGATCATATTTAGTAAAAGCAGCTATAGGTGAGAATATAGATAATGAGACTTTAGGTGGAGCTACGACACATTCTGAAATCTCAGGGGTAACTGATTATAAGTGTGAAAATGATGAAGCCTGTTTGGATCAAATTAAACGTTTGATAGATAAAATGGGAGCTTATGATAAAGCAGGATTTAATCGAGAAGAGCCCCATTTACCTCGGCTAGATGAAAAAGAAATTTTTGGAATTCTTCCTGTTTCACGCTCTGATCAATATGATATGATGGATATTATTTATCGTATGGTAGATCGTTCAGAATTTGATGCCTATAAAGAAGGTTATGGGCAGTCGCTTATTTGTGGTTATGCTCGAATAGATGGCTGGGCTGTTGGAATTATAGCAAACCAACGTAAATTAGTTAAGTCGAAACTGGGTGAAATGAAATTTGGAGGCGTAATTTATTCTGATTCAGCAGATAAAGCTACTCGATTTATTTCTGTATGTAACCAAAAGAAAATACCGTTAGTATTTTTACAAGATGTAACAGGCTTTATGGTAGGAAGTAAATCAGAGCATAACGGCATTATCAAAGACGGTGCTAAAATGGTCAATGCGGTGAGTAACTCTGTTGTTCCTAAATTCACCATTGTAATAGGAAATTCATACGGAGCAGGAAATTATGCCATGTGTGGAAGAGCTTACGATCCTCGTTTTATGATTTCTTGGCCTTCTGCTGAATTGGCCGTTATGGGAGGATCTCAAGCAGCTAAGGTATTGCTTCAAATTGAAAAAGGAAAGTATACAGCACGTGGAGAAAAAATTTCTCCTGAAAAGGAAAATGAATTATTAGCACAAATTCAAACACAATACAAGAAACAAACTTCTCCTTACTACTCAGCTTCTCGTCTTTGGACGGATGCTATTATTAACCCTCTTGAAACTCGAAAATGGATTAGTATGGGAATAGAAATGGCCAATCATGCTCCAATCAAAAAACCTTATAATGTGGGGGTGATTCAGACCTAAAAAAAGTCTATACTATGGATTTATAGGATATAGTATTTTGAAACTTGAACTCATTTATTGAAACTGTAAGGGTAAATCTTAACTATTACAAATTAGGAATTTTAGGCATTCTATCTTTAGCTACTTTTTCCAGTTCTCTATCGTATTGATCTTTAGCTTTTTTGATAATTTTATTCAAGGTTATAATCAAATAATCTTCTAATTGATTTTTATCTTGTAATAACTCATTTGATAGTGTAATGTCTTGGATTTTTTGACTAACACTCATTCGAATTTCTAATTTACCATCTTTCGTTCTTTGATGTAAAAATTCATGATCTAAACGGGCTTTCGTTTCTTCAACTTTTTGTTGAGCTTCTTTCAGTTTTCCCATCATTCCCATCATATCTTTCATGTTTCCAAACATAGTGTATTTAATTTATGTTATTTTTAATACGTTCGTATAATTTACTTCAAAAGATCAGGTCTTCTTTTTTTTGTTCTTTCAATAGCCTTTTGCTCACGCCATTCATCTATTTTAGGAAAATTTCCAGATAGAAGAATTTCAGGAACCTCATATCCTTTATAATTTGAGGGACGCGTATAAATAGGAGGGGCTAATAAATGATCTTGAAATGAATCAGTTAGAGCAGAAGTTTCATCATTTAAAACACCTGGTATTAACCGTATGATACTATCACAAAAAACAGCAGCTGCCAATTCACCTCCTGATAAAACATAGTCTCCAATAGAGATTTCTTTTGTAACATGCATCTTCCGTATACGCTCATCAATACCTTTATAATGACCGCATATAATTAAAATATTTTTTAAAGAAGACATTTTATTTGAAGTTTCTTGGTTGAGTGTAGTACCATCGGGTGTCATGTAGATTACTTCATCATAATGACGTTCTATTTTTAAATCAGAAATAGCCTTATCTAAAGGTTCACACATTAGAACCATACCAGCTCCTCCTCCGTATTGATAATCATCTACTTGATTATATCGATTTAGTCCATATTTCCTCAAATTATGAATATATACTTTTACTAAGTTTTTATCAATAGCCCTTTTTAAAATAGAAGCTGCAAAAGGACTATCTAATAACTCAGGTAAAACAGTAATAATATCAATACGCATACGACGATTTTTGGTAAAAGTAAAAAATAATGAGCAATGTTGATCAAAAGCTGAGTTTTGAATATTAAAAAATTAGTGCTTTATATTTTCTAAATCAAGTAAAAAAGCATATTCAAGAGCTGTTTCCTTCAAACTTTCAAAACGCCCAGAAGCACCGCTATGCCCTGCATCCATATTAGTATGTAATAGAATTTTATTTTCCCCTGTTTTTAAGCTACGTAGCTTAGCTACCCATTTAGTAGGTTCCCAGTATTGTACTTGAGAATCATGTAATCCACTCATAACAAGTGTGTTGGGATAGTTTTTCTCTTTAATATTGTCATAAGGGGAATACTGTAACATATAGTCGTAATATTCTTTATTTTTAGGGTTTCCCCATTCATCAAATTCTCCTGTAGTTAGAGGTATAGATTCATCTAGCATAGTAGTTACAACATCAACAAAAGGAACCTGTGCTATAACACCATGAAATAATTCTGGTTTTAAATTCATGACAGCTCCCATTAATAAGCCTCCAGCAGAACCTCCCATAGCATACAAATGCCTAGGGGAAGTATAATTTTTTTTGACTAAATGCTCACCACAAGCTATAAAGTCGGTAAATGTATTCATCTTATTTAACATTTTACCATCTTCATACCATTCCCTTCCTAAGTATTGAGATCCGCGGATGTGTGCTATAGCGTATACAAAACCTCGATCTAATAAACTTAGTCGAACACTACTAAAATAAGGGTCAATAGTATAGCCGTATGAACCGTAAGCATATAGTAATAAGGGGGTGTCTTCTCCTAACGGGGTATCTTTTCTTCTTACAATAGATAAAGGAATATTTTTTCCATCTTTTGCAGTAGCCCAAACACGCTCTGAAATGTAATTTTCTTTACTAAAATTGGAATCAAGAACTTCTTGTTCTTTTAAAATTTTTTTTGATTTATAGGTTAGATTATATTCAATAACAGAAGATGGAGTGGTCATGGAGTTATATCCATAGCGTAGGGTAGTGGCATTAAAATCAGGATTAAAACCTATATAAGCAGAATAGGTTTCTTCAGGGAAATTCATATAGTAATTTTCAGAATTATCCCATTTTTTGATATTAAATTGAATGAGTCCATTGGTGCGTTCTTCAATAATTAAATAATCGTTGTAGACTTCAATATCTTCTATATACGTATCTTCTCTATGAGGAATGACATCAACCCAATTTTCTTTTGAAAATTGATTTATAGATGTTTTCATAACCTTGAAGTTGGTAGCATCATCTTTATTTGTAATTAAATAGAAATGATCTTTATAATGTTCTACATTGTATTCTAAATTACGTTCTCTAGGTTGAATAAGGATGAAATCCGCTTCAGGTTCATTAGCTTTAATGAAACGGTATTCATCTGAAACACTATTATGAGAGGAAATCATAATATATTCCTGTGATTTTGTTTTATGAACACCTACATTATATGTTTCATCTTTTTCATGAAAAACCAAAACATCACTTGAAGAATCCGTTCCTAAAATATGTTTATAAATTTGAAAAGCACGTAGAGATTCATCTTTTCGAGTGTAAAAAATTGTTTTATTATCAGAAGCCCAAGTAGCTGAACCTGTTGTGTTTTCAATGATATCGGGTAAAATTTCACCTGTTTCTAAATTTTTGAATTGTAAAGTATAAATTCTACGACCAAGAGTATCAGTGGAAAAAGCAGCTAATTTGTTGTCTTCACTAATTTTTATTCCTCCTAAATTGAAGAAAGAATGCCCCGATGCCATTTTATTAGCGTCAAACATAATGTGTTCTTGAGAGGTTAAAGATTCTTTGAATCGAATATAAATAGGATATTCTTGCCCTTTTTCATAACGAATTTTATACCAGTAACCGTTTAATTTATAAGGAACACTTTCATCATTTTCTTTAATTCTTCCTTTCATCTCTTCAAAAAGGTTTTTTTGAAAGAGATTTGTATGTTTTAAAACATTTTTTAAGTAATTATTTTCTTGATTTAAATAATCAATTACTTCAGAATTTTCACGATCATTCATCCAGTAATAAGGATCAATTCTAGTATGATCGTGTGTTGTGATTTTATGTGAAATGGTTTTTGCTTTGGGAACAACCAAAGCTTTGTTATCTAAATTCATATGTTTTTCATTACAGTGAATCAAAAGTACTAAACTTAGACTAAATGCAAGGTGCTTTTTCATAGTAAAAATTAGTTTAAATAGGGTTTATGATAAGAACATCTCATTTATACTGCTACATCATATTCACGAAGTGCATCATTTAAAGATGTTTTTTTATTTGTACTCTCTTTACGTGTTCCAATAATTAAAGCACAAGGTACACTATACACTCCTGCTGTAAAGTTTTTAGGATAACTTCCTGGAATAACAACTGATCTAGGAGGAACAAGACCTCTATGCTCTTTAGGCTGATGACCTGTAATATCAATAATTTTAGTTGAAGCTGTTAAAACAACATTAGCTCCTAATACCGCTTCTTTACCTACATGAACTCCTTCTACAACAATACAACGAGAACCTATAAAAGCATTGTCTTCAATAATAACAGGAGCAGCCTGTAAAGGTTCTAAAACACCACCTATACCAACGCCACCACTTAAATGGACATTTTTACCTATTTGAGCACAAGATCCAACAGTAGCCCATGTATCAACCATGGTTCCTTCATCAACATAAGCCCCTATATTAACGTATGAAGGCATCATAATGGTTCCTTTAGCTAAGTAAGATCCATAACGAGCAATAGCATGAGGAACTACACGAACACCTTGCTCTTTGTAATTCTTTTTTAAGGGGATTTTATCATGAAATTCAAAAGGACCTACTTCAATAGTTTCCATGGCTTGAATAGGAAAATACATTACAACAGCTTTTTTTATCCACTCATTTATCTGCCATCCATTTTGAATAGGTTCAGCTATACGAATTTCACCTTTGTCTAATGATGAAATAATGGTCTTAATAGCATCTTGTGTACTTTTTTCTTTTAATAATTCACGGTTATCCCATGCTTTTTCAATTATATTTTTGATAGTTTCCATCTGCTTAGTTGTATTTCATGCAAATATAGTTTATGGAAATTATTTTTTTAGTATTTGAAGAATTGTTTTTGTCTTTGATGTAATTAATTTAGGTAACTATATATAACTTTAACCCAAAAGTATACGATTACTTTGTTTTTGTTTTGTTTTTAATTTTTTGAACGTCCTTTTTATCTACATTGGATAGCCTTTTCATTGTTTCGTGAAAATCCATGTTTATAATTACTGGCTTGTCGTATTTCTTGTCTTTTTTAGTCATGTGAACCCAAAATTTTAGAATAAGGTAAACTTTTTATGTAATTCTCCATAAATTCAAAATCAGGCACTCCATTTTTCTCAGGCAGTTTAATAGATATTGTTTTCATTCTTGTTTGACTTGCTTTTCTCCCATAATTGTATCTATATTGTTCTAAATTTAAAATTGTAACAAAGAACATTGCTATATAATTATTCATCTTGAATTTAGGTATAAGTTTTTCCACATGGTCGCTTGCAGAAAAATGTTTTGGTTGATAAGAGCAATAACCGATAACAGCACTATCTACAGTTAAAACATTACCTTCTTCAGTATAATAGTCATAAAATCCATCTGTACCATTATTTGTTGCCTGAGTAGTCACATACGGAAATCCTCCTGTGCCATATTCTTCTAACTCTAACACAGGTGTAGTTTTACTTCCTGTAATTTCAAATAGCTCTCCTTCTAGTTTAAATTCTTTCCAATTATCTATATCTAATATGATGTATTCATTTGTTACACTTTCTTTTGTTACAAAATCAACTAATTTATTTCTAAATAAAAAGGAAGTGTATTTTAATAATGTAGATTCAAATTGGTTATTAGTTAATTTTCCGTAGTAGGTTTTCATATATGCTTCTGCGCACCATTCGTCTTTTTCTGTAACCAGTTTGTTAATGCTAAATCCGTGCTCATTTTTCTTATTTTGATAATTAGCGATCCATTTATCTTTCATTGAGTCCCATTTGCCATATGCATCAAATCTCCCTTGTGTTTTCCTTTTAACAAAACCATCATCTTTATAATAACCAAAAAATGTTTCTTTATGTTCAGGGTGTGGTCTATGAGCAGTAAAAATCATAACACAAGAAACTACTCCTACTTTAGAATTGAAAAATAATTCATCAGGCATTGAAAGTACAGCTTCTAAAGTATGCTTTTTTAGTATTGTTTTTTTATATTCAAATACCTTACCTTTTGTTGCTAAAGCCTTTTGCATTGGGACAATAGCGACACAAGTTCCTCCATCAACTAGGCAATCTAAATTATTTAATATAAATTCATATTCGTCAATATCTTTTTTCTTATTACTTTGATAAGGTGGGTTAAGAAAACCTACAGTAGGTTTTCTTGATTTTATTTCGCTTATAATTTTTGAATCAAAACAACTACCATTTAAAATATTTGTTTTTCCATCTTGATGGATATACATATTTGAAACAGCTAATGCAAAAATATGTGATTGGTATTCTATGCCAATTAATTGTTTTGATTTAATGTTTTGTATTTTACTTTCATCACCTTTTGCGTCAAGTATCATTTCTTTCATTGCTGAAATCAAGAAACCACCTGTACCAGTACAGTTATCAAATGCTATTGAATTTTTATTAACTTGAGCAATTTTAGAGAAAAATTCAGTAATATGTGGTGGTGTTAAAACAATACCTAAACCTTTATCACTATTAGCATATCTTAAAAACTCTATATAAAGTTGACCTAAAACATCAAAATATTCGTGTGTTTTAATGAATTGATTAATATTCTTGTCAATTTCATCAATAAACTCTTTTAGAACTTTATCTTTAGTAGATAATGAAGTGTCAGTTTTAATAAAACCAAACTGAGTGTTTAAGTTCTCTAACTTTTTACCTCCTATATTAGCTTCTTCAAGTTCTTCAGAAACTGTTTGAACTAAAGATTTTGCTAAACTTTGAGGTGTTTTATGTGATGCGTATGATTTCTTAAAAGCAGTATTTTCTAAAGCAATAAGTGTACAACTAATTAGTAAACTTCTTTGACTTTCTAAGATTTTATGAGTGTGAAGCTTTTCATTTAAACTCTTTGTGAAATCCAATAGAGTTTTATAGTCTTGTCTAAATTTTTCTGGGCTTTTTAAATAACCGTTTAAGTAATCTTCATCTGAAAGTAGTTTGTCGTCAAAAATTTCAGTTGCTTTTCTTTCTCCTTTGAGATGTAGAAAGTGAGAAACTTTTAAATTTCTTTTACTTTCCCCACTTACTGCAATCCCAATAACATCAAAGTCTTTTGACAAGTAAGAAGAATATAAAAGAACTCCATCTACAGCGTAATCAGAGTATTTATCTTTATTAATACTTTCGTGTTTAGTAATATCTGCTTTGCATTCTATAACAATTAATAAATCGGAATTTGTTTTGTATGAAATTATAAACTCAGGATAGCCTCTCCCACTTCCTTTTTTTGATGCAGATTTTAATAATTTATCAATTTTAGGGTTATCAGATTTTTGTTCCTCAATTTCAATTGTAGAAATAAATTTATTGAAATGTGTCCTAACTATATTTTCTGTTTTTCTTTCGTTTGCCATCCTTTATCCTATCAATTGGTTATAAGTTAATCTTGAATTGCTCAAAGATAACATATTATTAAACCTTTCTACACATGAAATGTGTTTTGTATTGTAACGGTATTCAAATTCATCCACATAAGCATTTAGATGCTTAGCACTTACATTATGATAGATTCCTATTATACCTCTCTTTAGTAACGACCAAAAACCCTCGATTGTATTGGTATGTGCTTTTCCGTTCACATATTGACCTTCTCCATGTTTCACGACTAAATGACTATAATTTTTTGATAAGCCTTTATATGCTTTCCATTCATCAGTCATTAAATTAGCGTTTAATGAAACGTTTTTATTGATTATTGATTGTAATGTATTTTTGTCTGTTCTTTTTACTTTCATTGCTGTTACACGTCCATTACGTTCTACTAACCCAAATACTGCGGTTTTATCTTTTGTACTTCTACCTTGTGCATTTGGTACTTTTTTGTCTTGGTGTCTATTCTTATTCTTTCCACCGATATATGTTTCGTCTGCTTCTACTGTATTTTCTAATTTTCTATTAAAAGATTTTGTTCTAATTGCAAATCGTATTCTTTGAAGCATAAACCATGCGCTTTTTTGTGTTATTCCTAAATCTCTATGCAACTGTAAAGAACTAATACCCTTTTTATGTGAAGTTATTAACCAAACACCTGCAAACCATTTTTGTAATGGAATACCACTATTTTCAAAGATACTACCTTTTGTTACAGAAAATTGTTTTCTACACTTAGCACATTTATAATTTCTTTTCATAGTGTAAATCTTATCATCGTTTTCACAATGTGGGCAAAATATACCATTAGCCCAACGTAACTCAGCTAAATAATCTTTACAAACTTGTTCGTCTGAAAAATGCATCATTACTTCTATTAAATTGTTAAACGACTCTTTTTTATTTGACTTACACATATTTCACTTGTTTTATAATTCAAATATACAATAAATATTTGGGTTAAACAAGTATATAATCGCCTTAATTTAAACTATATCTTATCTGTAGTTAGACTCACTCCTTTGACAAGCTAGTAAACTTATCCTATTAGATTAGATTTCCTTATTTGAGTGTATAGGTTGTAGTATAATAGCTATAAATTACTGCTTTTTGATAGTTTGCACAACTTTTTCTAAATGTATAATAGGGTTTTTATTATAATCAGATTTGATAACTGTTTTAAAAAACTGTAGATTTGTAGCTGTCAAAAGATACTTATGAAATATAATCTTTCTTATTTAGAAGAGTTAGAATCAGAGGCAATTTTTATATTGCGAGAGGTTATAGCTCAATTCAATAATCCGGCTATATTATTTTCAGGAGGAAAAGACTCCATTGTTTTAACACATTTAGCTAGAAAAGCCTTTTATCCAGGAAAGATTCCATTTCCTTTGTTTCATGTAGATACAGGGCATAATTTTCCCGAAACCATAGCTTTTAGAGATCAATTAGTAAAAAAGTTAGGAATTCAGTTGGTTGTAGGGTCTGTACAAAAATCAATCGATGAAAATAGGGTAAAAGAAGAAACGGGTATTAATGCAAGTCGAAATGCGCTACAAACCACAACATTGTTGGATGCTATAGAAGAGAATGGGTTTGATTGTTGTATGGGAGGAGGTAGAAGAGATGAGGAAAAAGCAAGAGCCAAAGAACGTTTTTTTTCTCACCGTGATGATTTTGGTCAATGGGATCCAAAAAATCAACGTCCTGAGTTATGGAATTTATTTAACGGAAGGCTAAGTTTTGGAGAACATTTTCGGGTTTTTCCAATATCCAATTGGACTGAGATGGATATATGGAATTATATATTGCATGAAAAAATTGAAATTCCTTCCTTATATTTTGCGCATGAGCGAGATGTTGTTTATAGAAAAGGTACTTGGATACCAAATTCTCAGTTTTTGAAATTACGAGAAGATGAAGAAATTGTGACTAAAAAGATACGATTTAGAACCCTTGGTGATATTACGATAACAGGAGGAGATGAGTCAGAAGCTGACACATTAGAGAAAATTGTAGAAGAAGTTTCTATAGCACGTCAAACAGAACGAGGCAACCGAGCAGATGACAAGCGTAGTGAAACAGCGATGGAAGATCGTAAAAGAGAAGGATACTTTTAGTAGCTGAATTCTTCTAAATTTCTAATATATTTTAAAGAATAACGAGATAAAGAACATGATTAGTCAAGATAGAGAAATATTACGTTTTACGACAGCAGGGAGTGTAGATGATGGAAAGAGCACTTTAATAGGACGTTTATTATACGATTCCAAATCGATATTTGAAGATCAATTAAGTGCTATGGAAGATTCATCAAAGAAGCGAGGTTTAGCAGATATGGATTTAGCTTTATTAACTGATGGGTTAAAAGATGAACGAGAACAGGGAATTACCATTGATGTAGCGTATCGGTATTTTTCAACTCCTAAGCGTAAGTTTATTATAGCTGACACTCCGGGACATATACAGTATACACGAAATATGGTAACAGGAGCTTCGACAGCAAACGTGGCCTTAATATTGATTGATGCTAGAAACGGTGTGATTGAACAAACTAAGCGCCATTCTTATATAGCATCTTTATTACAAATTCCTCATCTAGTAGTTTGTATAAATAAAATGGATTTGGTAGATTATTCAGAAGAAGTTTTTGAAAATATTGTACAACAATTTGAAGATTTTTCAGCCTTATTGAATGTAAAAGATATTCGGTTTATTCCTATTTCAGCTTTGAAAGGAGATAATGTAGTGGAATCGTCAGAAAAAACTTCATGGTATAAAGGGAAGCCATTGTTGGAGACTCTAGAAACAATCTATATAACAGGAGATCAAGATTTTGAAGGAACACGATTTCCTATTCAAACAGTCATACGACCAAAATCAGATGAGTTTCATGATTATCGAGGTTATGCAGGACGAGTTGCAGGAGGTGTTTTAAAAGAAGGAGAAGAGGTCATGTTGTTACCTTCTGGATTTAAATCAAAAATTAAATCAATTGATACATTTAAAGGGCAGGTTAAAGAAGCTTTTCCTCCTATGTCAATATCTATACAATTGGAAGATGATATTGACTTAGGAAGGGGAGATATGATGGTTAAAGAAGATCATCTACCTAATTCGACACAAGATTTAGACGTTATGTTATGTTGGTTGAATAATGAGCCGTCTAGCTTGAGAGGAAAATATTATTTAAAGCACACCTCAAACGAAGTAAAGGCAATGATAAAGGAGGTAACTTATAAAGTAGATGTCAATACTTTAGATAAGAAAGAAGGAAAAGAAATAGAAATGAATGATATTGCTCGAGTTAAATTAAGAACAACAAAACCCTTGTATACAGATTCTTACTCAAGAAATAGAATAACGGGAAGTTTGATACTAATAGATGCAACAACTAGTGAAACTGTTGCAGCTGGGATGATTGTTTAATATTTATAAAATATAGGTAATACTATAATCAGTTAATTTTTTAATAAATTTGTTAATTGAAAAGTTCAGTATGAAAAAAGTAAATCCTCAAATATGTGTTATAGGATTAGGTTATGTTGGGTTACCTCTAGCTCTTGAGTTTGGAAAAAAATACAAAACTATTGGGTTTGATATAAATAGAGATCGAGTAGAGGAATTATCTAGAGGCGAGGATCATACACTAGAAGCTGATCCAAAGGAATTGAAAGAGGTATTATCTTTTGATAGGGAAGACAGAGGTTTAAAATTCACTTATAAATTAGAATCTATTTCAAAGTCTGATGTTTTTATTGTAACGGTTCCTACTCCAATTAATAATTTCAAAACACCTGATTTAATTCCATTATTAGAGGCTTCAAAAATGTTAGGATCTATTTTGAAAAAAGGGGATATTGTTATTTATGAATCTACGGTTTACCCAGGTTGTACAGAAGAAGATTGTGTTCCCGTTTTAGAGAGAGTATCAGGCTTAAAGTTTAATCAAGATTTTTATTGTGGCTATTCTCCTGAGCGAATTAATCCTGGAGATAAAGTGAACACATTGACAACTATAAAAAAAGTGACTTCAGGCTCAACGGATGAAGTAGCAATTTATGTAGATGATTTATATGCTTCTATTATAGAAGCAGGAACACATAAAGCATCAAATATAAAAGTTGCAGAAGCTTCAAAAGCGATAGAAAATGCTCAGCGTGATGTGAATATATCCTTTGTAAATGAATTATCCTTAATATTTGATCGGATAGGAATTGATACTACAGATGTTTTAGAAGCTGCGGGAACAAAGTGGAATTTTTTAAAGTTTAAACCAGGATTGGTTGGAGGACATTGTATTGGTGTAGATCCATATTATTTAGCATATAAAGCGGAATCATTAGGTTATCATCCGCAGGTTATATTATCGGGAAGAAGAGTCAATGATAATATGGGAATGTTTGTAGCGAATAAGGTGGTTAAGCTTTTAATACAAAAAGGGCATACAATTAAAGGTTCTAAATCTTTAATTTTGGGAATTACCTTTAAAGAGAATTGTCCTGATATTCGAAATACGAAGGTGGTAGATATTTATCATGAATTGGAGCAATTTGGTGTAAATGTGGATATTTATGATCCATGGGCTAATAAACAAGAAGTGAAAGAAGAATATGGAATTGATTTGTTAGAAAAGTTAAAAGGAAATGAATATGCATCCATAATTATTGCAGTATCCCATAAAGAATTTTTAAAGTTGGATATAGATCAATTAAAAAAGGAAAAAGGTGTTGTTTTTGATACCAAATCATTTCTAGATCGTGATCAAGTAGATGGTAGACTGTAATTCTGATATGAACAAATTAGCATTAATAGGGAGAAAAGAAGAGTTATTCAACATTGATATAAGTCAATATGATGAAGAGTTAAGACAAGCTGTTTCAACATCTAAGTTTTTAGTGATAGGAGGAGCAGGCTCTATAGGTCAGGCTGTTACTAAGGAAATATTTAAAAGAAATCCTTTAAAACTTCATATTGTAGACATTAGTGAAAACAATATGGTTGAATTGGTGCGTGACATTCGTAGTTCTTTTGGTTATATAGATGGAGATTTCCAGACTTTTGCTTTAGATGTTAGTTCAATAGAATATGATGCTTTTATCGAATCAGATGGAAATTATGATTATGTATTAAATTTATCAGCATTAAAACATGTTAGGAGTGAAAAAGATCCTTTTACTTTGATGCGTATGATTGATGTAAATATATTTAACACAGAAAAAACAATAAATCAATCTATTAGGAAAGGAGTTAAAAAATATTTTTGTGTTTCTACAGATAAAGCAGCTAACCCAGTAAATATGATGGGAGCTTCTAAGCGTATTATGGAAATGTTTTTGATGCGTAAAAGTAAAGAGATAACTATTTCAACAGCGCGTTTTGCTAATGTAGCTTTTTCAGATGGATCTTTGCTACATGGTTTTGATCAACGAATTAAAAAGCAACAACCCATTGTTGCTCCAAATGACATCAAACGCTATTTTGTAATTCCTAAAGAATCAGGAGAATTGTGTTTAATGTCGTGTATTTTTGGAGAAAATAGAGATATATTCTTTCCTAAATTAAGTGAAAGTTTACATTTGATTTCATTTGCTGATATAGCCATAAAATATTTAAAAGAACTAGGGTATGAACCTTATTTGTGTAAAAATGAAGAAGAAGCTAGAAATTTAGCTTTAACATTACCTTCCGAAGGGAAGTGGCCTTGTTTGTTTACGGCTAGTGATACTACTGGAGAAAAAGATTTTGAAGAATTTTTTACAGATAAAGAAACATTAGATATGAACCGTTTCGATAACTTAGGAGTTATTAAAAATGAGTTGAATGTAGAAGATGCCAAATTAGAGTTGTTTGAAAAGAAGATAGTATTATTTAAGAAAAATAAATCGTGGAATAAAAAAGAAATTGTTGATTTATTTTTTAAAATGATTCCAGATTTTGGATATAAAGAGACAGGTAAATACTTAGATAGTAAAATGTAAGAATGTTTGAAAGAATAATTGAACAAATAAGAGAAATATATAAAACAAGTGATTTTATTCCCTTACATGTTCCAACCTTGCAAGGAAATGAAAAAAAGTATTTGAATGAATGTATTGACTCTACTTTTGTATCAAGTGTAGGTAAATTTGTAGATCTTTTTGAAGAAAAAATACAAGAATATACAGGAGCTAAAAAAGCAATTGTTTGTGTGAACGGAACAAATGCTCTACATATATGCTTAGAATTAGTAGGTGTTAAACAAAATGATGAGGTTATTACACAGCCTTTAACATTTATTGCAACAGCAAATGCTATTAGTTATGCCAATGCAGTTCCTCTATTTATTGATGTTGATAAAGATACTATGGGACTTTCTCCAAAAGCATTAAAAAAGTATTTAGAAGAGAATGGAGAGGTTAGAAATAACGAATGTTTTAATAAATTAACAGGTAGACGAATAAAAGCGTGTATGCCAATGCATACTTTTGGTCATGCTTGTAGAATAGAAGAAATTGCTGAGATATGTAAAATGTATCATATAGAATTAGTTGAAGATGCTGCAGAAGCTATGGGAGCAAAGTCTAATGGAAAACATTTAGGCCTTTTTGGAAAAGTAGCAGCTATTAGTTTTAACGGTAATAAAGTAATGACTACAGGTGGCGGTGGAGTGATTATTACCAATGATGAAAAATTAGGAGAAAAAGCTAAACATATTACGACTCAAGCTAAAATCCCTCATCCATGGGAATATGATCATGATACAATAGGTTATA
>JBKDZS010000014.1:0-5017 GCA_047971445.1 Flavobacteriales bacterium
CTATTTTTAAGATTTTTTTATTTTAACTTTCGAATTTTATAGCCTATTGCAGCAACCAACAAAGTCATAAATGGACTTATCAAATTAAAAAAAGCATAGGGTAAATACGCTACTACATCAACTGCTAAAACCGTACTTTGATAAGCTCCACACGTATTCCAAGGAATTAAAACCGAAGTTACAGTGCCCGAATCTTCTAATGTTCTTGATAAATTTTCTGGAGCTAATTTTTTTTCCTGATAAGCCTCTTTAAACATTCTTCCAGGAACTACAATGGCTAAATACTGATCTGAAGATAATACATTCAACCCTACACAAGAAGTAACCGTGCTTATAAATAAGCCAAAAACACCTTTAGCAATTTTCAACAATTCATAACTTAATTTTTCCAATGCTCCAATAGCTTGCATAGCTCCTCCAAAGATCATTGCACTAACAATCAAAAAAATTGTATTTAACATGCCTAACATTCCTCCTGATGAGAATAATTGCTGATCATCTAAAACAGCATTTCCGGTTTCAATATACAAATCACCTGTAATTGTTTGCATACTCAACTGGTATACTGACTTTACATTTAAAGATGTAATTCCTATTTTACCAGTTTCTAGTTGTATTAAATGATTTATTAATTCTTGCTGAAAAATAAGCGCACATAAAATTCCTAGTAAAGCTCCAATTAATAAAGCCACAAAAGGTTTTATTCTTCTAACAATTAAAGTTATAACAACGATAGGAACTACAAAGAGCCATGGTGTAATATTAAACCGTCCTTCAATGGCTTGTAACATTTCTTCAGAAGACACTTCTCCTTTAATTTCCAAAGAAATTCCCAAAAATAAAAAAATAATCAATGTAATTAAAATGGAGGGAAAAGTTGTAATCGTCATGTATTTAATATGAGTTATTAAGTCGGTTCCTGCCATTGCTGGAGCTAGATTTGTAGTGTCAGACATAGGGGACATTTTATCTCCAAAATAAGCACCTGAAATAACAGATCCTGCAGTCATAGCCGAGTCAATTCCTAATGAGTTTCCAATTCCAATTAATGCTATCCCAATCGTTGCACTTGTAGTCCACGAACTCCCTGTTGCTATTGAAACCAATGCTGAAATAATAACCGAGACAAAGAGAAATACAGTTGGATTTAAAATTTGCATTCCATAGTAAATCATAGCTGGAACAATACCGCTTAGAATCCAGCTTCCTGCTAAGGCTCCAACTAATAATAAAATTAAGATTGCAGGAACTGTTTCTCTAATATTTTCAGCAATTCCTTCTAAAATTTTAGAAAAAGGAACTTTTATAAAATACGCTACAATCATAGCTACTCCTGCACCTAAAATTAAACCAAATTGATTAGGCCCTTCTGAAGCTCCATCTCCAAAAACTTGATAATTAATGGCTAAAAAAAAGATTAAAATTACAATAGGTACTACCGATTCTATTAAAGTTACAGATCTTTTTTTTCTCATATTTTTTTATAATTCTTGGAAAATACAAAAAACCGATTTCTTATACAATAGATTTCCTAGAATTTGTAAAATATTTTATAAATTACTATATTTCTGAAACCTAAAGATAATTTAAATATGAACTATTTATTACTTTTATTATTTCCTTTTCTTTCTTTCACTCAGGAATTACTCTTCGAAGAGGATTTCAATCAAATGAATTTTGGTAATTCATTTGATGAAAATTGGATTGTAAAAAATAATCAAGGGAAAAATTCATGGCGTGTCTCTTCTCATAAAAATTCGAAAACTAAATATTATGCTAAAATCTCAGGATACAAAGGGTCTGATAATGAGGAAGATTGGCTTGTTTTAAAACAAGATCTAACCCATTGTTATAATGCTTCATTAAAATTTGAAACTGCAATCGGATTTTACCAGCACCATGGATTAAGTATTTGGATTCATGAAACTGAAGATATGACCCAAGGAAAAAAACTAGATTCTATAACATTAGCTTCTAAGCATGATATAAAAAACCATTCATTTTCTCCTTTTGTACCTTCTCAAAAAATAAATATATCCACATTCTGTGGAGGAATGTTTTATTTAGGATTTCGCTATTTAGGCAATAACACTGATAAATCTACTGTTTTTGAAGTTGATAATATTCAACTATGGATTAACGAATAAAAAACCTTATTAAAGTATTATCTTTAATAAGGTTTTCAAATTGTTCGTTGGTGTATGGTTTATTTTAAATCTTGATTAATGGCTTCAATTAACTTTGAGTCATCTGCATGAATAGCTCTAAATAATTTAATAGATCCATCTTTCCCTACAATCATATAACGTGGAATCCAATCTAAATCAATGTCGCGGGTAAAAGCATTGTTACTCCAATTTTTCAATCCCTTAAACCAAAAATGATTTCCTTTTAAATCGTATTTTTTAATCGCAGACTGCCATTTATCTTCTTTTCTATCTAATGTTAAAAAGGTATACGCAATTTGATCTCCATAACGAGCTTGTAATGCTTGAACTTTGGGCATTCCTTTAATACAATCAGTACACCAAGCCGCCCATAAATCAATAAATGTAGTTTGACCTTTGGTTTGACTTAAGACTTCCTGGATAGTCGTTTCATTACCCTCCTCATTAAATAATGTAGCTTGTAATGCTTCAGTAGAAAATTCGGTTTTATCTTCTTGTTTCTCACATGAAACAAAGATTAATAACGTACACACTACTATACCTAAAACTATTTTTCTCATACTATTTTATTACGACCATTTTGCTTGTAACCCCTGATCTAAAGCATTTAAAAACTCCATCGTTGTTAAATAATGATCTTTCGTCATTTCTTTTTTGTGAATTAATAAAGCTAAATCTTTCGTCATTTTTCCACCTTCTACAGTTTCTATACAAACTTCTTCCAATTTATGGCAAAAGTTTATTAAGTCTTGATTTCCATCTAATTTCCCTCTATGTTCTAGACCTCTTGTCCATGCAAAAATGGAAGCAATAGGGTTTGTTGAGGTCTCTTTTCCTTGCTGATGTTGACGATAATGACGTGTAACTGTACCATGAGCAGCTTCAGCTTCCATTATTTCTCCATCTGGAGTTAATAATGTAGAGGTCATTAAACCTAATGAACCAAAACCTTGAGCTACAGTATCGGACTGAACATCTCCATCATAATTTTTACAAGCCCAAACAAAACCACCATTCCATTTCATTGCTGCAGCTACCATATCATCAATTAGACGATGTTCATATGTAATTCCAATATCTTTAAATTTCGTTTTGAATTCATTATCAAATACTTCTTGAAAAATATCTTTAAATCGGCCGTCATAAGCTTTTAAAATTGTATTCTTTGTAGATAAATACAAAGGCCATTTTTTAGAAACCGCACGATTCATACAGGAGCGTGCAAATCCATAAATAGATTCATCTGTATTATACATAGACATAGCAACACCTCCTGCTCCTTCATATTCGTAGACATCCCAAGTAACAGTTTCCCCATTTTCGGGAGTAAAAGTCATAGTCAACTTACCTTTTCCCTGTATCACAGTATCTGTTGCTTTATATTGATCTCCAAAAGCATGTCGACCTATACAAATGGGTTGGGTCCAACCAGGTACTAGACGTGGCACATTATTCATAATAATGGGTTCTCGAAAAACAGTTCCTCCTACAATATTACGAATTGTTCCATTAGGTGATTTCCACATTTTTTTCAACCCGAATTCTTCTACTCGAGCTTCATCAGGCGTGATCGTTGCACATTTAATTCCTACTTTATATTTTTTTATAGCTTCTGCTGCATCGACAGTAATTTGGTCATTTGTTTCATCACGCTTTTCAATTCCTAAATCGTAATATTTTATATCTAAATCTAAATAAGGAAAGATTAACTTATCTTTGATAAATTGCCAAATGATTCTTGTCATTTCATCTCCATCCAATTCAACCACTGGGTTGGCTACTTTTATTTTTTGCATAATGCTAATTTGTGAAAAATTACTTAAAATCGAGCGCAAAAGTTATGGTTTTTTTTTGAGTTAATAAAGCCTTTTTTAATATACCGTGAAAATAATAAGTATACCAACTATTTTTAAGCCTATTTTTTTGTTTATCTTTGAGTTTATAAACTTTATTGTAATGAAAAAACTAACCGTAATTCTTTACTTTATTCCTTTTTTCTTCTTTCCTCAAGAATGTGAAAAAACTGTTGTTAACAGGGTTACTTACGATTGTTTCTATGATGGAAAATGGGATATATCGGAAGGGAATTTAGCTATGATTGAGTATGTTAAAAGCCGTTCTACGGGTCAATCTTATATTGCATATACTACAAAAGATTTTCTGGATGACTCATTTTATAATTTTAGTAAACGTTACAACCTAGATTGGGGAAAATTTGACTCTAACTTTAGTTTAAAGAACTTTAAAATTTATATCAATGGAAAGAAATACAAATTTCCATACACTTATGAACAAGTATTTGAATTGGGTGATTTTAAAACCATAACTTCTCTTAACAGAAGGCATAAAAGATTATACATTATAACTTCATAAACTAAAAAATCCCGATAAAATCGGGATTTATATTATATAAAGTAAAGTTCTTATTTTTTGTGAACTCTTTCTTTAATTCTTGCTTTTTTCCCTGTAAGATTTCTGAAATAATAAATACGTGCTCTACGTACTTTTCCTTTTTTGTTAACTTCAATTTTTTGAATGGCTGGTAAATTTACAGGAAAAATTCTTTCAACTCCTACAGTTCCTGACATCTTACGTATGGTAAACGTTTCCTTTAAACCTGATCCTCTTCTTTGAATTACAACTCCTTTAAAAAACTGAGTTCGGGTTTTACTTCCTTCTTTAATTTCATAATAAACTGTAATCGTATCTCCTGCTCCAAATTCGGGTAATTCGTTTTTTGAAACATATGTATTCTCTACATATTGAATTAATGAATCCATTATATTAAATAATTTATTGAATTTAAAATCAAGACAACATTCACGATTTTCGCCAGAGGTTAACTCAAT
>JBKDZS010000015.1:0-13226 GCA_047971445.1 Flavobacteriales bacterium
AATCTTCTATTCCAGGAAAATTCGAAAGAGGGTTTATTAAACAAGATCAACTTATCATTATTACATCCAAAGGGTTTAATATCATTCATCTAGAAAATGGAAGAAAAAAAATAACACACACCCCCGAACTTCCTTTAATTACAAATGTCGCTCTTACAAAAAATGGTTATGCGGTTGTTCAAGGAAACTGGCTAAGTTTAATTGATAAGGAAGGAAAAAAAGTCTGGAAAAAAAAGCAAAAAATTGCCTATACTCCAACAGAATTCCCTATTCAATTAATAGTTGAAAACAATTTTTTATTATTTTCATCACCTTCTTTTTCAAATGTAATTAATTTAAAAACAGGCCAGAAGGTATGGAAAGAAGATTTAAACTATCAACCCAAGAACTTTATATACCGAAGTGCCGATGTCATCAGTAATCAACATTATCTTACTAAAAAAGTAAAGAATAAATTATTGGTTTTAAATAACCACACTTTTTATATGTTAAGCCCTTCTATTCTAACAACTCCTTCTAAAACTAAGGCATTAGACTTTAAAGGGGAAAGACCCTTTATATCAACGATAAAGAATGGTTACTTGATTTCTTCACCTCATCATTACTATGCTTTTGACCAAAAAGGAATTCCTATTTATACAAAACATTTTAATCAAAAAAAAAGAAAATCATTAGCTGATAAAGCAATTGAACTATTTGACACAGGATATAGAATCTATGGAAATACAACTTCCTTAATTTCTGATCAAATTAGCAATATTTCTAATTTTCTTTTGATGTCTGAAAAGTTTGGATTTGCTTCTGATATTGGAACCTTAGCTTATAATAACTATAATAATATCATGAGCTATATGGACACCTCTAAATTAACTGAATATGGAGATATTGGCTCTTCTTATGAAAGCATTTTTTCTAGAAAAAAAAAATTAAATCGCCTAAAAGAGGAACACTTAATTACTTTGAGTAGTAAATATGGGTCAGAGCTAATCGCATTGAATCTAAACACAGGGAACACACTATTTATTATGGACTTAGACTCAACAAATAAAGAATATCTCATTGATAATATAACGCGTATCGTATACATTTTTAATAAAAAAAAGGTTCAAATCAATCGAATTCCCTAAATTTAATCACTATTTAAAATTCATATGGATGATAAAAAATAAAAACATTGTATTTATCGCTAAAAGTTTAGACGGTTACATAGCAGGAAAAAATGGAGATCTTGAATGGTTACACGCTATACCAAATCCTGAAAATAACCCTATGGGATTTACTGATTTAATGAATGAAGTTGATGCTATAGTTATGGGAAGAACAACATTTGAAACAGTTTGTAGCTTTAATGTGGACTGGCCTTATAATAAGCCTGTATTTGTATTGAGTAACTCATTAAAAGAAGTTCCCCAAGACTATGCTGAGAAAGTAACAGTATTAAAGGGTAATATAGAAGATATTTTAGAAAAAATACATCATCAAGGGTTTTTCAAACTTTATATTGATGGAGGAAAAATAATTCAAAGCTTTTTAGAAAAAGATCTAATTCATGAGCTTAGAATTTCAACAATCCCTATTCTTCTAGGAGAAGGCACTCCATTATTTGATAAGTTACCCAAAGTTTTAGAATTTAATCATGTAAAAACAAACGTGTTTTTAAACCAGATTGTTCAAAGTTTTTATGAAAGAAAATAATCCGACGATAAGGTGATTCTAATTCTAATGAACTTTATAAATGAAAAAATATACAATGGCTTAATAAAGTATTTCTCCATTCATGCACTAAGATTATTTCAATGAATTTCATTAAATAACAAATAGTTAATTTAAAAAATAGTTTTTTCTAGTATATTTACCCTATGGATTTAGAATACATTTTAATGCTAGATCAAGAACTTTTGATCTTTTTAAACAACTTGGGAAATGATTCTTGGGATACATTATGGTTATTCATTACATATAACTGGTCATTTCTCCCTTTATATATTATAATTGCCTGCTTATTATTCAAAAAATTAGGTAAACGAAATGGGTTTATAGCTTTAATATCGATTTTATTATTATTTGCATTTACCAGTCAAATGACACAGTTTACCAAACATTTTTTTGAACGACCTCGTCCATGTAGAGCAGAAGGACTCTTTGAACAATTAAGAATCGTATATGATACATGCGGTCGGTATGGTTTTTTCTCTGGTCATGCATGCAATTCTTTTGGATTTGCCATTGGAGCGGGATTGATCTTGAGGAAATCATCTAAAAGCATGCTTTACATTTTATTATTATGGGCTTGTATAGTAGCCTATAGCCGAATTTATGTTGGTGTTCATTACCCTCTAGATATAATATGTGGTGCCCTATTTGGGTCATTATCTGCCTTCTTATTTTATCAGTTATATAATTTTTTAATAAAAAATTATGGTAAAAGTGACTGAGAATTAAATTATAGTAACTTATATAGAATAGTAATAATATGAAGTTTTCTCTTATCAAAGAACGTAAAAATCCTCCTGATCGAAGAGTTGTTTTTTCACCTATGGTGTATAAAAAATTCAAAAACCAATATCCAGAAGCAGAATTAATTGTTGAAAATTCTGATATTAGAGTTTTTACAGATAACGAATATAAAGCTAGTGGATTTGATGTATCTAATCATATAGAAGTAGCCGATATTATGTTAGGTGTAAAAGAAGTTCCGATTCAATTCTTAATTCCAAATAAAAAATACTTCTTTTTCTCACATACTATAAAAAAACAACCCTACAATAGAGAATTATTACAAGCTATCTTAGAAAAAAACATTGAATTATACGATCATGAGACAATTGTAAATGAGAAAGGAGTACGATTAATTGGTTTTGGTCGCTATGCAGGAATTGTAGGAGCTTATAATGGATTTAGAACATACGGCTTAAAATTTGATTTATTTCATCTTCCCAAGGTAGCGAGTTTATTCGATCGCAAAGCAATGGAATTAGAATTAGATAAAATAAAACTCCCCAATATTAAAATTGTATTAACAGGAACAGGTAAAGTAGGACAAGGAGCTAAGGAAATTTTGGATTACATGAACATTAAAGAGGTTAGTTCTGATGAATACCTAACAGGAGAATTCCATGAGCCTGTTTATACCCAAATTCATGTTTTAGATTACAACAAGCGCAAAAATGGTGAAAAAAGAGAAAATGAGAAAGATTTTTATGAAAATGCATCAGAATATGAAGCAGATTTCATGAAATATGCTCAAGTTTCTGACCTTTATATAGCAGGTCATTTCTACAAAGATGGCTCTCCTTTTATCTTTACACGAGAAGATGCAAAGTCTCCATGTTTTAAAATTAAAGTAGTGGCTGATATAAGCTGTGATATCGATGGCCCTGTTGCATGTACTTTACGTGCATCAACTATTGAAAATCCGATTTACGGCTATGACCCTCAAACAGAATCAGAAGTTGATTTTAAAGATGAAAATGCTATAGCTGTTATGGCAGTAGATAATTTACCTTGTGAATTACCTAAAGATGCTTCAGAGGGCTTTGGAGAAATGTTTCTAAAACATGTTATTCCTGCTTTTTTTAATGGCGATAAAAATAATATTCTGAAACGAGCTAAAATAACAGAAAAAGGACGACTTACAGAACGGTTTCGTTATTTACAAAGTTATATTGAAGGTAAGGAATAATATTAACAAAATATTAAATCCAACCATTCATCGATAAAAAGTATACTTATATCGAATGGAATAAGCAATGTGATAGAACATTTTTACATTTGAAGTGAAGTTCAACAACAGTAAGTGACTTTTTCATAGTTAAAATTAATTAGGTTTTTTTTCTCCCAGTAATTATGTAATTACTGGGAGTTTTATTTTTCAAAAACTCATCTATAAATTGATTAAATACGATGGGTTAATTCAATCAATTTATAAATAAACCGTATCTTCGCCTTTTTCAAAAAACAATATGATTTTTGTACAAAATATAGGACTGCATTTTGCAGGAAATTACTTGTTTAACAACGTATCTTTTCGCATTAATAAAGGAGATAGAATCGGTCTTGTTGGAAAAAATGGAGCAGGAAAATCTACTTTCTTAAAAATTTTAATGAACAAACAAGAGCCTACCGAGGGAGCAATAAGCTTAGAAGGGGAAATATCCGTAGGTGTTTTAACACAAGATATTGATTTTGAATTTGGTCGAACCTTATGGCAAGAAACAGAATTGGCTTTTAAAGAAATTAAAAAATTAGAAGGTCAAATAGAAAAAATCAACGTAGAGTTAACAGATCGAACGGATTATGAAAGTAACGGTTATACAAAGCTAATTGAAAGCTTAGCAAGTAAAACAGATCAATTTACTTTAATAGGAGGCTACACATACAGTGCGCAAATTGAGCAAATTCTTTTAGGTTTAGGTTTTAAAAGAACCGATTTCAATAAATTAACTGATGATTTTTCTGGAGGATGGCGTATGCGAATCGAATTAGCAAAACTATTATTACAAAAGCATGATGTCATGTTATTGGATGAACCAACGAATCATTTAGATATTGACTCTATTATTTGGTTAGAAGATTTTCTAAAAAATTACATAGGTGCAGTCGTTTTAATATCACATGACACACAGTTTTTAGATAGTGTAACCAACCGTACTTTAGAAATTGCTAATAAAAAAATAATTGATTATCCTACTAACTACAAACGATACTTAGTATTAAAAGAAGAACGAAGAGAACAACTATTATCTCAACAAAAGAATCAAGAAAAAGAAATTAAACATACAGAACAGTTAATTGAAAAATTTCGAGCGAAAGCGAGTAAAGCCTCTATGGCACAAAGCTTAATTAAAAAATTAGATCGGGTAGAACGTATTGAGGTTGAAAACGATGATATTAATTCGATGAACATTCGATTTAACACCAATGTTACTTCAGGTAAAATTGTACTAGAAATAGAAAATGCAGCCAAATCATTTGGAAAAAATCAAGTGTTTTCCAAAGTTAATATGCTACTAACTCGAGGAGAAAAAATCGCTTTTGTAGGGCAAAATGGGCAAGGTAAGTCAACACTTTCTAGAATGATTGTAGGAGATCTAGAAGGAGAAGGTGTTATCAAATTAGGTCACAATGTAGAATTAGGTTATTTTGCTCAAAATCAACACATGGATGGCTCTCGAACAGTTTTAGAAGAAGCTGAACATGCTGCTACAGCAGAATCATTTAAAGAAGTTCGAAATTTATTAGGTGCTTTTCTCTTTTCTGGAGATGACGTACTCAAAAAAGTAAGTGTCCTCTCTGGAGGAGAACGAGGGCGTCTAGCTTTATGTAAATTACTATTACAGCCTTTTAATACCTTAATCTTAGATGAGCCTACAAATCATTTGGATGTTCAATCAAAAAACATTTTAAAAAGTGCTTTAAAGCAATTTCAAGGAACTTTTATCATTGTTTCTCATGATCGAGATTTTATGGAAGGCTTGGTAGATAAAGTGTTTGAATTTAAACAAGGGTACGTAAAAGAATTTTTAGGAGGAATTGATGATTATTTAGAATCTAGAGAAGTTCAAAGTTTTCGTGAAATTGAGAAGATAGAAAAACCGCAAGTTAAAAAAAGCAAAAAACAACCTATTTCAAAAGAAGCGCAAAAGGCACAAAAACAACTTCAAAACAAAATAAGTCAAACAGAGCATGCTATTGAACAATATGAAGCTGAAATAGCAGAAATGGAAACTAAAATAGCTTCAGAAAAAGCTTCAGAAGACATTTTTTCTCATTATGAAAAAACAAAGAAACACCTTGAAGAAAAAATGATTCTTTGGGAACAATTAACTACTCGCATGGAGAATAATGACGACTATACCTAGAACTTAATGAATAACACCTTTTTTTTGGAAAAACTAGAATAATACAACTTTTATTTTGACCCTGGTAGCAAATAGTTATGTGGAAGTTAAAAAATTACATTCAAACTTTTCATATTATTAAGCGCTATTAATTTAACTGCTAAACTAATCCGAAAATTCATTTTAATCTATCTCAACAAAAGGCTTTCCTGCATAGAACTCCATTACTTTTACTTTAAAAATATAATCATACTTAGCATTAATTAAGTCAACTTGTGCTGAAATGTAATTATTTTTAGCTTGCTCAAAGTCATAATTGTTAGCTGAACCCATTTTAAAACGTTTTTCAGCGTATTCTAAAGCAATTTTAGTTGCTTTAACAGACTTTTGTGCCGCTGCATAGGTTTCCTCTGCATTTAAAGCATCAATATAAGAAGTTTCTATATTTTGGCGTAGCGTAAATTTAACATTTTCCAAATTAAGCACTTGATTTTCTTTTAACAATTTGGCTCGTTGAACAGCTGTTTTTGTAGCAAAACGATTGAATAAAGGAACGTTTAAAGATATGTTGAATTGATGTTGGTAGTTGTTATTTAGCTGATCCATAAAACTTAGGTCATGTCTCTTATAAACGTTATAATAATTATCACGCCAATTATACCCTAAATTCAAAGAAGGTAAATAAGCTCCTTTTGCAATATCTATATCTTTATCTGCACTTTGAATGGCTAATCCTGCATATTTTATTTCAGGGCGTACCTCTAAAGCCTCTTTATAAATTTGCTCAGGCGTTTGTAAAACTAACTCATTAGCTAGATTATTTAATGAAATATTTTGAATATCAAATGAATTGGTAAAAGGTAGTTGTAAAATTTGTGACAAATTTAATTTTGAAGAGCGTATGCTATTTTCAGCTCGCACTAAATCTTGTTCCGCTCTTGCTACATTAGCCTCAGCTTCATAAACAGAAGCTTTTGCTTCAGTACCGTGTTGAAATAACGTATTCACACGATTATATTGTAATTGATTAAGTTCTAAGCTATTTTTCGATACATTTTTTTGCTCTTTAGAAAACAATAGTTGCAAATATGCATTCACAATATTCAAAGAAATATCATTTTTAAGAACTTCCAAATTTGTTTCTGTATAATCTTGATCTATTTTTCCTTTTTTATACGTGTTTAAGTTTTGAAACCCATTAAAAACAGTCCAGTTTGAAGAGAGTCCTAAATTAAAATTACTGCTATTTCCAGAAGCTGTTGTTCCTAATGTTGGATTTGAAAAACCTTTTGAAATAATAAAATTTTGACCCATTGAACCATTTAAATTAGGTAAAAAATTCCCATGATTCCCTATAACAACTTGCTCTTGTACTTGTATATCTATTTGAGCCTGTTTTATAGAAATATTATTTTCTAAAGCATATTCAAGACATTTTCTCAAATCCCATTTATCTTGTGAAAAAGAAAAAAGTGATAAAAAGAATACAAGTAAATAATATGATTTCATGATAATGTATAGGTTTTGAGCGAATATACTAAATTAATTAAAATAGGTGGAAATATTTCAAAGATTATAAAATGCTCTTTTAGTGAATAATGCAAGCTTACTATGTATATAAAGAAACTAAAAAATAATTTCAGTTAAACCCTAAAAAATAAGATCTTTGGATTAGGATTAAAAAATTAAAAAAATGGATTTAAAAAATGCTCAAAAAGCAGTTGATGGATGGATTCAATCTCATGGTGTTCGTTATTTTAATGAGCTAACTAACATGGCTCAATTAACAGAAGAAGTAGGAGAGGTAGCTCGAATTATTTCACGACGCTATGGCGAACAGTCTGAAAAAGAATCGGATAAAAATAAAGATTTAGGAGAAGAACTTTCCGATGTTTTATTTGTTCTCTTTTGTTTAGCTAATCAAACAGGTATTGATTTGGAAGAAGCTTTTTATAAGAAAATGGATTTAAAAACCAAACGTGATCACAATCGACATCACAATAATGAAAAATTGAAATAAGGATATTTATAGAAAATAATATTCCATTTTTAATAAAATGTTTATCACGAAAAAAACCTATTTCGAAATTAATTCAAAATAGGTCTTATTCCGTTAATATTTAAAAATATTACTTTACTTCTTCAAATTCTACATCTTCAACATCATCTGCACTCGTTGAAGCTTCAGCTTCAGAAGAAGATTGCTCTTGAGTTCCGGAAGTACCCCCATTTTCATTCATTGCGGCATACATTTCCTGAGACACATCATTCCAAGTATTATTGACTTTTTCGGTTGCTGCATCCATAGCAGCTACATCACCTGAAGCATGAGCTGTCTTTAATTCTGCTAAAGCCTCTTCAATTACCTGCTTTTTTTCTGAAGGTAGTTTCTCTCCATATTCTTTCAAGTTTTTCTCTGATTGGAAAATTGTGGAGTCTGCTGCATTGATTTTATCTATTTTCTCTTTAGCTTCACGATCCTTATCAGCATTCATTTCTGCTTCTTTCTTCATTTTTTCGATTTCTTCCTCGCTTAACCCAGAAGAAGCTTCAATTTTAATCGATTGTTCTTTACCCGTTCCTTTATCTTTAGCCGATACATTTAAAATACCATTAGCATCAATATCAAACGTTACTTCAATTTGAGGAACTCCTCTTGGAGCTGGAGGGATATCTGTCAAATCAAACTTCCCAATTTCTTTATTATCCACATACATGGAACGTTCACCTTGTGCTACTCGGATCGAAACAGCAGATTGATTGTCTGCAGCCGTTGAAAATACTTCCGATTTTTTAGTTGGAATCGTCGTATTAGCCTCAATTAATTTGGTTAAAACACCTCCCATTGTTTCAATACCTAAGGAAAGCGGTGTTACATCCAGTAAAACTACATCTTTAACATCGCCTGTTAAAACACCTCCTTGAATAGAAGCTCCTAAAGCAACTACTTCATCAGGGTTAACCCCTTTTGAAGGTGCTTTATCAAAAAATTTCTCTACCTCTTCCTGAATTTTAGGCATACGTGTTGAACCTCCTACCAAAATAACTTCATCTATATCAGATTTTGATAAGCCTGAATCCTTTAATGCAGCTTCACAAGGAAGCATCGATCTTTTTACCAAATCATCTGACAATTGTTCAAATTTAGCACGGGTTAAGGTTTTCACTAAATGTTTAGGTCCAGAAGATGTAGCAGTAACGTAAGGTAAATTAATTTCTGTTTGAGAAGATGAAGATAATTCAATCTTTGCTTTTTCAGCAGCTTCTTTTAAACGTTGCAACGCCATTGGATCTTGACGTAAATCCATATTTTCATCTGCTTTGAATTCTTCTGCTAACCAGTTGATGATTACTTCATCAAAATCATCTCCTCCTAAATGTGTATCTCCATTAGTTGATAATACTTCAAATACACCATCTCCTAACTCTAAAATAGAAATATCAAATGTACCTCCTCCTAAATCGTATACAGCTATTTTTTTATCTTCATTTGCTTTATCTAAACCATAAGCTAATGCAGCCGCTGTAGGCTCATTTACAATACGTTCTACTTTTAATCCTGCAATTTCTCCAGCTTCTTTCGTCGCTTGACGTTGTGCATCATTAAAATAAGCTGGAACGGTAATTACGGCACCTGTTACTTCTTGCCCTAAATAATCTTCAGCTGTTTTCTTCATTTTTTGTAAAACCATGGCTGAGATTTCTTGAGGAGTATATAAACGTCCGTCAATATCTACTCGAGGCGTATCATTATCTCCTTTTACAACTTTGTAAGGTACTCGTCCTATTTCTTTTGCAGATTCAGAAAATTTATTTCCCATAAAACGTTTAATTGAATAAACTGTTTTTTCAGGATTGGTTACAGCCTGACGCTTTGCGGGATCACCTATTTTTCGTTCCCCTCCTTCAACAAAAGCTACAATTGAAGGAGTTGTTCTTTTTCCTTCTGCATTCGCAATTACAGTGGGCTCGTTCCCTTCCATTACCGCAACACACGAATTAGTTGTTCCTAAATCAATTCCTATTATCTTACTCATATCTAATTTTTCAGATTTAAATTTTTAACACTTCACTAAATTCAATGACTGTGCCATTTGATTTTTATTTCAAATTGGCAGTTTTATTATGATTTAACCTTTTTTCTATGTAATTTTTCTGACATAGTGTCATTTTTTAACCTAAAAACAAAGTCTACTTTACAAAATCGATTAAGTTTTTATTTCTTAAATTTTTCTAAGTGTTTTTTATTTCACTAATTTCATTTCATCAATTAAATATCCAGCACCACCTATTTTATCAATTACAAAAAGTATATAACGTGTATCAACCATAATATTTCGACAAATTTTAGAGTCGTAATTTAAATCAGACATTGTCCCTTCCCAAACACGATCAAAATTAAGACCAATTAAATTTCCTTTGGAGTCTAATGCTGGAGAACCTGAATTCCCTCCTGTTGTGTGATTGGTTGCAATAAAATTCACAGGCATTTTGCCTGTTTTATCTGCATAAATACCGTAATCTTTATTTGCATATAGCTTTCGAAGCTTTTCTGATACATCAAATTCATAATCATTTGGGATGTATTTTTTCATTACACCTGAGAGATACGTTTTAGGCTCATAACGTTTTCCTTTTTCAGGCTGATACCCTTGTATTTGACCGTATGTTACACGTAATGTCGAATTAGCATCAGGGTAAAACCTTCTTTTTTTCATAAATTCTCTTTGTGCTTTCATATAAACCCGTTGTAATGGAACTAATTCATTTTTTAGTTCTTCATATTTTCCTACACTATGTGTATGATAGCTTACAGCCAATTGATTAACCAGCTTCATAATAGAGTCTGAAAATAATGCACTTACCAGTTCTTCGTCGCTTCCCTTAAACAGCTTTAAAACTTTATTTGTAGGAATCACGGAGTTTGCATAAGCTTCTATTTTGAATTCAGAAGGAACTACTTCTGATTGTAAGTTTTTGGGAACATCTTTTATATATAAATCATACAATGCTTTGGTTACTTCTAAATCTAATGATCCATTATAATCTTTATAAAAACGTTTTAAATAAGTTTCGGTTTCCTTTTTCATTTTTTCATACGCTGTTGGTTGATACTTCCTTATCAATAAGAGTTCATTCAACTTTAAAGCAATTTTAAAACTTTCTGAATTTCGGTTGACCACCTCATCAAAATAGGTTTTATACAAGGCATGAGGTTTTCTTTTTTTATAAAGACTGTCCATTTTAGAAAGTACCCTCGCGTATTCAGGCTTATCTTTTACCTTTTTAAGATAATCTGCTTCGTATTGTTTCTTTTTTTTAAGAGCATTGCTTTTTTTTAACCCTAGATTTTCTCCTTTCCATTTTTTCCAATAATTGGCTGTTCTAGCGTACTTGGAAGCATATTTAATTCGTGTTGCATCATCCTTACGCATTTCTTTATCTAAAATATTTAAAGCCTTTTCTCGAATTTGGATTCTAGCAGGGTTTATAGTTTCTACAATTTGTTCAATTGCACTGGAAGGTAAATACTCATTAGTACGACCTGGAAAACCAAGAACCATAGTAAAATCACCTTCTTCAATATCTCCAATATTAACTGGTAGAAAATGCTTGGGTTTATAGGGAACGTTATTTTCTGAATAATCGGCTGGACGATTATTTTGATCTGCATAAATCCTAAAAAGAGCAAAGTCACCAGAATGTCGTGGCCACATCCAGTTATCTGTATCCGAACCAAATTTTCCTATAGAAGAAGGTGGAGCTCCTACTAAACGTACATCTCTAAATGTTTCTGTAATAAAAGCATAATATTCATTCCCATTATAAAAGGGCTTAATTTCTACCTCTTGCCAAGCTTCTTTCTTCGTAAGCTCTTGTATATTTTTTATATTCTCCTGAATTATTTTATTACGCTCTTCCTCCGTTTTCTGTAAAGGAACTTCTCTTAAAACTTCTTCTGTAACATCTAAAATCGAGATAATGAATGTGGCGGTTAGTTTTTCATTTTTCAATTCCCCTTTACGATTCTTTGCCCAAAAACCATTTTTCAACAAATCATTCTCAACAGTTGAATGAGCTTGTATTTGGCTATATCCACAATGATGATTTGTAAGTAGTAATGCTTTAGGTGATATAATTTCAGCTGTACATCCTCTATTAAAATGAACAATGGCATCTTTAAGCGAACTCTTTTCTTCACTATATATGTCGGAAGGCTCAAGATTTGATCCTAATTTTTTCATTTCCAACTTGTTGAACTCCAGCTTTTGAGGTTGCCAAATTCCTCCATCTTTTTGACTATAAATTATGTTTCCACTTACTAAAAGCAGATTAAATATCGTTTTTTTCATTTTTACTATGTTTTAGCGATCTTACTTTATATATATTAAGGTCGTCTAAAATATGACTTTTAGACGACCTATTTGTATAATAGATTCAAAACATACTCTTTAACTTTTCCAATTCCTTATGTTATAATAATTTGGTTATAAGCTAAACTCACACTTAGTAAGCCTATAAGAATATGATCCTCTCTATTGTTTTTTATTCAAACTTATGTTAAAGTCCAAAAAATAATATTTAATCTACTTTCTTAAAGCGTAAAATTTCCTTTCCTGCGTCATTTTTCAAGATCAATTGTCCTTTTTCTATAGAATATCGGGCTGTTTTTCCCAAGACCTTGGTATACTGATCCTCCAGCTGCATATTTTTAATACACATCTTACGTGTAACACCTATTCCTCCAAATTCTATTTTCTCAGCTGTGAGGTTTTTTAATTCTCCTACTACACGGTTGCACACACCTTTCCCCATGATTTTTCGTTCTACTGAATTAATTTCCAAACGAGGTCTTTCTTTTTCTTCTGAAATTGAAATAGCTTTACCCTCGATTTCAGTTAATAACCAAATATCATGCGCCTGTGCTTTCGGATCAGCCTCTTTTCTTAGTACTTCTACTAATTTATACCGTTTAGATGAAACATCTGCAGGAAGTGTTTTAGGATCTAAATCTTCTACCGACACCTTTAATTTATAAAGATAGCCTGGTTGGTATTTAAATCCCTCGATTTGAGAATAAAAATTCTTCCACCCTCCAAACGTCATATAATCACTCTTTTGAATCTGCATACATGACATAGGGCCTACACCAACGCAATCTACTTTGGCACTATTGACCCAAAATATTTCTGTTTTCATTGTTTCTTGAACTCCTTTTTGTGTTGAATTACAACTCGCTAAAATACTGATTGTTACTAAAACAAAAAATACATTAAAAATTTTCATATTATGATTTTAATTTTTTATTACTTGAGTCTTACTTAATTCAAAACTTAAGCCAAACTTTCATTTTTTATTTAAAAAAATATAAAATTAAGTTCGTTA
>JBKDZS010000016.1:0-3890 GCA_047971445.1 Flavobacteriales bacterium
TTATGAAAATGGGAGATGCTCCTATTTTAGATGTAGAGGTTATTCCAACAGGGTCTTTAGGTATAGACTTAGCTTTAGGAGTTGGAGGCTATCCAAGAGGACGAATTATTGAAATTTACGGCCCAGAATCTTCAGGTAAAACCACCTTAACATTGCATGCCATTTCAGAGTGCCAAAAACAGGGGGGTACTGCTGCTTTTATTGATGCTGAGCACGCTTTTGATCGTTTTTATGCAGAAAAATTAGGTGTAGACATTGAAAACTTAGTTATATCACAACCTGACAATGGAGAACAAGCCTTAGAAATTACAGATAATTTAGTTCGTTCAGGAGCTGTTGATTTAATTGTAATTGATTCAGTTGCTGCTTTAACCCCAAAAAGTGAAATTGAAGGTGAAATGGGCGATTCTAAAATGGGGCTTCAGGCACGTTTGATGTCACAAGCTATGCGTAAATTAACCGGTAGTATAGGCAAAACACATTGTACGGCTATTTTTATTAATCAGTTACGTGAAAAAATTGGTGTTATGTTTGGAAATCCTGAAACTACTACAGGAGGAAATGCATTGAAATTTTATGCTTCGGTTCGTGTCGATATTCGTAGAAGTACACAAATTAAATCAAGTGATGAAATTATTGGAAATCGAACTAAGGTAAAAGTTGTAAAGAATAAAGTAGCTCCACCATTTAGAACAGCAGAATTCGACATTATGTATGGAGAAGGTATTTCTAAAGTAGGAGAAATTTTAGATTTAGCAGTAGATTTGAATATCGTAAAGAAAAGTGGTTCTTGGTTTAGCTATGGAGATATTAAATTAGGACAGGGACGTGATGCTGTAAAAGAGTTATTAAAAGATAATGAAGAGTTAACGGAAGAGTTAGAAGAAAAAATTAAAAATCAGATCAAAGGAGAGCCTATAGAGGAAATGGTTAAATAACATAATGTCTTTTTCTTAATAGATCAAAATTCACTTCACTTTATTGTGTTAAATCTAAGGGTACCTTAATAAATTACCTAAAGAGACAACAAAGGTGAAGTGAAGTGAATTTTTATTTTGCTTCTATTTCTATCTCGTTTGGCAAAATATACATTTCTTCACTGTAAGGTCTTAAATCTTTAGAAGAACCCATTTTAATTACACTTATATTTCTTTTTGAAAAATGTGATCTAGAACTAACCCTTGATGAAAAACTAGGATCAATACTTTTTAACGCCGCATTTAATAATGGTTCATTTGGATCTCCTAATGGAAGTAAATTATCCAAATAATCGTATTCATTTACACTTATATCTGGCATAAATCCATTTGCATAATCATTTTCATTATTTTTATTAAAAATATTAAAAACGATAGGCTGTAAAGCATAAGTATGGTCTGGATTTGGAGAAACATTTTCCTTTTTTACATAATCTGTATTTGGAGTATCATAAAGCGTAATGGACCCTACATTCTTACCTCTTGTTGGCGTACCTATAAGCTCAACATTAATATAAGGTTTTAGCCCATTAATAATCATTTCAGATGCGGAAGCTGTGTCATAAGTACCTATTATATACACCTTATTTAACCCTAACTTATTAATGGTTTCAGTTCCGATATAATTGCTGCTTCCTACTTCATAAATAAGCATTTCATTATTAAAAAAATAGGTGTCATTATACCCTTGTTTTTTTGAGTTAAAAGTCAATTTTGCAAAAATATCTTCAGGAGCATTATCTGTCACCATACTAGCCAAATAAGATGAAGTTAAAACACTTCCACCTCCATTATATCGAAAATCTAAAATAAGTTCTTGAATTCCTGCTGCTTTAAAACGTCCAAACGCTCTATTTAACTCTCGATGGTATTCATTTGTAAAAGCGTTATATACCAAATAACCTGCTTTTTTCCCATTCACATCGATTATAGTATCTAAAAATACTGGGTTTTCATTGATAATTTCTAAACTTGCTGTTTTTGTTTTTCCACTAAGAGACACTATATTATTCAAATCTATAGAAGCTAATCCAAATAGTGCCGTTGATGATTGAAATAGTGACCTATAATTATCTATTTTAAGTTGTGTTCCATTTACAGTCAATATTAGGTCGCCTCGTTTTAGACCATTTTTCTCTGCCGAAGTACCCGGTAAAACATAACGAACCACTGCAAATAATTCAGCATTAGGGGTTACATCTAATCTTACAAGTCCAAATTCAAATCCATACGACTGATAAACTCCTGCAAAACTATTTTCTTGAGCTATATAGTCATCAATAATCCAAGAATATTTATCTACATTATTTTTTTCATATACTAATTTATAAAATAAATCTTCTGGAATATTATTATTCACTAAATTAGCATAGCTAGCATTTCCAATATCATCACTCAAATTAGGCACTTGATCTTTCCATAAATACCATGAATTCATAGCTCCCCAAATAAATTCGTTAATATTATTTTGAGTTCCTCCCGTAGATCCTCCACTTTTAATATCATCATCTGAAGAACACCCTGTAAAACCAAGTGTTGCCAGAATTAAAATACTTAATAGTTGTTTTCTCATCACAATAGTTTTTTATTAATGTCTAAAATATTTTCTTGGGTATATTTTTCAATAAATTCATCTGTAAAATAAGCACTCCCTATTAATTTATTTTCCTGTAAAAGAGATTTTATATCCAGTTTTCTAAATTCACTTAGCATTAATTTTGCTAAAGGTTGATATGAAAAGTGCCAAGGTTCGTATTTAAACCCTTTCCGATTCGGATCTTTTGTATAAACTTCATAAAATCCATAACTAGAAGCATTTTTACTCAGCCACTGACCAAATGTATAGTAAACGCCTCCTTTTTCAAAATGTTTTGCATGCAAAGGGTTTGAAGGCATTTTTTTATTAGCATCTACAATATCTAAATCCGTTCCCCAATGATGACGTGAAGTTCCTGGAATAGTTGAATATTCAATAATTTTTTCAATGGTTTTTTGAGGAGACAATCCTTGATTTCTGTAACGTTTATATTTTCGAGTCCAAATTCCATTTTGACGATCATACGAACGAAAACTAGAGACAGAATAGATATTAAATCCTGCTTTAGCAGCTTCTTTTTTCATAGCTATAAATTGATCTGAAGCTTCTTTTCTTAAGTTATAGCCCTTACCCTCTAAAGGAATTTTTCCTTTTCCTATTAAATCATTTTTAGAGTAAATAGGAAGTTCTTGAAAACTTATTAAGCTTGTCAATCCTATTATTCCTACCCCTCCTAACAGGGTATTTTGTATAAACTTTTTTCGATCCATATTTAGTTAATTTTCAATAATTTGAATGGTGTCTACTTTTAATTCTGCTTTCAACCATTTCATTAACTTATTATGATTTACTTTTTTTACGTTAGATGATACATTTTCTTTCCATGAAATAATAGCTGTAGGTAAATTAGCTATTTCTTGCTTAAAGTTAGTTTCATCCAGCATTGCATAACCAAAATAATCTAAATTAGGAAATAATACTTTTGCTTTTTCTGTTACAACAGAGAATCTATTTTGTTCTACATTCTTATAATTAGATAATTCTTTTTTCAAAACCTGAATTAAAGAATCTTTTTGAGCAATAGTCTGTTTCTGATCAAAAATCAATTCTTGAATTACCCCTTCTTTCATTTGACTTAGTTGTTTTTGAACATCCTTATCTTGACGAATTAAAATTTGTACATTTTGTTCGTAGGGTTCTTTTTTAATTTTATTATTCCACATAGAAATAATATCCTCAGAAACCCTATTCCCTGAATTCCAAACAGTCACATAGCTCACCGTATCTTTTTTATATTGAAGATCTTTATTTGGATCATAAATAAAATTGCTTGTAGGGAAATTATCTATCATTTCATTGTTAATAAAACTTATAAC
>JBKDZS010000017.1:0-2798 GCA_047971445.1 Flavobacteriales bacterium
TGAATAAGAATAGCTTCCTTTAGAATATTTTTCTTATGTAAAAGCTCTTGATGATTGTTAATCTTCATGATTTTTATTTTTTGTATTAAAAGCTGCACGAATAAGAAAATTCAAAATAGGTTTCTCAACTAACCTTTTTCTAAAGATAAGAAGCAACAAGGCAATTCCAAGGTGAATTAACCCTGAAATGATAAATCCAAGAGGCAAATTGTTTTCTAAAAAATGTTCTCCAATGTACCAAGAAAGACCAAACATTAGAAGAAAATAGGTTAAAAGAAAGAAAACGGTCAGTAATAAAATACTGGTTGTTTGAGCTAATCCTTTACTAGTCCCCTCAATAACTTCCAGTTTTAAAAGAGATACTCGATTGTTTAAATAATCCTTTAGATTTCCAATCATAATTTCAATAATTTCAATAAGCTATTACGTTTAGTTAACTAAAGTAGCTTTGTTTCTCTAGCGAGTTAAAATTTACTTATATCTTCTCAGTTTGCTCCATGAACTTTTCCTTACGTTCTTTAATTTTTTGTTCAACTTCAGACTTGACATTTTTCGCCTTCTCACTTAATTCTTCAGCGTACTTATCTAAGTCTTTCTTATATTTTTTTGCCTTCTTATTTAATTTTTTACGAGTTTCTTCTCCACTTTCAGGAGCCATTAATACGCCTGCTACTAAACCTGCTGCTGCCCCAATAATCAAACCTGCTAAAATAGATCCTCCGTTGTCTTTCATAATCGAATTGTTTTTTGTTTATTCTAAAGATAGTAAAATTAACTTTTCTAAGTTCTTTAAAATTCAAAAATTATACCAAAAAATTTATATTTTTGACTTATAAAATTAAGAGGAGGTATTAAAATACAGTTTACCTAATTTTAGGACACTTTACTAAGTTTATTTTATTCGAAGAAAAAAGTACGAGCTCAATTTCATGATATTTCAACTAAAATATAAATCAAGTGATGAACATTAAACAAAATCAATCTTTAAAAGAATATAATACTTTTGGTATTGATGTAAAAGCAACTTATTTTATTGAAATCAATCACTTAGAAGAGTTAGAACGTATGTTTTCTGATTTAAAATACCAAACGTTACCCCGATTAATATTAGGAGGAGGAAGCAATATTTTGCTAACAAAAGATTTTGAAGGAATTGTAATTAAATTGAATTTGAAAGGTATACAAGAAAAAAATACATCAGGTAATTTGGTCTATGTAAAAGCCTTTGCAGGTGAAAATTGGCATGAATTTATTCAATGGAATTTAAGCCGAAATTATGGAGGGCTCGAAAACATGTCCTTAATTCCAGGTAATGTAGGAACTGCTCCAATACAAAATATAGGAGCCTACGGAGTTGAAATTAAAGATGTTTTGTATGAATTAGAGGCTTTTGAAATAGCAACAGGAAAAAGAAGAATTTTCTCACTAAAAGAATGTGAGTTTGGCTATCGTGAATCTATTTTCAAAAATACTTTAAAGGGGCAGTATATTATCCTTTCTGTAACGTTCCAATTAACTCAACAAAATCATGAAATTAAAAAGGCCTATGGTGCTATTCAAAATGAATTAGAAAAAGAAAATATTGAAAACCCAACCATTCAGGAAATAAGTACAATTGTTACTAGAATTCGTGAGAGCAAGCTACCTAACCCCAATCGAATAGGAAATAGTGGGAGTTTCTTTAAAAACCCTGTTGTTTCAAAGCAACATTTTGAAAAATTACAAAAAAAATATCCTCAATTAACTTCATATCCTGTTAATGAAAAGGAAGTCAAAATAGCTGCAGGTTGGCTAATTGATAAGGCAGGTTGGAAGGGGAAACGTTTTGGAGATGCGGGAGTTCATACAAAACAAGCTTTAGTCTTAGTTAACTATGGAGAAGCTACAGGAAAAAATATTTACGATCTTTCTGAAAATATTATTGAGGATGTGGAAACTCGATTTCAAATTCGTCTAGAAAGAGAGGTAAATGTTTTATGAATTTTAGAATTTTGTATCTTTACATCTTAAAACAAACGATTAAAATGGAGTATTTGAAATTAGCAGGTATCGTTATTTTATTATTAGGATTAGGATTTGCTGGAATTGCTATCAAAATTTGGGGTAAAAAAGACGGTAAATTTGCTGGAACTTGTGCCTCTCAAAACCCACATTTAAATAAAGCAGGAGAACCTTGTGGTTTTTGTGGAAAACCTATTGATCAATGTGATAATAAAGAGGACAAAATTGCTACTTAAATTTTAAATCATGATAGATATTCTTGAATTAGTTGATCAGGCTAAGAAAGGAAAACCTCGTGCGCAAAATATTATTTTAAATACTTACTGGGATAATGTATACTACTATGTTTTTAGTAAAATTAAAAATGAAAATGATGCGGAGGATATTACTATTCAGACTTTTACAAAAGTATTTTCTAAACTAAAATTATACAATCCTGATTTTGACTTTAAAACGTGGATTATTTCCATTTCTCACAATACCATGTTGGATTTTCTTAAAAAAAATAAAATAACTCTTACTTCGAATATGAGTGTTGCTTTAGAAATTCCTATTGAAGAACCTTCTCCTGAGGAAGAATTAATTAATAAGCAAAAAATTATCAAGGTTAAGCATTACGTAAAACAATTAAAACCTAATTACCGAAAGGTAATTCAAATGCGTTATTTGGAAGAAAAAACCTACAAAGAAATTGCAGCAGAATTGAACTTAAGTATCAGTAATGTTAAAATTCAGGTGCTTCGCGGGAAAAAATTACTTTTTGAGTTGATGAAAAGTTAAACAACGTATATCTTCTA
>JBKDZS010000018.1:0-8842 GCA_047971445.1 Flavobacteriales bacterium
GTTGCACTTTTAGATAGAATCGCACCTGCAGAAGATTTTGATAATAAATCTAAGTCTCTTTTTGTTGTACAACAAGGACCTGATGCATTAAAAATAAGATTATCTAATTTAAATCCTCCAATTTGTGTTGATAAATTGATATTTGACATGGGAATTATTTGAATGTAAAGATATATAAATTATCTTTGCTAAAATCGAACACAAATGAATCTTCGTGAAAAATTTCTTCTTAATATTTTCGAATTAGGAATTATCAAATTTGGGAAGTTTACGTTAAAAAGTGGTGTAATTTCTCCATTTTATGTTGACTTACGATCTATTGCATCTCGTCCAGATCTTTTAAAACATCTTTCACACCTTATGATTGATGCGACACAAGAAGATGATTATAAAGTAATTTGTGGAGTACCCTATTCTGCTCTTCCTATGGCTACAGCAATGTCTCTTTCATATGACATTCCTTTAATTGTTAAACGAAAAGAAAATAAAGGATACGGTACAAAAAAATTAATTGAAGGAGTCTATGAAAAAGGAGATAGAACTCTTTTAGTAGAAGATGTCATCACTTCAGGAAAAAGTTTAATTGAGACTATTGAGGAAGTAGAAAATGAAGGACTTGTTGTAGACTCTATGGTTGTTGTGATTGATCGTCAGCAAGGAGGAAGTAATTTATTGAGAAGTAAGGGCTATAAATTACACACATTATTTACTATTGAAGAAGCTTTGCATATTTTAGATAAGCACGGAAGAATTGGACAAGAAACTGTTGATGCTGTATTAAAATTTGTGAATAACAATCAAGATGTTACAAATTATGTTACAAAACGTAAAACATATGAAGAAAAATTACAGCATATTCAACATCCCAAGGCACATGAATTAGTCAAGATAGCCTTAAAAAAGAAATCAAATTTAATTTGTGCAGCTGATTTATCAAGTGGGAAAGAAATTTTGGCATTAGCTGAAAAAATTGGATCTCAAATTTGTGCTTTAAAATTACATGTGGATGTTTATGAAGATTTTTCAACAGATTTTATTAATCACTTAAAAAAACTGTCACAAAAATATGAATTTTTAATTTTCGAAGATCGTAAATTTGCTGACATAGGCAATACACAAAAGTTGCAATTTGAAAAAGGAATTCATAAAATTGCCAATTGGGCAGATTTAATCACAACACATATCATTGCAGGAGAAAAATCTTTAGATGCTTTTACTGAACATAAAGTAGGCGTGATTCCTATTTTAGAAATGTCTTCAAAAGGGACTTTGACAAGCAAAAGTTACGTAGATGCTGCCAAACGGATTGCCATGAAGAATCCTCAAGTGATTGGAGGTGTTGCACAAAGTAAATTACCCGAAGAATTATTACTATTTACTCCGGGAGTTAATTTTGAAATAACAGGTGATAACTTAGGACAACAATACAACACACCTGAAAAAGTATTTAAAGAGTATGAAACTGACTTTATTATTGTAGGACGTGGAATTTATCAAGCAGAAAATGCTACTGAAGCCGCTCAACAATACCAACAATTAGGTTGGAATGCTTATAAAAAAGCATTATAACTTAGTGAAAAATGATACTCAAGAAATTTTATTTAAAAGTTAATTAAATTCTAAGGAGTAAGAACTCTTATTTTTAACTTGCCAACCTAATGACTTGGAAAGAATAAATATATCGTGCAGTTTCTCTTCTAACCTTGTATTAGCCTGATTCTTCAAATCTGACAACTCAACCATCTCTTCTATCTCCTTAAGCGCTTTGTCTTTAACTTTATTCATCTCATCTGATGAGAATTTATTAAAGGAACTTTGCTGTATATCATAATACTTAATATCTGGAATAAGTTGAACTTCTGGTTTAGGAACTTTATTTAAATAGATAGTTTTTGTTACAGAGTCTAGTTCTATATCCAAAAGCTTCATATCGTATAAAACTTGAGCCTTTGCGTTAACCACAACCAAAACTTTCTTTTCAAAAGAAAGCCAATCTCCAAAATATTGATCTACATCTTTATAAGTATAGACATTAGAATAACTTCCCTCCACAACAATGAGTTTACTTAAATGTTTGATCTCATTTTGAATGATTTGTGAATGTTCAGAAACTTTTGAGTCATTTTTGAAAGAAAAGTAAAGATAGACTAAAAGTCCGCCTATAAGTAGTGTTAATAAAGGAACTATTTTATTATTATTCATTGGCATAATTTGGAACATAAAAATCCCCTAAAAGAATTTTAAGCATATCTTTCTCTAATGTTTCTACGGGAGTTTCTACAATTCGTCCAATTTCTGTAGGTGTTCGATCTGCGAACTCATTATGATAAAAAATGAATGTAGGAACATACTTAAGCCTTTTACCAAGATCTTGACCTGAAAAAGCGTGTTTTTCACGATTCACTCCTATCAATTGAATTTTATTTTTTGGAAACTTTAAAGAGTCCATTATTTTCATAAATCGAGGAACTTCTCGCTTACTATCAGAACACCAAGTTCCCATAAAAATTTGAATACTTTTATTTCTTAAAAGTGTATTAAGCTTCTTTTTATGACTTTTTAAAATAGTATCAACAACATAATTGTTATATTCCTCTGTATACCAGCTGGAAAAACTAGAGCGTTCCTGTAAATCTTTAACAGAAAAATCTCCTGTAATATTAACATCTCCCTCTTGGCTTTTATAGAGCTTTAAAACTTTTTCTCCATTTACAGGGTCTCTTAACAAACTACAATTTATTAAAAATAACGAAATAGAAACACTTATAAATAGTATAATAATTCTGTTCATTTTACGATCTTAATTTTGTCAAAGATATAAATTATTCGTGTCATGATCTTTTGAAAAATAATTTTACACCAAAATTTGCTCTAATATTTTTTCTGTAATTAAATACGTCGGCTTCACCCCTGTAAACCCTAAAGCTCCTGAAGCTAATGTCGATCCTGTTTTTAAAGGATTATCGGAAGCATAATAAGCATATCTAACGGTTACATTGGGGGAGATATGTCCTCTAATATGAGCTGCAGCCTGAATAGCTTTTTGATAGTGAGCCCCCTCCATTTCTAACCCAATAGCGCCCCAAGTAGACTCTTTAAAATATTCTAGAATATCTTTATTTTGAAGTGATGTTCCCATTACAGAAATCATAGCTCCATTGTAAACACCTATTCGATTTCCTTTAAAATCATCTGTTTTCAAAGCATTATCAAAAGGGTAGTTATCAGCAGAACCTTCTAAAATATGTGAAGTAGGAATCATAATATCACCTTTTTCACCTTGTAAAATACCCGCTTTTCCCATAACAGAAATGGATTTCACATCCAAGAAAAATGTTCCTTTTTTAGACTTATAAGGTTTTAATAATTCATCCATAACTTCAAAAGCTTGCTCACCAAAAGCATAATCCATAACAATAATAACATCATCACCTTTGAATTTAGATGAGGCAAAAGGGGTATTTGCTATGTCTATTTTTGATAAATCAAAGATTTGAACATTAATGTTTGAACCAGACTCATCCTTAATGTAGTGCATTCCTTTTTTAAGTGCGATTTCAAAAACACGATCTCTTAATGAATTGTTTTTAGAAATACTTAACTCTTTATATATATCCAAATGAGACTTATTTTCAAATGCTTTTTCATTAATTTGCCTTGCATAAAGTGTGTTCATAACAGAATGCATGTTAGAACTGATAATATGAAGAGGTCTATCAATTAAATTATTTTGAAATAAGGTTTCCTTAATTTGCTTACACCAATGCTCTCCATGAAAATGCAATCCAATATTATCTCGTAGAGCAGAGCTAAATGAAATTTCACGTTTTAAACTAGAAATTTGCTCATCTATAGATAATTTACCCATCCAGTAAATCAATTTGAATAGGCGTTCTTTGTTATGAGGTTGTTGCATTGCTTTATAAGCCAGTAAGGTTTCTTCATAAGTTCTTCCTAATATTCCTGCCAAATGCATCAAAGCAATCTCTCGATTTTTCTGACTTAAAACCTCTCTTTCTAAAACAATTTCCTCAATTCGTTTCCATGCACGAGAAGTTTCCCCAACTTCACTATAATAAGCCCGATTCATAATCTTAGATGCCTCATTAAACATGAATGTTAAATGGGTTAAAATATCGTAAATCTCCGATCGACCTCGTGTAATTTCAATATTCATTTGATCCTGATCAATTCGATAACAATTTCGTCTTCTTTTTTTTGGAATAATCGGTTCAAAATGTGTTTTATTATAACCTTCATCAGATGTTAAATTAATAAAACGACATTCCTCAATCCCTTCAGGAAGACGATCTATAATATATGTTAGTCCTGATAGCTCTACCCTATCTTTATCTGCCATAACCCCATATATTTCAGGGTTTAGAATTAGTAACATTTCCCTTAACGATTCTCCTGAAGGGTTACAAGGTTTATAAAATCCACGGTTAAATAAGTGACGCATGGTTATATAGAGCCTTTCTATAGCTATAGTTGATTTTCTTGATTTTTTCATATTTACTGGTATTAAATTGTATATTCAGATAATTGATTGGCTATTTTTCTATCATTAGATAAACGTGGAATTTTGTTTTGGCCTCCCAATTTTCCAATAGATCTCATATAAGAATTAAAACCGTCTTTTTTGACTCTTGTAACAATAGCACTACGGAGCATTTTGCTTGCAATTAAATCATCATAATATGTGTTTTTTTCACATAATTGATTATCAATATCCAGTGCAAAATCAGTTAAGTTTTCAGGTTCTTTTTCAAATTCAATAAACCATTCATGATAAGGCAACCCACTAGTAGGGTTTACTTGAGGAGCAACAGTAAATTCATTAATTTGAGCATGATGTTTTTTAAGAGATTCTTTCATAGCATACTCTACTTCATGACTGATAACATGCTCTCCAAAAGCTGAAATAAAATGTTTGACACGTCCCGTTACAATAATTCTATAAGGGTCTTTATTTACAAATTGAACCGTATCTCCAATTAAATACCCCCAAAGCCCCGCATTTGTATTTAGCACAATTGCGTAATCTTTATATAATTCAACATTTTCAATACAAAGACGTGTTGGATTTTTTTCAAAATATTCTTCTACAGGAATAAATTCATAAAAAATCCCATGGTTTAATTGCAATAGTAATCCATTTTTAGTTTGTGTATCCTGATAGGCAATAAAGCCTTCCGAAGCAGGATATGTTTCGATTAGATCAATATCTTTACCTATCAGTTCTTTAAATCGAGTACGATAAGGCTCAAAGTTAACCCCTCCTGTAACGAGTAATGTAAAATGAGAAAAAATGTCTGAAATTGTTTTTTTTCCTGAGGTTTCAATTAATAATTCAAAATAGTTTTGCAACCATGGAGGAATTCCACTTATAATAGACATTTTTTCAGGAATTGTTTCTCTTACAATCGCATTAACCTTACTTTCCCAATCATCAATACAATTTGTTTTCCATGAAGGCATTCTATTTTGTCTCGCATAAAAAGGAATATAATGCGCTACGATTCCCGATAATCGTCCTAATTGAATACCATTCTTTTTCTGAAGAATAGGGTTTCCTTGTAAAAAAATCATTTTTCCAGAAAAAATGGCCGTATTTCCTGTTTCATGAATATAAGACATAAGACTGTCTCGACCACTTCGAATATGATAAGGCATGGATTCCTTTGAAATAGGGATATATTTTTCCCCAGAAGTGGTTCCTGACGTTTTAGCCAAATAAATGGGTTTTCCTTTCCATAAAACATCAGGTTTTCCTTCCACTATTAAATCAACATAGGATTTTAGAGCTTCATAACTTCGTAAAGGAACATTTTTTTTGAAATCTTCATAGGATGTTATGTGACTAAAGTTGTGTTCCTTTCCAAAAACAGTATTTTTCGCCTGCGAGATTAACTTATGTAATACTTTTTTCTGTGTTTCAACAGGCTTAGAGGACCACTTTTTTATTTTATGAGCATAAAATGCAGCCACAATTTTGATAATTTTAGATTTTATCAGCATAAATAGGATAATCTTCTTAAGTTTAAAGATACTAAAAAATAGATGGACTTTTTAAAAGTCAATATAAGCCTCAGGGTCGACTGCATAACCTTCTACCCATAATTCAAAATGCAAATGAGCTCCTGTTGAAAGCTCTCCAGATGATCCAGCACCAGCAATTACATCTCCAGACTGAACAACATCACCTTGTTCTTTATACAGTTGAGAATTATGCTTGTATACCGAGATAATATTTTGTTTATGTTGTAAAATTAATACGTAACCACTACCTGAAGTCCAATCAGAAAAAATAACAAATCCCTCCATAATTGCTTTAATAGGTTCCCCTTCGTCACAAGCAATATCAAGTGCTAAATGTTCTTCACTAATATTATACTTTGAGGTAATAATTCCTTTTACGGGAGGGAATAAGGTAATTTTATCATTTTTAGCACTTAAATTATCTGCTTTAACTGCTACTGTAGAAAATCCATCCTTAATAATCTCATCTCTGAATTTCATATCTTGCTCTGATGGAGCAATAGAATCCTTATTCAATTTATGTTTGGTTATAGGAATAAGGTGTTCTTCATTAATCAAAGAATCATAACTAGCTGTTACTTTCCCATCAATAACATTGGAAATATTATTAACGTATAACTTGTATTTTTCTAATTCTTCAGATAAAGAATCTGTTCGCTTTAACAATTGAATGGTGGCATTTCTTGATACTTTTGGATCTTCGGATTGAATTTGCACGAGTTCTTTATTTGAAAAAAAGTTTAAATACAAAACTCCAGAAAAGTACAACGTTCCTAAAATCGTCAAGATTCCCATAATAAAAATCCACAAAAAAAACTTATATAAACTATTTTTATATAATACCTTTTTCTTAGAAGTGATCGGATCTATAATGACTTCTTTTTTTCCTAAAAACAACTTTTCTAATATGTTTTTTTTGCTATCCATCTAGTGCAAATATCCAAAATAACTAATCAATAATATAATTTTTAACAACTTAAAATCAGTTTAAACTGATTTTTTTATACGATATTTTAGAAAAATACGTTTTTTAACTTAATTTTGTGGTTCAAATTTTCCTATGAATAATCTTGTTAAATATAGTATAATCATTACTTTTTCATTGGTCATTGTAGGATGTTCCGTAAAGAAAGATAATTTTAAAAATCGTTTTTACCATAAATCTACAGCTTGGTTTAACACTCTATTTAACGGTAAAAATGCTTTAAATCAGGAACTTAAAAGAATTGAAAAAGATTTTCAGGAAGATTATGGAGGAATACTACCTGTTTTACCCGGTCAACTGATTCCCTTGTTAGAAGAGGAAGATTATGAATACACATCTATAGATTCAAAAAAAAAGGATTTTTTTCAAAGTGTACGAACTATTATTGCAAACGAATCGATTGATGCAGATGAATCTTTAGGGAATCCTTATGAATATGCCGAGAAAAAAGCCATAAAAGCCATAGAAAATCATTCTATGATTATTCGAGGTACAGAGCGAAATAAATTCATGGCAAATGCTTACCTCTTATTAGGAAAATCACGCTATTATCAAGGAAAAAGTTATGAGGCTTTAGACGCATTCAACTATATTTTTCAAAATATAAAAGAAAGTAACAAACTTCATGAAATCCAATTTTGGGTGGCTAAAACCAACTTTCAGGCAGAAAATAAATTTTATGCTTTAGAAGAGTTAGCAAAGCTGTACAAAAAGAATAATATTAAAAAAGGATTAAAAGAGGAAATAGCCGCCTTATATAGTCAAATTTTAATTGATGAAGGCAAATACCAAACTGCATTAGAGGCCTTAGATAAAGCCAAACAAAATACGAAAAACAAAAAGAGAAAAGGACGTTATACATTTATTCAAGCTCAATTACAAAACCAATTAGGAAATCGCTTAGCTTCTTCAAAATTATTTGATCAGGTAAAAAAATACCATCCAGGGTTTGAAATGGAATTTCAAGCTAAAATGGGAATTGCACAAAACTTTATTCCAAAGAAAAGTCATTATGATGCTTTTCAAAAAGAATTAAAAAAAATGCTGAAAGACAGTAAGTTTAAAGAGTACAAAGATCAAATATTTTACCATAGAGGATTAATAGCAGAGCGTTCACAAAAACTAGAAGAAGCAGAAAAGCTCTATAAAAAAGGATTATTAGAAACAAGCTCATCCAATCGAATTAAAAGCTTACTATTTGCACATACAGGAAATATTTTGTTTGAGAAAGAATATTATATCGAGGCCGGTAACTATTATGATAGTGCCGTTACAATAGCTAAAAATGATCGAATAAAAGAATTTCTAGGAAGCCGAAAAGAATATTTAGTTGAACTTATTGAAAATCATAAAATTGTTAGCTATAATGATAGTATTATTACCATAGCTAAAATGAATTCTGGAGAACAAAAAGCTTATTTTGAAGAATATATTAGTAAGTTAAAGAAAGCAGATGACAAGAAGAAAAAAGATTTAGAAGAATCTTTACGTGAATTTGAATCCTTAAACAAAGTTTCGGCTTTTAGTAATCCTTACGAAAATAAAAAGAAGTTTTATTTTTATAATGATAATTTGCGGATAAAGGGACAGCAAGAATTTAAGCAAAGATGGGGAGATCGTCAATTAAATGATAATTGGCGTATAGCAAGTATTGCTACTAAAATTCAATCTACAAATAAAGAGAAAACAGATGAAACTGTTTTAGATGAAACTAAGCGATACGATGTCAACACATACCTTTCCAAAATACCCTCTGATAAATCAGCTCTTCATTCTATGAAAGAAGAACGAGACAGTGCTCAATTTAATATGGGA
>JBKDZS010000019.1:0-2663 GCA_047971445.1 Flavobacteriales bacterium
ATACGATTACTTTTTTCGAATAATAAAGGATGTAGTTCTACTACATTTGGATTGCAATCTTCCAGTAAAAACACTCTTTGTGTATTATTTCTTCTCGCAGGATCTATATAGATTAAATCAACAGTATTGGATATGTTTTTTAAATAATCAATACTATTTCCTTGAAAAAAAGAAGCATTTGAAACTTTTAAGAGTGAATAATTATGTTTCACCTTATTTAATAACAAAGTATTAGATTCACATAAAGTTATGTGTTGAAATTGTTTAGAAAAATAATACGAATCTACACCAAACCCACTTGTTAAGTCAACCATTGATTTCCCGGAAAATAATTGGGCTTTATAATGAGCTGTCACTTCAGAAGAAGTTTGCTCAATATTATTTTTTTTAGGGTAAAGTATTTTAGACGTATTAAACCAAGTAGGTAATTTTTTTTTTGATTTCTTTTTACAAATTATCTGTTCAACAATTTCTTTAACGGGTACATTTTCAATTTTATTCCTTGATAAAAGTAATTTTTGAATATCAGTATAGAGATTTTCATCAATAAATTGTTGAATTTTAGGATATAAAAGTTTTGAACTCACTAGATATTCTTCGTAATAGATTGCACCCATTTAAATTGCCCAAAAAACTCTTTTAAAATGACTCTAATAGCTGTATAAGTAGGAACAGCAACAATCATTCCTATAACACCAAATAACGTTCCTCCAATAATAATAACAATAAATACTTCTAAAGGGTGCGACTTGATACTGTTCGAAAAAATTAAAGGTTGATTAATAAAGTTATCAATCATTTGTGCGATTAGATAAGCAAATAACACATAACCTGTATTAGGAAGAACACTTGTATTAAAGGGAAGCCCTTCACCAATATAATGACTCATCGTTAAAAGAGAAATAATAAAAGCTCCGACTAAAGGACCTATGTAAGGAACTAGGTTCATTAAGGAACACATGAAAGCAATAATAAGAGCATTATCAATTCCAAATGACAATAAAATGATAATGTACATAGTGAACATAACTAAAACCTGAATAATTAATCCTATAAAGTATCGAGAAAGTAAGTTGTTTGTTTTATTTAAAACATTATCAAAAGAACTTTCCTCTTTATCAGGAATAACACTAAAAAGCATCGTTTTTAATAAGCTTCGGTCTTTTAATAAAAAAAATGATATGAACAGAACGGAGAATATTCCTACGATTAAAGAACGTATAATACCTAATACACTATTTAAAAAATTAGGAAGGAAACTACTTACGTCACCTATAATTTTTTCAATACTAAAAAAATTATTAGATAAGTCAATTTTATATTTTTCTAAATATGCTATAATCTGATGGACTTGAACTTCTAAATTTGTTTTAAAACTTTCTTGGTTTAATAGAGATAAATTATCAGCTTGTTGCGTAATTAAGGGGGCAAATAAACTAATAAATCCAATGAGTGTTAATAGAAATAAAAGCATTGTAAGAATTGCTGAAATGATATTAGGAATACGTAGTTTCTCATTTAGAAAAAGAACTAAAGGTCTTCCTATGATCGCAATTACAGCAGCTACTCCAAGATAGATAAAAATAATTTGTATTTGATATAAGAAATAAAACAGTAAATAAAGTCCAGCTAATCCTAAAACAGCTTTAAAAATTCCTCTTGCAATTTTATTGTCCAAACTCATCATGGTTTTACAAATATACGGATTCGATTTATAATTCAAATGAAGGTAATTCAGATTTATATAGCCACAGCTCGAAGAGTGATGTAAAATCTTTTTTGGTATTTTGTTCTATAAAATTTTTAAAATCAACAGAATCAGCATTTTTGAATTTAAATTCCTGATAAAAAAGACGAATAATTTTCCAAAATAAAGCTGCTCCAAGTTCGTTTTTTAGAGTATGTAAAAGCCAAGCTCCTTTTTGGTAGGAATAAGGATTAAGCATTAAATTTGGATCGTTAATTACATCGGGAACCATAACAAGATTTGGGAAACGATGATGAAAATTAACAATAGTATTTTGAGCTTCTAGCATCACTTTTTTATATGCTATATCACCTTTTGTTTCTTTTAAATATTGGTATTCTAAAAAAGTAGCAAAGCCTTCACTTAACCATAAGTGTTTAAAATTTTTCTCTGTAACAGCATTTCCAAACCACTGGTGTGCAATCTCATGTGCAATAAGTTGTTCAGAATTTGATAGAACGGAGTTTTCATTGTAAAAAATACATCCTGCATTTTCCATACCTCCATAACGTGTTTTTGATTGAACGTTTGCCAATTTTTGAAAAGGATAAGGTGCAATTTTATTTTTAAACCATTCTAAAATTTCAGTTGATTTATCATAATGATTAAAATTTCCATTAAATGTGTGTCCAGAAACTTCTATAGGCTTTTTTTGGTAAATTTTAGATTTAAATTTAGCAACACCTAAAGCGATTACTTTCGTAGGAATTTTGTAATTAGTTTCCCAATTATAATAGCTAAAATTCGTAAAATGTTGTTCTTGTTTCAATAAACCATTTGATATAGCTTGATATCCTTTTGGAACATAAACTTTAAATCGTACTTTCACTTTATCTGAAGGAGTATCAATAGAAGCAAGCCAATTTCTTGCTCTATTAGGCCAGTGGTCTGAAAAATATGTTTTATCCTGATTGGG
>JBKDZS010000020.1:0-19690 GCA_047971445.1 Flavobacteriales bacterium
GTGATCTGGATAGGATTCGAACCTATGACCGTCTGCTTAGAAGGCAGATGCTCTATCCAGCTGAGCTACCAGACCAACCTTGTATTTTTATAGTCGGGGTACCAGGACTCGAACCTGGGACCTCCACGTCCCAAACGTGGCGCGCTAGCCAACTGTGCTACACCCCGAAATTGCGGAGAGACAGGGATTCGAACCCTGGCGACAGTTTCCCGTCGACAGATTAGCAATCTGCTCCATTACCACTCTGGCACCTCTCCTAATTTTTTATAGTTTAAAGATCTTCTCTATCGTATTCTAAGCGGTTGCAAATGTAAGTTACCCTCGTCAATTTCACAAATTTTTAAATAAAAATTTATTCTTACTAGATAACTTTTTTGAATCTTATTGACTTTTATTCCGGATATTCAATTCTAACATGATAAATGTTAATTAACCGTTTGATTAATACTTTTTTTATCAAACTTATTTCTTTTAAAGAAATCTCAGCATTATTAAACTGTCCACTTTCCAATTGTTTATCAACTATGGCATGAACCAATTCTTCAAAATTAGAACTTGTAGGATTCTTCAAGCTTTTGGAAGCTGCCTCAATAGAGTCACACATCATTAAAATTGCCGTTTCCTTAGAAAAAGGCTTAGGTCCTTTATACTTAAACTGTTTGATATTCAACTCTCTTCCAGGATACTTTTCTTGATGTTTAGAATAGAAATAGTATATCAATGAGTCACCATGATGAGTTCTAATAAAATCTATTATTCGGTCTGGTAAACGATATTTTTTAGCAAGATCAATTCCTTCTATTACATGTTTAAGAATAATTTCTACACTTTCTATCGGCTCCAATTCATCATGAGGATTTATTCCATAATTTTGATTTTCAATAAAAAAAGCAGGATTAGTAAGTTTACCAATATCATGGTACATAGCACCTATCTTAATCAATAATGCATCTCCTCCTACTTCAATTGCAGCCTCCTCTGCTAAATTAGCTACCTGCATAGAGTGTTGAAGTGTTCCAGGAGCTTCTTGAGCTAATCTTCTTAATAGTGGATGATTTGAATCAGAGAGCTCTAATAAAGACAAATCTGACATCATTCCAAAGATTCTTTCATATAAATAAATGAGTGGTAAAACTAAAAATGTGAATATTCCGGATAACACAAAATAAACCATGGGTCTCCATAGTTCCGAAATATTCAATAAAGAACCTTCTTGAATTAAAATACCACTCAAATAAATTAATTCATAAACCAAAACAATTTTAACTACAGCAATGTACAAATTAACCCTTTTATGTAGTTTTTGATTGGTCAAGATAATAATCATACCAGCAATTAGTTGAATGTATAAAAACTCAAAATTATTATCTGCTAAAAAGGATAAAATCAAAACAGTAACAATATGAGTAATAATAGCCGTTCCCTGATCAAAAAAAGAGCGAATTACAATAGGTTGTAAACAAAAAGGTAAAATATAAAATAAACCCGGTAGAAAATGATCAATAACGATTCCTAAACCTACGGTAAAGAGCACATTAAACACCAAGAATGTAACTTGAATGTTATTTTGTATAATTTCTTTTTTAAAATAATAGAGGTATAAAAAGAGTATTAAGATCGTTAATGTTATGACAATCAAGTAACCTAATGCTAGTCCCCATTGTTTTTCTGCACTCCAAACCTGCTTCCCATATTCTTTTTTATATGAGTTTAATACGGTAAATTTGTAGTCATCAATAATATGGCCTTTTTCTATAATTGTATCTCCGAGCTGAATTAACCCTTTAGTTAATGCTATTTTATCAACTTTTTGTTGATGAATTTTCTCAGTTAAGTCTTCATCGTAAATTAAATTACTACTTAAAAAGGGTTGTATGCTTTCATATAAAAGCATTCCAACAGAATCATTTAAGATTGATGTAACCTCTTTCTTTACTTTTTGAATATGGCTTAATTCATCCAATACATATTCATAGGCATTAGGTGAATTATGATCTTTAATAACAACCTTAGGGTTAAGTTGTTTGGAAAATGTGATTTCAGATTGAAAAACGCCTTTCGTATAATCTTTCTTTAATTTAAGTATTAATTTATTCACCATATTTGAATCAACTTCATATTGACTCAAACCTTTATTAATTTTTGAAATAATATTAGACCATATTGTGGTATCCTTACTGTAATAAACTATTTTTTGTTTTTCTAAAAATGCTTTTTCACTTTGAATTTCTTCAGGTGTTTTTTGAATAGCAAAGTTAAAATCCGCTATTAAATCATTATACTGCCACCTTGTGTTTTTATGAAATTCATTATTAAAAACAATTTTTTTTGGCATGTAATATACAATCAAAATTACCGTAATTAGAAATAAAATTGTTCTAAAAATCAATTTATTTTTATTGTATATGCTAGCAAACTTGTTAACCATACTTTTCCCAATTTGGAATAACTTTCACTCCTATCAATAAGCTTGCTAAGAAGATAAAAAATAAGCTTGCTGTATTCAATGTATTACCAAAAATCAATTGAATAAAAAAATCCATGATTAAAAAAAGTATAAATAATAGGACACCTATTTTTTTAAAATTAAAAAATAATACTAATGAAATTAATGCCCCTAGATTAAATACAACATTCAAATAATAATACCATAGGGGTAATAGATATGATTTTTCTGTAATTCCTATAAGTCCTCTATATCCACCTACAAAACATGAAATGACTAAAAAACTTATTAACAACCTAAACCAAATGTCCTGTTTTATATTTTTTTTTATTTTGTAGTTAACCATTGAATTAATTCTTTTTAAAAATCGAGTGCAATAATCGGTTACGATCATGAATGGCTTCTTCCAAAGAAATAATAGATTCTGTTCTTAAAACTTCAGGAATCTCATCAATTCTATATAAAATATCTTTGGCATCGTTAGTATTTTGTGCTAATAATTTGCAAAAAATATTATGTTTTCCCGAAATAACACTTGCTTCTACAACATTGGGTATTTCTCTCAATTTCTCAATAACATTTTGTGTTTTTGATGATTTTCCTAAAAGAACTCCTACATACGCCACAAAAGAATACCCTAATGTATTATAATCGATATCTAAACTGGTTCCTTTAATTAAGCCTGCTTCTTCCATCTTTTTTACACGAACATGTATCGTTCCTGCCGAAACTAACATTTTTTTTGCTATTTCTGTAAAAGGCATTCGGGTATTATCTACCAAATATTTTAAAATTTGCTTGTCTATTTCATCAATTTTATACTTTGAATTCATTTTTTCCTTTCTTTATTATTAACATTGCAAAAATAACACTATTTATTTATCGATCTAATATTTATTTGTAAAAATATTTCATTATGATAATTGTCATTTTATACGTTTGCATTATTTTCTAATTTCGGCGTGCGTAATTACTTGGAAGTTTGATACTAATTAAACAAACATGATTACCATATCCTTTTTTTATGAAGAGACTTATTATAGATCAAATAAAAAGTCTCTTTTTTTGTTTTCAGTAGTGTTATATAATATTCTTATATTTGAGCGATATGCTTTCTCTGTGCTGGTAAAGTAGTACATGGAAAATTATAGCTAAAAATTACATTCACTATGAGTATACGAAATTTAGAACCCCAAACTGTTTGGAATCATTTTGCTGATTTAAATGCTGTACCCCGTGCTTCGAAAAAAGAAGAGCAGATTATTGAATTTATGAAAACGTTTGGAAAAAAACATAACCTTGAAACTCATGTAGATCAAATAGGTAATGTCATCATAAAAAAGCCTGCTACAAGTGGTATGAAGGATCGTAAAACCATTATTTTACAATCCCATTTGGACATGGTTCATCAAAAAAACTCTGATGTTGATTTCGATTTCTCCACACAGGGTATTGATATGATTATTGAAAATGATTGGGTAAAAGCAAAAGGAACTACTCTAGGTGCTGATAATGGTATGGGAGTTGCCATGATGATGACGCTTCTAACATCTACTGACCTAGTTCACCCAGCTATTGAATGTTTATTTACTATAGATGAGGAAACAGGTATGACAGGAGCTCAACATTTAGAACCCACATATTTATCAGGAGAAATTTTATTGAATCTAGATACTGAAGAAGATGATGAAATTGATATAGGATGTGCAGGAGGTATAAATACAAATGTTAACGGAACTTACAGTCAAAAAGAACCTAATCCTAATTCTACAGCTTTTCAATTAACTCTAAAAGGTTTACAGGGAGGACATTCTGGAATGGAGATACACTTGGAATTAGGAAATTCTAACAAGCTAATGAACAGAGTCTTGTACATATTGTCAAAGAAAGAAGGTATTGAGATTTCTCAAATTAAAGGAGGAGGTTTACGTAATGCTATCCCAAGAGAATCCTTAGCTATATTTACCGTTTCTAATAATCAATTAAAGACATTAGAAGAAACTTATAAAAGTATCGTTTCTGCCATTCAAACGGAATATAGAGTTACATCCCCTAATTTATCCTTCGAATTAAAGGAAACTACCCTTCCTAAACAAGTTATGGAAAAAAAGCCTCAGAAATCCTTATTACAAGCAATTTATGCTTGTTTCAATGGCGTTTTTAAAATGAGTTCTGATATTGAAGGTTTGGTAGAGACTTCTTCCAATTTAGCTAAAATTACTTTAGAAAAAGGTTTATTTGAAATGCATTCTTTACAACGTTCATCTGTTGAAAGTTCGAAATGGGATGTTGCCAAAACAGTTGCTACCCCCTTTCACCTACTAGATTATACAGTAACCCATTCAGGTTCTTATCCTGGCTGGCAACCTGAAATGAATGCTCCTATTTTACAAATAGCTAAAAAGGTTTACACAGAAATGTTCAAAGAGGAACCTAAAGTAGTTGCCTGTCATGCAGGATTAGAATGTGGCCTATTAAAAAAACATTTACCGAATACTCAAATGATTTCATTTGGTCCTACTATTTTAGGAGCTCATTCCCCTGACGAAAGAGTGTCTATTGCATCAGTTCAAAAATTTTGGAGTTATTTACTGGAAATTGTCAAAAATATTCCTAAAAAGTAATCCCTTATAAAATGAGCAACACAAAAAAATGATTCTGACTGTAACAACATCTCTTTCTTATATAACTAAAAAAAACTTTGTTTTTTGGCATATAGATTGTGCTTCCTACACCTCTAGAGTGTTTACTTTTCATAGCATCATTTTATTCATCTTATTAGCTTCTTCAACGCTTATAGGTCAGGAGTTAAAAAACATTCAAGGGCAAATTATTATCGATATAGAAGGGGAAAATCCTGAAAATATTGAAGTTTTAAATTTAAATACACAACATTTTGTTTTAGCAGATCATATTGGTAATTTTGAAATAAAAGCACGTATCCATGATACACTTCAGTTCAAATCTATTTTTTTTGAACAAAGAAAATACATTATTAATCAATTGGCTTTTGACTCAAGAAAAATTTTTATCCACTTAAATATTGATGTAAATAAAATTGAAGAAGTTGTTATTAATGGATTATCTTTTACAGGCAATTTAAAAAAGGATGTTAAAAAGAATCGTCCTTTGTTGCGAAGCTATAAAAATGAGAAATTTAAAGAGGCTCTAGGTTACCCAACATTAAATTTTGAACCCGAGCGTAAATACACCAAAAAGTTACTACCTGAGATTGCAGTAATTCCTATCCCTTTAGGGCTAGATATTGATGCCTTAGGAAAATTAATTACAGGAGAATACCGAAAAGTAAAGGAATATCGTGAAGAGCGCTTTAGAAATGATTTATTAGATAAGGTTGAACATTATTACAGTGATTTTTTCTTTACTACTTTTTTAAAAATTCCAAAAGATGAAGTCAAAAACTTTGTTCATTATGCATATTATTTTTCAGGTATGGAAACTTTGGTTAAGCAAAATCGTTTTGAAACTTTGCGTGAACAACTAATTAAGTTAGCTCCCAATTACAAAAAACGATTAAATCAATATCAGTTGTTGGATGATTCTAAATATTAAAAAAACCTTTATTTAGAGTTTTTTTAAGTTCTTAATAAGAATTCAACTCAGCTTTTTCTATCTACATTTTCATTCTACCATAACCTGATCTTCATTTCTAACAACATAAGCTAAATTGATTCCTAAAATTCTCCTTCTTCATTTATAATAGCGTTTACCAGTATAAGGTTTAAATTTTAATCCTATACTAATTAAATGTCCATCACCAAATTGTCTTGCAAAATCATTAGTTCCTATAGAATAACCATAACCCGCTGTAAATACACCTATATCAAAACCTATCATGGGAAAAAGTTGTAATTGTTGTGATTCTTCTGCATCAATTGATTGTGAATAAGAAATACCTACCCAAAAAATATTTTCATTATAAGTAACGTATTTTCCTTTTACATTTAGGTCAAACCTATTCTCAGAATTAGAATTGGTTTTTAATAGTAACGAGGGTTCTATTTCAAAAGAATTAGCTACAGGTATATGATAACCTAACACGCCATAAAAATTAGTGGGTTCAGGCTCTAAACCATTAACAATAGGCTTTCTATTAGCTAGAGGAATATCTTCAATTGAAGCCCCTATAAAAAAGTTTTTCCACTGAGCAAATCCTCCTAAATTTATATTGGGAATAAAGATACTCTCTCCTTGAAGTAATGGATCATTGAGATCTATTGGGTTCAATCGATTAAAGTCTACTTTATATATATATCCATTGAAAGAAATTCCAAAAGAAAACTGATTGGGGACATAACTGTCATAATTCTCGTCAATTGGAATATGATATGCAAATGATAAATTTAATCCCTGTCTTAATGTAGCACCATTCTCATCATTAAAAAAATAAACTCCAACTCCTGTATTTCTTCCTAAATAACCGTGCGTGCTTAATGTTTGTGTCTTAGGAGATCCTTCAAGTCCTGAATACTGTTGCTTATACGTTCCGTTTATTTTCCATTCTTCTTCAAACCCAGCATAAGCAGGATTTATTAAGTAATAATCGGTTACTAAATAATGCTCCAATTGCTCAAGACCTGCTTGAGAAAATCCTATTAAAGGTGTTATACCTAACATAATATTAAAAAAATATTTTTTCATCATCTGTTTTTAATGGTTAAATGATTTCTAAAAACTTTACCATCAGGTAATTTGATGATATACCAATAATCATTTGAAGGCAGACTTCTTCCTAGAAACTTTCCATCCCATGAAAACCCATCTCCTACAGCTCTTTTTAACACTTCTTTTCCTTCTCTAGAAAAAACCTGAACTGTGGCCTTTGGAAAAGCATCTAGACCTTCTACAATCCAATAATCATTAAACCCATCTCCATTTGGTGTGAATACATTAGCAATGACATCTTGTGTAATGAATCCAATAGTATCCAAGGTTGTAACACATCCTTGTAAACTTTTTACGTATATGGTATAAATACCATTTTTAATTCCGGTAAATCTTGGATTGCTTTGAAAATTAATTCCATCAATTGAGTACGTGTATTCTGAAGCATTTTTGATAATAGCCTCAAGGTAATCTTGACCCGTTATTAAATCAATCAAAACAGCATCTTCATAGTTTTTTACTATAATTTCTTTTGTCGTACTACATCCATTTTCATTATAAACTGTAATCGTATAATTTCCCTGTTTTTTAACTGTTATCTGTTGCGTAGTTTGCCCTGTGCTCCATTCGTAAGAAAAATAATTTTCTCCTGCATCTAACACAACCTTTTCTCCTTTACATATAAATACTTTTTTATCTACGTTTAAAGTAGGGTTTTGAATAACTACCAAATTAAGTTCTACAAGACCTTTACATATTGTTCCTTCTTTTACTTTTGCATATATTGTTTGATGATATGCTATTGTATTCGTATAATTTTCAGGTAATTTATTTTGTTGTAAATCAGCATCTGATAGTGATGTATAATATGTCACAGATGTTCCCTTTATTAGGTTTAAAATAGCTGCATTATTTTTAACTAAATTAAATGTTGTAAACCCGTCATCATCACTTTCACAACTCATTTGTTCCACACTTCCACTTGTTGAAGTAATACGCGAAACAAATAGCTCTAACTCAGCAATAGCATAACAACCTGTTTGAGGGTCTTCAACTTTTACATACAGCGTTTCTCCTCCTATTGAATTGTACAAAGTGGCTAATTCATTGATACTTTTTTTCAAATCTGAAATAGAAGAATAGTATGTAAAATGATAATCCTCTGCATTCATTATAATCGTTCGATTAGCCTGTGTTAAAGAAAAAGTTGAAACCCCATCTACATTCGATTTACATTCAGTTAAATATGCATTTTTTACAATGGGTGGATTAGAAACTTTTAACTCAATTGAATTAATAGTATAACAACTTACCTTATTTCTTACATCGATTCTTTGGTAAAGAATTTTATCATTTTCTAATGTATAATTCGATGGATTTGGGATAGGGTTTATTCCTTCTTCAGCAGAGCTTAATGTTTCATAATATATGATATTCCATGATGAACCTACAGGCATTTCTTTTTCATATTTTGTTAAATCAATAACTAAATTAGATCCTTCATCTAAACAAAAAGAATCTTTTATAGGTTCTATTTTATACCCTAAAATTACGTTCAATGATATACTCTTAATTCTGTAGCAATCTTCATGAGAATAATATTTTGCATAAATGGTTCTTGTCTTTGTTTCGTATAGTAATGGCAATGGATTACTTCCTGATATAGCTTCTTTTTCAGTTAGATAAAAAGTAACCACACTTACCTTAAAAGTATTGATAATTTCTTCTTTTATAACAGTTAGGTCAAAAAGTTCTTTACCATCTTGATTTTTATCACACTGACTCATTGATATATTATTTCTTAAATATTTTGGTTCAGGAACAATAATCATTTTATATCTTGAATAACCTACACACCCATTTTTATTTTCTACTCGAATATAAATGATCTGGACGAGGGGTTTTTCATTTGTATACGTATCAGGTAAAGGATTTATATTTTTCTCAGCATCATCGAGTGTTTTGTAAAAAGAAATTTTATAATCTTCATGATTTTCTATTATTTTGGATTTCTGACTTGGTAAATAAAAATCTCTATATCTTTCTTTAGAACACTCTTCATGAATAATATTTCTAGGAGTTGGCAAATCTTCTATTGTAATTTGCACCTCGTCTGTTAAGCTACAACCTGGTAAAAACGCTTCTACTTTGTAAGTACCTTCTTTTGACACTTTCAATTTTGAACTGGCTTCTCCTTCTATTTCAACACCATCTTTATACCATTTATAGGTAGCTGAATCGCCAAGATTTCCTGCTTCTAAAGTAGCCATCTCTCCTCTACATAGTACTTGATCTACTCCTAAATCTACATTGAAACTGAACCCATCTCCTGATAAAAAAATAAAAGAATCGTATTTTCCATCACCTCGTTCTCCTAATACAATTTTAACTCTATAAGTCAAACCGGGTGTAACATCTTGTAAAGCTGTTAACGGAACCGTATACCCATTCACATTAATTGTACTTTTAGTAGCTCCCTCTACGTATAAATCCTCTCTTCCTTTATTATCACATAAGTTATTATTGTGGATTGTTCCAACACCTACAGCTTTATTATCTCCCGGTATAAGTGCCACATTTTTTGCATCAATTCCAGGATCGTTTGTAATTCCAGGACCACTAATTAAAAACGCAAAACCATCTTGAAAATTAGTCGTAGCATCAATACACTCATAATCACCATTTAATTCATACTCGTTAGATCCAAAAATAAAATCAATTGAAATCTTATTAGTTAAAGGAACTATATCAAACTCTAAAGAAGTTGAATTATACGTTTGAATATCTCCCCCTAATTGTTGATTTAATATTTTCTGTAAATCAGAATCTCCTACCCATTTATCCATGAGGTTATTTCCCTCTCCAGTCTTATTCTCTTTGTTGTTATCAAAAGGTGCTGATATAGAAGAAACATCTCCAGTTGATAGCACAATACCTTTATTAAAGTCAAAATTAGAAGAACCTTTTTCAAAATATCCGTAACTTTTGATACCTTGAGGTTTTCCTGATTTTACTTTCAAATTATTTATTTGCTCACAACCACTAAATAAAACCTTTTGAATTAAATTATCTAAAGGAAGTGTACTCTCTTGTTTGTCTATTGGATCTACCAGTATCTGAGAGAGTAAAAAGTTAGAAAATAATAATATGATTAATAACCTGTATCTAAACATCGCTGTATTTTATTACAATCTAAAATACAACAACAAGGTCTGTTATAATTATATATTTCTGTGGCTTATTAGTTAAAGTCGTTAAATAGAGTTTTATGTTCTACAAACTGATTCACTTTTTCTTTAACTTTAAAAATTACCGTTTCATTATGAATACTAGAAAGTACTTCGTTAATTAAAGAAGCTGTTTTTTTCATATCTTCTTCTTTAAAACCTCTCGTTGTCAAAGCTGCAGTACCCAACCTTATACCTGAAGTTATAAAAGGAGATTTATCATCAAATGGAACCATATTTTTATTGCATGTTATATCTGCTTTTACTAAAGCCTCCTCTGCTTCTTTTCCTGTAATACCTTTATTTCTCAAATCGACTAAGAAACAATGATTATCAGAGCCTCCTGAAACAATTTCGAATCCAAAACCGATCAACTCACTTGCTAATACTTGAGTATTTTTTACAATCTGTAAAGTATATTTAAAATAAGATTCAGATAAAGCTTCTCCAAAAGCCACTGCTTTAGCTGCAATAACATGTTCTAATGGTCCTCCTTGAATTCCAGGAAAAACCGCCATATCTAATATTTTTGACATCATTTTAGTTACTCCTTTTGATGTTTTTTCTCCAAAAGGATTTTCAAAATCTTTTCCCATCATAATAAGACCTCCTCTAGGACCTCTTAATGTTTTGTGTGTGGTAGTAGTAACGATATGGCAATGTGGTAGAGGATCTTCTAAAAGTCCTTTTGCTATCAATCCAGCTGGATGTGATATATCTGCTAATAAGATGGCTCCTATTTTATCAGCTACTTTTCTAAATCGAGCATAATCAATATCTCTAGAGTAAGCTGAAGCACCACAAATAATCATTTTAGGTTTCTTTTCAAGCGCTACTTTCTCCATTTGTATATAATCAATTAACCCGGTCTTTTTTTCAACTCCATATGAACAAAACTCATAAGTTTTTCCTGAAAAATTAACTGGAGATCCATGTGTTAAATGTCCTCCATGTGATAAATCAAATCCCATAACCCGATCTCCAGGCTTTAAACAGGCTAAATAAACAGCTCCGTTTGCTTGAGATCCAGAATGAGGTTGCACGTTAACATATTCAGCATTAAATAATTGCTTAGCACGGTTAATCGCCAATTGTTCCACTTTGTCTACAACCTCACAACCTCCATAATACCTTTTACCAGGATACCCTTCAGCATACTTATTCGTTAATACAGATCCTTGCGCTTTCATGACCTGTGGTGACACAAAGTTTTCAGAAGCGATCAATTCTAGTCCCATTAATTGTCGTTTGTGCTCTTCCTGAATTAGGTCGAAAATGATTTGATCTTTTTCCATTCGTACTTAATTATAAAATTTTGTTCGGTTAAAGATAAAAAATATACTTTATAAATAGCCAAAAAGAGCTCCTAAAAAATAGCATACTCTTTTTCCACTAACAATTATAATCCACTGACTTAAAAATCAAAATACAACATCTAATTTTATCATTCTGACAACCGTTCTTTTATTTATATCTGCACAGGAAATACTATTACAGTAGAAGTAACTATGGTATACGATTTCGATAGTAAAAAAGTGATAATTTATTATAATAATCGGTAGATTGATTTCTTGTTCAAGCTATACCCCTGTTTCCATGATTTAAATTAAGGTTAAAACTTTAAAAGTACTTACTTTTAAATCATGGAATGAATCAAAAATAGCCAAGCGTTGCTTGACTATTTATAACTTAAAATCTCACTTAATTCTTTTATATTAAATTTCTTAAGAGGTTTGTTTATTTTCTTTTGGAAAATTTACAATAGTATCTTTGTACTAACCCAAACCACCAAGTTCCTATTAATTAAAAAGTTTAAACGAGTGGCAAATTTTTCTTTATATCCTAAATATGCAATGGTCGATTTTCCGTTGCAGCTAAAGCAGCCTCTTTAATCGCTTCGGTAAAGGTTGGATGCGCATGGGACATTCTAGAAATATCTTCCGCTGACGCTCGATACTCCATTGCTACAACAGCTTCAGCAATCATATCAGCTGCACGAGCCCCAAACATGTGAACACCTAAAATTTCATCTGTTTTAGCATCTGCAATAACTTTGACCAATCCTTCTATATCCATACTTGCACGAGCACGTCCTAAAGCACGCATTGGAAAAGAACCCACCTTATAATCGATTCCAGCTACTTTAAGTTGTTCCTCTGTTTTTCCAACTCCTGCAGCCTCTGGCCATGTATAAACGACACCTGGTATTAAATTATAATTAATATGGGGTCTTTGCCCTGCCAAAAATTCGGTAACTAAAACACCCTCTTCTTCCGCTTTATGTGCTAACATTGCTCCTCCTATAACATCTCCAATAGCATAAACATTGGAAATATTGGTTTGTAAATGATCATTTACTTTTACAAATCCTCTTTCATCAGTTTCTATTCCTACATTTTCTAAACCTAAACCTGTAGTATAAGGTTTACGACCTACAGAAACTAAACAATAATCTCCTTTAAATTCTACTGTCTCACCTTTTTTATTTTCAGCTGTAACAATTACTTCATCTCCTACAACAGAAGCTCCTGTAACTTTAGTTGAAAGGTTTAATTTGAATCCCTTTTTCTTTAATGATTTTTGCATTTCCTTAGAAATTGAACCGTCCATTCCAGCTACTAATCGATCTGCAAATTCAACAACCGTTACTTCTGAACCTAAACGACTGTAGACCGTCCCTAATTCAATTCCTATTACACCACCTCCTATAACAATCAAGTGTTTTGGAATTTCTTTTAAAACTAAAGCCTCTGTAGAAGAAATAATTCTGTCTTTATCAAATTTTAAAAAAGGCAATTCTGTTGGTTTTGAACCTGTTGCAATAATAGCGTATTTGGATTCTATTTCTTCAGTATTACCCTCTTCTTTCGTTATCAAGATATGAGTAGCATCTTTAAATGATCCTATTCCTGTAAAAACATCGATTTTGTTTTTATCCATTAAATACTGAATTCCTTTGGTTGTCTGATTTACAACTGCAGCTTTACGAGCAATCATTTGGTTAAAGTCGATTGTAGGATTTGTTATGTTGATACCGTGGTCTCCAAACTTCTTCACTGCATCATCATAGTGATGTGAAGAGTCTAATAAAGCTTTTGAAGGAATACATCCTACATTTAAGCAGGTTCCTCCTAATGTTGAGTACTTCTCAATAAGAGCTGTTTTAAAACCTAATTGAGCCGCTCTAATTGCTGCCACGTAACCTCCTGGACCACTTCCTATTATGGTAATATCGTATACACTCATTTTTATATATAATTTTTTTGTATTTAAGTAATGCTTTGTTAAAGATATGCTTTTTTTAAAAGTATACTAATTTCTAATTGAAAAAAATTACTATTTGATTCTATGCTTACTTCAAATACAATAAACCTATTTAAATACGTAACAAAAAAATAAAAATGAGTATCTTTGTACCTCTTAAAAATACCTTTAATTAAATTGATATCGAATTTCAATTTATGAATAAGCTTATTGTTTATAAAAAATTAATTTTATGAAAAAGATAATCTTTACAACCCTTTTTTCTTTTTGGACTTTTTCTACAATACATACTCATACTCAACAAATTCAATTTGAAAAATATGATTTTGATAACGGACTTCATGTTGCTTTATACAAACATCCTGTTTTGAAAGATTCAGCTGTAAAAAAGAATGAGAAAGAAGTAATTGATGCTCAATCTGTTATTAATAATTATTTTAATGTTATAGGAGGAAAAGAGAAGTTACATGCTATAACCTCTATAAAAGAAATTTATGATGCTGATTTTTCTGCTGTTCCAGCTCCTTTAAAAGTGTATAATTTAAAAGTGTCACCTAATAAATTTTCAACAACAATTACCATTCCTTCTATGAATAATGCTCTTATTAGTAAAGCTGTTTTTGACGGAACAAAAGGATACGAGCAATCTACCCAAACCAAAACCAATTTTGATGTTAAAAAAATTCAGGAACTAAAAAGTGAAAATGCTTTATTTCCTCAATTGAATTATCAAAATTCTGTTTTAAAAGGGGTAATACAATTTAATGGGCATGATGTTTATGAGGTTGTTACCAATAAAAAAACAGAATATTACAATACGCAAACGTATTTATTAGAACGTGAAATTCGGGTTGAAAATCAGGAAGAAAAATCTGTTGTAATCACCACAGACTTCTCTAATTATAAAGAATTTAAAGGGATTAAAATTCCTTATTCAAATGAATTAACCATTTCAGGTATACAAGGCTTCATAAAGTCTACTTTAAAAGAAGTTGAATTTAATATTGAAACATCTGATTTAGATTTTCAGTAAATTTCACTTAATAAAATCAATACACCTTGATCTTATAAATACATATATGAACTTAAAAGTATCTTTCTAGATGTCTAAAAAACAGTCACACCTATCAGATTAAGTAGTCTCGCGACCACATATAATAAAAAAAGGAACTATTTTATAAAAATAGTTCCTTTTTTTGTACTGGTTATTTTTAATATTATTTTTTAATAATTTTCTTTGAATAAACTTCTTTACCCATTCCTATCTTCATATAGTACACATCAGACTTGAGGCCTCCTAAATTCAATTCTTTTCTCTGGTTAGATTTTTTCTTATAAAACTGGCCTTTTGAAACAATTTTTCCTGAAGTGTCAGCTATCTTATAATGTACTAATCCTCGATATTCTCCTGTTACTTTTACAGTTAGTATGTCTTCTGTTGGCACTGGGAATATTACAATATTTGATTCTAGTAATTCTTTAGATTGTGACTCTACACCGTTAATTTGTACAGTTAATTCTTTTTCATTTGGAATATCCTTATCTTGATTAAATTCAGCTCCATCTGTTTTAGTACTTACATCATATAGTAATTTCACACCTAACTTTACAGTTTCTGGACTTATTTGTTTTTTATTAAGTGAAACCGTACTAATTAACATGTCATCAATTGTTTGAATGACGTTTCTATTTCCTTGATTATCGATTTCAGAAATTTCATAACCTTTTATCGGGTATACATGTGGGTTTAAACTTTTCCATCCATCTTCTGCTTTTCCAGAAGTATTAAATAGTTCATTGTATCTATAGTTAGTTTGTACAACATCATCTAAAACATTATGGAATTTTAAGAAATCAATTGCTAAAAAAGATCCATTGTCTGTCTTTTTTGTATTGTGCCTAAAAGCTATGTATACTTCTTTATTCATCAAACCTTCTTTTTCTAAATCTACCATTTTCAAAAATGAGTAATTATGTGAAATTAACTCTTTATCAAGACCTGTTTTTTCTTGTGTTTTAACCTTTACTCCATGAGATATAAAATCGTTAATAGTTGGTTTTCCTGGAATATTAACTAAAGCTGCATCTAATAGATAAGCTTCGTATCGATCTTCTGTGTACTGTTTTGACATAGAAGTTATAAAAGAAAAATACTTTGCTGCAGCTTTATTCGGTTTTTTAATAAAAAACCAATTATCAATATCTTCGTGTACAAGTGTTTCTTCATCAATAGATTCTGAGACAATGGAATATAGTCCATTTGTAGCTAAATCAGATCCAGAAGCATCACTATATAGCCTCCAGTTTAATTTAGATTGCCCCTTAAATTGTACCTTTTCTATATCGTTTTCTGAATTTTCATCAAAAGTCATCACTTCAAAATAGTATAATGGAGGGTTTTCCCATGTTAGCTTATACTTATTCTTCTTATTTTTTAGATTAAGATTTGCTATAGGTTGAAACTGATCATAGATTTTATAATTATGAACTATACTCGTTTCATTAAACCTTTCACCATTGGTATAAGAGTCTTTAAAAGTTAATCCTGTTTTATATTCACCTGGCTCTCTAAAAGTAAAACGTTTAATTCTTCCTCGCCCTGTATTTGAATATTCATAACCTGTTGTTTTATCAACATAAATTTCTCCTTTAAAATAGCCTTCATCACCTTCTGTATAAGAAGTTTGCCTTGGTTCTCCTGCTGTTCCAAAAACTGAAAATCCTAGTGTAGAATTTAAGAATCCCACCACTTCAAATCCTTCAGGATAATCTGTTGTCCATGCTTGAACTCTGGCTCTTTTTGTAAAATAATCATAATTACTAAAATAAAGAGCTCCATAATTAACGTTTGCAGTCCTCAACATTTCATTACTTGATGATTTAAATTTATTATTCACTGTTAATTGTACATTGACTAAACTATTTTCATCTAAAAAAATAATTTTAGGATTAGAAGAATTAACTGTTGTTCCTTCTACAAATTGGTAATCAGAATACTTTACTTTCCAATCGTATGTATAACTTTCCTTTTCTGTATCAATTAACTTATAATCAAAATCATACAAAACTGGCTTATAAGTGTTCCACGCTAAATAGGAAAAACCACTCCCCAAATAAGCTCTATCCATAGGAGGTCCTACTTCATATTTTACGATAACGGCTTCTGAGTTTGTAAATGCTAATGAAATATCATCAATAGAGATGACTCCTCCTTCTTGATTTTGTATTTCAAAGTAAACGTAATCTTGATGTTTAAAAAGAAAATCATGCGTATAATGTTTGTAATCTTCATTTTCTACTTCTGAAGGAAGTACAACAAATGATTCTATTGGTTTATCAGAGAAAGCATCTTTAATTATTATCTTTAATTTATTTTGTTCTTCATCACTCGATTTTCCCCATAATGAGATATGATAGTTTTTATTCTCTTTTAAATAAAAAGGAGGAGACTTTATTTCAGCTTCATTACTTAATAAAGCAATACTAATTCCTTCTTTCCTGGAGTCCTCTGAATAACTTGTGTGATTTGGATTCCCTTTCCATCCAAAGCTTAACGACGAAGACCCTAACATGTTTTCTTTCATCAACTTAAGATTGTAATTTGAAAAATCTTGATAAAAAAGATCTTTTTTTGAAGTAATTCTAGATACAAAATAATGATAGTTTATCGAAGCATAATTATTTCTTGACTCTCTGTCTTTTTCATGCATTATATTAACTTCAACGATATATTTATCTTTAGTTGTAGGTGAAAACTTTTTTGTTTTTAATTCTAAAAATATAGGTTGATGATTATTTGGATCGTAATTTATTTTTTTAGTTTTTTCTAAAACAATTTCTTGTCCCACACTTTTTAATGTATAATGCACTTTTATATTCTTAAACTCTTTTGCACCATCTAAAGTTAAATAAACTCCCGGTGTATCATATGATTTGCGATCTTCTTTACTTTCTAAGCTTTTGATAATAAGATCTTGATTTTTTCTAGCTTTTAGACCTGTTGCTACTAAACTAAAATTTTGCCCACCGTATAAAAGATTTCCTTTATGTGTGATTTGTATGCGGTATACTTTATTTCTCTTAGCATTTTCAATTACAACTTGTTCTATATTGTCTACATCGTTATCTCCTCTAGTGGCTAGTTCACTGGGCTTTTCTACATTTAATTTCCAAGGTAAATAAATTTCATTTTTTTCATCAAAAATACGAATATCCAAATCATGAATTAATTTTTTACTTCGATCATTAAGTACAGGATTTAAACTAGGTTCTCCTGGTAAATCAGTCCATGCTATGGTTGCCTTTAAGTTTTCCTTTCCAGATGCTGTTACGTAAATAGTTTTTGTTTCATTATTATTAAGTGTAAATTCTTCAACTAAACTTCCTTTTTTATTATTTTCTATTGCTTTTACACTACGAAAAGCATCAAAAACTCCCCACCCGTAGCTGTAGTCAGGTCCGTAATTACCTGCTTCCTGAGCTTCATTTATTACTAAGGCTTTTACAGTAGCTGCTTTTAAGGTCTTTTTAAGGTGTTTTTTTGCAACTTCTTGAATTAATGCTATTCCTCCTGTAACTATAGGAGTTGCCATTGATGTACCATTAGATGTACCGTAAATATTCTTATCAGAATTAATGGTTGAAATAATAGATACTCCCGATGCTACAATATCAGGTTTAACTCTACCATCATCTGTTGGACCTCTTCCACTAAAAGGAGCTAATTGATATTGTTCTCTAGAACTATTATAATTTTCTTTAAAAATAGCCCCTACAGTTAAGACATTTTTCCCTATAGCTCCGTATGTAGTAATACAATCAAAACCTGTTGCACAAGAAGCATCTCGTTCTTTAGTTGAAATAACAAACTGTGTCCCATCCCATGCATAATGCTCTGTTCCTTCTTCTATTCCTTTCTTATCAGCCTCATTTCCTGAAGCCCAAACAGATAAATAATGAGGGAAATTATAGGTTATCGCATCTATCTCTGCTTCACTAGCCCCATAAAGACCATAATGATAATCTTCTTTATCGTTTATGTATCCAAAAAAAATAGGCAGATCATATCCCAAATCGGCAACGCCACCTACATTTCCATAAGAATGATTCGAAAGAATTAATCCGTTTTCTGCTTCCTCGATCATTTCAATACCATCATCTTCCCAATCATATGTTTTTAAAATAGCTTTAGGTGCCATTCCCTCTGTACTTTCAATCCCTAATTCCTTACTCCCTGTTCCGTCTCCCGCTATTGTTCCTCCTACGTGTGTTGCATGAAATGTAGCTTGATAAAAGCCTTCTTTATTGATTACTCTATTTCCAAAATCCATATGTTTCCTGTAAACTACTCCTCCATCCCATTCTCCAATTTCTATTCCTTCTCCAAAATAGGTGTTTTTTTTATTCCCTTTTCTCAAGTATTCTACTCCTGAAGTAACTGATCCACCATAATTATTTGTTTGATAAAATTGGGGTTGATTATTTATTCCAATACCTCTAAAATAAATCATTCTACCATCTTCTAAGGAATCTTTTTCTATTAACCCATACTTTACAGAACGGGTTTTTTTATCTGTTTTAGTTAAAACTTTTTCTTTTTGTAACTTTTTTAGATGCTTTAATCGTTCCTCTTTCTTAGTCTGTAGTTGACTTTTTAACTTTGAAACGCTGACCTCCTGTCCATTAGCCAATGTGAGACTAATTAACAGTGTCCAACAATAGATTTTTCTCATAACAATACCTTTATTACATATTTATGTAAATATAATAAATTTATTGATCAATAAATTTATTTTTATTCAATAATGTTTTCGAATTTTAAATAAAAACTAATATTTTAGAATAAAAATTATTTCTTTAGTAATTTAATGCTAATAAAATTTACTTAATGAAAATTAAGTTTGACATAACTTTATGAGTTAAAATATTGATAAACTAATTTCCCTTTATGCCTTCCTAAAACATCTTTTAATTCTTCTTTTGAAGCCTCTTTTACGCGTTTAACAGATTTAAAGTTTTTTAATAATTTAACAATAGCTTTCTCCCCTATTCCTTTTATACTTTCTAATTCACTTTGAATAGCATCTTTACTCCGTAAATTTCTGTGTAACGTAATTCCGAAACGATG
>JBKDZS010000021.1:0-4583 GCA_047971445.1 Flavobacteriales bacterium
AAATAAGGTTATTTTCTGTTCTTTTTTTTCAAATATAACCTCCTCAAAATTTATGAAATATACATTTACTTCCCTAGTATAAGATAATACTTCTCCATTAAACAAAACTTTATCCAATTTCATGTGTTTTTGCAAATCAATCTGCATAATACGTTTTTGAGTAATTTTATCCAAAACCCAAAATGTCACCTCATTAATGCCTTCTATGTATTTTTTATTAAAATCAGGCTTTACTGACAAGTTATAATGTTGTACATCCCACCAACTTCTAAACTCATTATGAATTCCTCTCAAGCTATCTTGTTTAGAAAAATCATATTTCTGTTGTAAAGGTTGCCCCACCAATGATATAGCTACTAAAAGTAAAGCTAAATTTCCAAAAAATCGCATATTAAACACTTTAAAAATGAGGTTGTAAGGTACAAAAAACCTATTATTAATTAATTCTTGTGAGAAATTAATTCAACTTGTTTTTATCTTTATAAGCAAAAAGCTATTTTTGTAGCTTAATGTAACCCTATGACCATTCAGAAAACAATTACAAACACTATAAAAACCGCTCTGAACACATTATATGACTTTCAAACTGATCAAGTAGAATTACAACCTACCCGTAAAGAATTTGAAGGCGATATTACCTTAGTTATTTTTCCTTATGTAAAACAACTTCAAAAGGCTCCAGATATAATTGCACAAGAAATCGGTACTTTTCTTCAAGAAAACATGAAAGAAATCGTTTGTTTTAATGTTGTAAAAGGATTTTTAAATTTTGTTATTTCTGATGACTATTTTGTACACGTTTTTAATAAGATTAAAAACCAGACAGACTACGGTTTTTCAAAGCCTAATAAAACCCAACCTATTATTATGGTTGAATATTCTTCTCCTAACACGAACAAGCCTTTGCACTTAGGTCATATTCGAAATAATTTATTGGGTTATTCAGTAGCTGAAATTTTGAAAGCCTCTGGAAAAAATGTATTAAAAACACAAATCATTAACGATCGTGGAATTCACATTTGTAAGTCTATGCTAGCCTGGCAGAAATTTGGCAACGGAGAAACCCCAAATTCTTCAGGTATAAAAGGAGATAAACTAGTCGGAAAATACTATGTAATCTTTGACCAAATATATAAGAAACAAATACAACAACTTATTTCAGAAGGACAAGAGGAAGAACATGCAAAAAAAGAAGCTCCTATATTATTAGAAGCTCAGGAAATGTTACGTCAATGGGAGGCAGGCGATAAAGAAGTGGTAACACTTTGGAACACTATGAACTCTTGGGTTTACGAAGGATTTGATGTTACATATAAAAATTTAGGAGTTAATTTTGATTTTCAAAATTATGAATCTCAAACCTATTTATTAGGAAAAAATATTGTAGAAGAAGGGTTGCAAAAAAAATTACTCTATCAAAAAGAAGATGGTTCTATTTGGTGCGACTTAAGTTCTGAAAAAATGGATGACAAGTTACTTCTTCGAGGAGACAAAACGTCTGTTTATATGACTCAAGATTTAGGAACCGCTATAAAACGTTATGAAGACTATAATATTAACTCCCTAATTTATACTGTTGGAAACGAACAAAACCATCACTTTAAAGTACTGTTTGCTATCTTGAAAAAATTAGGTTATGATTGGGCTGATAAATTACACCATCTTTCTTATGGAATGGTGAACTTAGCTGATGGCTCTCGAATGAAAAGTCGTGAAGGAACCGTGATCGACGCAGATGATTTAATGGTAGAAATGGCTCAAACAGCAGAAGAAATTGCTCTGGAATCTGGTAAATTAGATCTCCTTTCGGAAGAAGATAAAATCAAAACTTACAATACAGTTGGAATGGGCGCTCTTAAATATTTTATTTTAAAAGTTGACCCTAAAAAAACCATTAAATTTGATCCAAAAGAAACCATTGATTTTAATGGAAATACAGGGCCTTTTATTCAATATACTCATGCTCGAATATGTGCACTTTTAAGAAAGGGAAAACCTCAAGATTATTTGTTTGAAAATTACACCTTTGAACCTGCTGAAAAAGCCATTTTTAAACAAATCACATCATTTTCATCCGTTATTCAATTAGCAGCTCAAACTTTATCACCTGCTTTAATCGCAAATTATCTTTATGACCTAGTAAAATTATACAATAATTTTTACCAAAACACCCCTATTTTCAAAGAAGAAAATCATGAAAAACAACAATTTCGTCTACATCTTTCCCAATTAACAGGAAGGGTTATTAAGAATGGGATGCAATTATTGGGCATTGAAGTTCCTGACCGAATGTAAACTTATACCTTAAAACACAAAATCATGGAGGTAAAAATTGCTGAAAACTGGAAAAAACTCTTACAAAATGAATTTAGACAACCCTATTTTCATAGTTTAGTTCAATTTATAAAAAACGAATACCGTCAAAACACCTGTTTCCCTCCAGGAAAAGAAATTTTTGCAGCTTTTGACTCATGTCACTTAGAAGATTTAAAGGTTGTTATTTTAGGTCAAGATCCCTATCACAATTATAATCAAGCTAATGGCCTATGCTTTTCTGTTCGAGACAAAATTCCTCTTCCTCCTTCTCTTCAAAATATTTTTAAAGAGGTTTCAAATGATACAGGAACTCCCATTCCTACATCAGGTAATTTAACCCGTTGGGCTCGTCAAGGGGTTTTATTATTAAATGCTACCCTAACTGTTCGAGCTCATCAAGCAGGATCTCATCAAAATAAAGGCTGGGAAGTTTTTACTGATGCTGTCATTGAAACCATTTCAAAAGAAAAAAAAGATGTAGTCTTTATTCTTTGGGGAAGCTTTGCACAAAAAAAAGCTAAATTAATTGACCCTCAAAAACATTACATATTAAAAGCCCCCCACCCTTCTCCTCTTTCTTCATACCGTGGTTTTTTTGGCTGCAATCATTTTAGTAAAACCAATGTGTTTTTAAAAAGTAAAGGGAAAAAGGAAATTAAATGGTAAGAAAGTTTAATATTTTAATTTACTGCCCCAATTTTAAGTAGGATTACAATCATTACTCCTTATCTTTGCAAACTGATGGCTTTAATTTTACACATAGAAACAGCTACAAAAAATGGTTCTGTAGCGCTAGCAAAAAACGGTATTTTATTAGCTACTATTGAAGCGTATTCTGAACAGTATTCTCATGCTGAACGTTTACACATCTTTATTGAAAAACTCTTTAAAAATAGTACGTATACCTTACAAGATTTGGATGCTATTTCTGTTGGAAAAGGACCCGGGTCTTATACAGGGTTACGTATTGGTATTTCGGCAGCAAAAGGATTGTGTTTTGGATTAAAAATCCCTTTAATTTCACTTGATACCTTAACTATTCTAGCACATAGTCAAAAAACAATGAAGTTTGATTATTTAGTACCCATGATTGATGCAAGAAGAATGGAAGTTTATACAGCTTTTTTTAATCCTGATGGATCTTTTCAAAAAGAAATACATGCTTTAATTGTTAAAGAAAACACTTTTGAATCGTATTCTGATAAAAAAATCCTTTGCTTTGGAAGTGGAGCTGAAAAATGTAAAAATATAGTTTCAGGAAAGAATATTACTTTCATAGAAAATATTCATCCCTCCGCTAAAGATATGATTAATCTAAGTTTTGATAAATTTCAAAATCAAGAATTTGAAGATGTAGCTTATTTTGAGCCCTTTTATTTAAAAGATTTTATCGCTTTAAAGTCTAAAAAGTTGTTGTTTTAATGAAAAGAGTACTCGTAATTGGAGGAGGTGCTGCAGGTTTCTTTTTTGCATCCAATTATCAGGAAAAAAATCCTGAAATAGAGGTAGTCATTTTAGAAAAAGCCTCATTGCCTCTTCAAAAAGTAAAAATATCAGGGGGAGGTCGTTGTAATGTAACCAATGCAACCTTTATTCCAAGAGAATTGGTTAAAAATTATCCTCGTGGAAGTAAAGAACTTATGAGTGTTTTTTCACAATTTCAGCCTTCTGACACCTTAGAGTGGTTTAATTCTCGAGGAGTAAAATTTTTAATTCAAGAAGACAATCGTGTTTTTCCTGAAACTAACAATTCTCAAACTATTATAGATTGTTTATTCCATACCGCTCTCAAATCTGGAGTAAAATTTTATAACAAACAATCCGTTAAAAACATCATGAAAAAAGGAGCTACATGGATTGTTGAAACACAAACACAAACTTTTAAAACCGATAAAGTAGTTGTAACAACAGGTAATTCTAAGATTATTTGGAATGTTTTGAAAGGATTAAATCACACTATTATAAAACCCGTCCCCTCTTTGTTTACTTTTAATTGTGATGATAAAAGAATTGAAGGAATGATGGGACTAGCATTACCTCATTGTGAAACTAAAATCAAAGAACTTAAAGCAAAAGATTTTGGATCGGTTCTAATTACTCATTGGGGCTTTTCAGGACCAGGAATTTTAAAACTCTCCGCTTGGAAAGCACGAGAGTTAGCGGAATTAAACTACCAATTCACACTGCAAATTAATTGGTTATCAGAAGATTTTAATCATGTCATCGAAGTGTTAAAATCATTTAAAGTAGAACAGTTTAAAACACAA
>JBKDZS010000022.1:0-10884 GCA_047971445.1 Flavobacteriales bacterium
TTAAGTAATTTACAGCTTCCTTCTCTTATTGCAGTCATTGGTTTTTTTATTGGAGGATTGTTGATGACACATTTTATTTTACCTTATTTATTTTAATACTATACATCATGAAATTAGTACAAATCTTAGTGTTAGGAATTCTTTTTGGAATTACATTATCCAAAGCAGAGATTATATCATGGTATCGAATTTATGAAATGTTTCATTTTCAATCTTTCCATATGTATGGTGTTATTGGGTCTGCTGTTTTATTCGGAATTATAGCGATTCAAATAATAAAGAAAAAACAACTTAAAACCTTTAGTGGAGAAACTCCCGAATTTAAGAATAAGGAAAAAAGTATTCTTCGCTATTTAATTGGAGGGGTTTTCTTTGGTTTAGGATGGGCGTTAGTAGGAGCTTGCCCAGGCCCTATGTTCATTTTATTAGGACATGGTTATGAATCACTACTTGTTGTTATTATAAGTGCAATTTTAGGAACATTTTTATACGGATTATTTAAAAATAAATTACCCCACTAAAACAAAACATCATGAAAATACTTATCGTTGGAGGTGTAGCAGGAGGAGCAACTGCCGCTACAAGATTAAGAAGGCTTAGTGAGAAAAATCAAATTATCGTATTTGAAAGAGGAGCACATATTAGTTTTGCAAATTGTGGGTTACCTTATCATATAGGTGGTATTATAGAAGAACGAGAGAAATTATTATTGCAAACTCCTAAGTCCTTAAAAGATCGTTTTAATTTAGATATTCGGGTTAAAACAGAAGTCTTATCTATAAATAAAGAGAAAAGAGAAGTTAAAGTACACGATTTAGAAACAGGAAAGCTGTATACAGAATCTTATGATAAATTATTACTTTCTCCCGGTGCAGAGCCTTTTAGACCTCCCATTGAAGGAATTAATTCAGAAAATATTTTAACTCTTCGAAATATTGTCGATATGGATCGTATTATTTCAAAAGTTAAAACCCATAAAAAAATAGCTGTTGTTGGAGGAGGATTTATTGGATTAGAGGTAGCTGAAAATTTAATTGAACAAGGAGTTCAAGTAACATTGGTTGAATTAGCTCCTCAAGTTATGGCTCCTGTTGATTTTGAAATAGCATCTTTACTACATCAACATGTAAAAGAAAAAGGACTTGATTTAAAGCTTAATACAGCTGTTCAAAAATTTAGAGATAAAGGTACTTCAATCGAATTATTATTAAGTGATAAAACTATTTTAGAAGCTGAATCCGTTATTTTAGCCATAGGAGTTAAACCTGAAAATAAGCTCGCTAAAGAAGCCCTATTGGAAATAGGAAATACCGGAGGAATTTTAGTCAATGAATATCTACAAACTTCAGATGAAAATATTTATGCTGTAGGAGATGCCGTCGAAGTTTCACATTATATAAACAAAGCTAAAGTTTTAATTCCATTAGCTTGGCCTGCAAATCGTCAAGGTCGAATTGTGGCAGATAATATTATGAAAAAAAATCAATATAGGTATAAAGGCTCCTTAGGAACTTCTATTCTAAAAATATTTGATTTAAATGTTTCAACTACAGGCTTAAATGAGCGTGTTTTGAAAAAAAATAAGTGCGCCTATCAAACAGCCCTTGTTACACGAGGAGATCATGCAGGATATTATCCAGGAGCTACATCACTTATTTTAAAGTTAATTTTTGGGTATGACGGAACTATTTATGGAGCACAAAGTATTGGAAAAAATGGAGTTGATAAACGAATCGATGTAATTGCAACTGCTATAAAAGGAGGGTTAAAAGCCCAGGATCTTACAGATTTAGAAATTGCCTATGCCCCTCCTTTTAACTCAGCAAAAGATCCGGTTAATATTGTAGGTTATGTTGCTCAAAACATGTTAAACAATGATTTACAAATGCTTAATTATGATCAAGTAGCAGAATATCAAGATAAAGAAAACGTAGTCTTTTTAGATGTTCGAACACTTGCTGAACATAATGTAGGAGCTATCAAAAATTCATTACACATCGACCTTAATACATTAAGAGAAAATCTAAATCAATTAGATCAAAAGAAAACATATGTTGTCTATTGTAAAGTAGGGTTAAGAGGATATTTAGCTTACAACATATTGAAACAAAACGGGTTTAAAGTGTTAAATCTTAACGGAGGCTATAGTATTTGGAAAAGCACCCTTCAATAAGTGCTTAAAAATAAAGATTAAGTCCTCATACCTAAATATTAAGTTTAAAAGCATTTAATTTCTCAATTCAGCAGCCCATTGTTTTTCAAAAGCATGAGTCAACTTAGCCATTGTTTTATCAATCTGTTTATCATTTAAGGTTTTATTTTCATCATACAATTCAAAACTTAAGGCATAGGACTTTTTTCCTTTAGGTAAATTTTCCCCCTCGTATACATCAAATAAATTTACATTTTTTAATAAATTACGTTCCACTTGAAAAGCAGTATGGTATAAATCACTAAATTGAACCGTATTATCTACTAAAAGAGCTAAATCCTTTCTAGAACTCGGAAACTTAGGGATATCCTTAAATTGAATACTTTGTGTTATAGTTAAAGTCAATATATTATCCCAATTGAAGTTCACATAAATTACAGGTTGGTTGATGTCAAACTTTTTCAGTAAGGTCTTTTTTAGTAAACCCATCTCCAAAACAGGTTTTTTAAAGGCTTTTATTTGAATTCCTTCTGAAAAAATATCTTGCTTCGTAGGAGTGTAGCTTAACTTCGTTAACTTCAATTTTGCTAAAACATTTTCTACTACACCTTTTGTATAATAAAAATCAGAAGTAGCATCATTATAAATCCAGTTTTCAGATAAACGTTTTCCTGTCACAAGTAAAGATAAACATCGAAACTCCTCTAGCCCTGAGTCAAACTTATGATAGGTTTTTCCAAACTCAAAAAACTTTAAATTTGATTTTTTTCGGTTAATATTATAGGCTATAGCTTCTAAACCTCCCCATAACAATGATTGACGCATAGCGCCCAAATCTTGACTTAAAGGGTTTAGAATATTTACTGTATGTTTCTCGTTAATTGTAGAAGACAGTTCATTGTAAGAAGCCTTTCCTAATGAATTTGCCATCATTTCATTAAACCCAATAGAAGCTAAATGATTCGCTATCTTTTCTTGAATTTGATTAGAATCAAACTTTTCAGAAAACACAATGGATGTATTCAATTTTGTTGGAATAGCAATTTTATTGTAACCGTAAATACGTAATATTTCTTCCACAATATCCGCTTCACGCTGCACATCCACTCGATAGGCAGGAACATTTAAAATAACACCTCCTTCAATTTCTCTTTGAACGGTAATATCCAATGAATTTAAAATACTCAAAATAGTTTCATCAGGTATTTTTTCACCTAATAATTTAGCTACCGTTTTAAATTTCAAGTGTACTTCAAAGTCTGGAATAGGATTAGGGTATAAATTGACAATTTCAGATGAAATTTGCCCTCCAGCCAATTCTTTAATCAAATTAGCTGCTTTTTTTAAAGCAATTAAAGTCATATTAGGATCTACACCGCGCTCAAAGCGAAAAGAAGAATCAGTATTAACAGCATGTCTTTTAGCTGTTTTACGAACTGAAACAGGGTTAAAATAAGCTGATTCTAAGAAGATTTTAGTTGTTGAACTATTTACTCCTGATTGTAGTCCTCCGAGAGTTCCAGCCATACACATAGGGTCACTTTCATCACAAATCATTAAATCCTCTTGGTGTAAGATTCTTTCTATCCCATCTAGGGTAGTAAATTTTGTGTTTTTTAAACCTTTTCGAACAATAATTTTATTTCCTTTTATCTGATCTAAATCGAAGGCATGTAAAGGTTGTCCTAAATCATGTAAAATATAGTTTGTAACATCCACTACATTATTTATAGGTGATAGACCAATTGTTCTTAGACGATTTTTTAACCATTCAGGTGACTCTTTTATTTCCAACCCTTCTATTGTAACACCCGAATAACGTGGACAAAGCTCAAAATCTTCCACAATAACTTCTACAGTATTATTTGAATGGTCGATTGTTAAGGTTTCTTTTGTAAGATCTTGTATTTCTAAATTTTGCTGAAATTGCTGTAATAAGGCAGCCTTTAAATCTCGAGCTACTCCAAAATGCCCCATAGCATCAGCTCGATTAGGGGTTAGTCCAATTTCGATCATATAATCATGTTCTATAGAAAAAACCTCACTCACTGGTGTTCCAGGTTTCAAATTCCCATCCAAAACCATAATTCCATCATGACTTTTTCCAAGACCTAACTCATCTTCAGCGCAAATCATTCCAAAAGATTCTTCGCCTCGAATCTTTCCTTTTTTTATTTTAAATTCATTTCCTTTGTTATCATATAAAAGAGTTCCAATAGTTGCTACAGGTACTTTTTGCCCTACCTCTACATTTGGAGCACCACAAACAATTTGGACAGGTTCTCCTTCACCTAAATCTATAGTAGTGACTTTTAGCTTATCAGCATTTGTATGTTGTTCACAAGTCAAAATGTGCCCTACTATAACGCCTTTTAACCCTCCTTTAATAGACTCAAAAGGTTCAATTCCCTCAACCTCAAGACCCGTACTGGTTAAAATCTCAGCTACTTTCTCTACTTCCAAATCAAGTGAGATAAATTGCTTAATCCAGTTATATGATATTTTCATTTTTTATTTAAAAATTTATAATTTGAATAATTTAAGACCTTTGTTTAAGTCGGATAGACAAATTTAACGGTTTTATTGAAAGATGGAAAACATTAAAAGTAAAAACCCCAAAACAATTTTGGGGCTCTATATATTGAGGATTATTTTTATGTATTTAACATAACAGGCATCACCAACATTAATACCTCTTCTCCCTCTTCAATGCCATCTACAGGTTTAATAATTCCTGCACGGTTAGGTTCCGACATTTTTAAAGTAATATCATCAGAATTTAAATTGGATACCATTTCACTTAAAAATTTTGAATTGAATCCAATGGTTAAATCGCCTCCATTATAATCACAAGTTAAGCGTTCATCTGCTTTATTTGAAAAATCTATATCTTCAGCTGAAAGTTGTAATTGATTTCCTGCTAATCTTAACTTGATTTGATAGGTTGTTTTATTAGAAAAAATAGAAACTCTTTTTATCGAACTTAAAAAAGCGCTTCTATTAATAGTTAACGTATTGGGGTTTTCTTTTGGAATTACAGCTTCATAATTAGGATATTTTCCATCAATAAGTCGGCAAACTAAAGTTGTGTTTTCAAAAATAAATTTAGCATTTACCTCATTGTACTCTATTGTAATATCAGCATCACTATTTCCTAAAATATTTTTAATTAAATTTAGAGGCTTTTTAGGCATAATGAATTCAGCAGCTTCACTTGCTTTAATATCATCACGTGTATATTTCACTAATTTATGAGCATCTGTTGCTACAAAAATACATTGATCTGTACCTAACTGAAAAAAAACACCGGTCATTACAGGACGTAATTCATCATTTCCTGTTGCGAATAATGTTTTTCCTATAGCTTCAGCTAAAATATTCCCCTGTAATTTAACTGAACTGGATGATTCCAATTCAGGAGCAACAGGGAATTCATCCCCTTTTTCTAATCCAAAAGAATAATTTCCTTGTTCAGAAACAATCTCAAAAAGATTTTCTTCTTCTTTTGTACGAATAGTTAAGGGTTGTTCTGGAAATGTTTTTATCGTGTCGGTCAATAATTTTGCAGGCACACAAATTTTTCCACTTGATTCAGCGTTTACAGTGATTTTTGAACTCACAGTTGTTTCTAAATCAGATGCCGTAAGGGTCAATTCTGAATCTTGTAACTCAAATAAAAAGTTATCTAATATAGGGAGGGTATTATTACTATTGATAACTCCACTCAATAACTGCAATTGTTTTAATAATTCGGAACTAGAGACAATAAACTTCATATATACAATACATTTTCAATGTCTAGCAAAGATACTTTTTTTGATAGAATTATGTAACCGATTCACTTTTTTTTATTAACACTTATCATCTGAATTCAAAACCCACTAATGAAAACTATAAAAAAATCTTGAGCTTCCATAATTTCATAACTACCGGTTGTATTGATAGAAATAAAAAGGAAGTTCTAAATGATTCATAAATTTCAATGCCTACCTAACCTTATTAATTACTTGTATTAAAAATAACATACGTAACTTTGTAATTATATTATTTTCCCTATATTCAATATGTTATTAGGATCAAATATCATTTTAATTTGCCTCATATATTCTATTTCTTCTTGACTTCTTGTGAAATGAAGATGTTTCTTTTTTATAAGTCCTACACCATGTTCCGCACTAATACTTCCTTCAAATTTATTGATTAGTTGGTAGACTTTTACGCTTGTTTGAGCACATTGCCTTCTAAAATCTTCTATTGAATATCTTTCAGGTTTTGGAATATTGAGATGTAAATTACCATCCCCTATATGACCAAACCAAATCACCTTAAAATCAGGGGATTCTCCTTTTAATAATGTATCCAATTCTTTGATAAACTGTGGAATATGATGAATTCTGACTGAAATATCATTTTTATAAGGATTAAAACAATTTATAGCAGCTGATATATTTTCTCTGTGTTTCCAAATTCTAACTCGATCTTCATCACTTAAAGCAACAACACCATCTTGAATAAGATCAAGTTCAAAAACTTTATCAATAATATGATTTTCCATTTCTTCTTTTGAATGAATGGACGTTTTCCATAATTTCTCAAATTCTACAATAGCATAAAATGGTGCTCTATTTTCCATTGCAAATTCGATACTTCCTTCATTTAATACATATTGAAGTGCTTGATCAGAAAAAAATTCAAAAGCAATTAATTCTACCTCAGACTTAAACCATTTTAAAAGACTTAAAATATTTTGTAGTTTATCGAAACTAAATAAGAAGGTACACGGTTTTTGTGGTTTTTGTGTTAACTGTAGTGTTGCCTCTGTTATGATTCCAAGAGTTCCTTCACTTCCAACAAATAAATCCTTCAAACTGTACCCTGTATTATTTTTGCTTAAGCCTTTATTTAAATTTAATACCTCACCTTTTCCTGTAACGACTTTTAAACCCGTAATCCAATTACGAATCATTCCGTAACGAATCACATGAATCCCTCCTGCATTGGTCGCAATATTTCCTCCAATTTGACTAGATCCTATAGCTGCAAAATCAATTGGGAAATACAAACCCTTTTCTTGAGCCTTTTCCTGTAGAATTTGTGTGATCATTCCCGCTTCAACCTCAAGCGTTTGTTCTTCTTCATTAAACTGAATTTCTCGATTCATTTTCTCCAATGAAAGAACAACCTCATTGTTTAATGCCGTAGCTCCACCCGAAAGTCCTGTTCTACCACCCGAAGGAACTATTAAGATTTTTTGTTGATTGGCCAACTGAATAATTTCTACTACTTCTGAGGTTGTTTTAGGATAAATAATTAAAGACGCATTAGAGTCAAAATAAGAAGATGAATCACTTCCGTATTCTTTTAATTTACATAAGTCAACATCAATTTGAATATGCGGTAACTCTTGTTGAAAATACTGAATGATATAAGCTTTTATTGTCAATTTTTTATTTTTTATAAAAATTATCCATTTCTTTTTTTAAAAAGACTCCTGTAATACTTTTTTTATTTTTTATGATTTGCTCAGGTGTTCCTTTTGCGATAATTTGTCCTCCTTTTACTCCTCCATCAGGACCTATATCTATAATCCAATCCGCTACTTTAATAACGTCTAAATTATGTTCAATAATTACAATAGAATTACCTTTATTAACTAGTTGTTGTAAAACCCCTAAAAGCACTCGAATATCTTCAAAGTGAAGTCCTGTTGTAGGCTCATCTAGAATATACAGTGTTTTTCCTGTAGCTATTTTAGATAATTCAGTGGCTAATTTTACACGTTGAGCCTCTCCACCTGAAAGTGTAGTAGACGATTGACCTAATGTAATATAACCTAAGCCAACATCTTGTAACGTTTTTATTTTACGATAAATTTTAGGAATAGCTTCAAAGAATAAAACGGCTTCATCAATAGTCATTTCCAATACATCATAAATAGATTTCTCTTTGTAACGGATTTCTAATGTTTCCCGATTGAATCGTTTTCCCTGACAGGTTTCACAATGAACATGAATATCCGGTAAAAAATTCATCTCAATTACACGCATTCCAGAACCTTGACAGGTTTCACATCGTCCTCCTTTAACATTAAAGGAAAAACGTCCTACCTTATAGCCTCTAATTTTGGACTCAGGAGTTTTAGAAAAAAGAGTGCGTATTTCTCCAAAAACACCTGTATAGGTGGCAGGATTAGATCGTGGAGTTCTTCCAATAGGAGATTGATCAATATCGATTACCTTATCAAGATGCTCTAATCCTTCTATTTTCTTATAAGGTAACGCTTCCATAACACCATTTTTATAAAAATGATTATTTAAGACAGGGTATAACGTTTCGTTAATTAAAGTTGACTTTCCGCTTCCAGAAACGCCTGTAACGCATACTATCTTGCCTAAAGGAAGTTCTAAATTCACATGTTGTAAATTATTTCCTGTTGCACCTTTTAATTTTAATGAAAAACCATTCCCTTTACGACGATTTTCAGGTATCTCAATAGTGCGTTTGTGATTGAGGTATGATGCCGTTAAAGTTTGGGTTTTTAGTATTTCATCAGGTGTTCCTTTTGAAACAATTTCACCACCATTTTTACCTGCTTCAGGCCCTATATCAATGACATAATCTGCCTGTTCGATCATGTCTTTATCATGTTCTACAACTAAAATTGAATTTCCAATATCGCGAAGATTTTTTAAAGATTCAATAAGTTTACTATTGTCACGTTGATGTAGTCCAATACTGGGTTCATCTAAAATATATAAAACATTAACCAATTGAGAACCAATTTGTGTAGCTAACCGTATACGTTGAGCTTCTCCACCTGAAAGTGTTTTTGAAGAACGGTTAAGGGTTAAATAATGTAATCCAACATTTAAGAGAAATTGTAGCCGTTCACGTAATTCTTTTAAAATTTCTGATCCAATGGCTCGTTGCTTTTCTTCTAAACGTGCTTCAATGTCATACAGCCACTTCGACAAATTTTCCAAGTCCATTCCAGACGCTTCTCCAATACTTTTACCGTCTATTTTAAAATGTAATGATTCTTTTTTTAAACGTGAACCATGGCATTCGGAACAGATTTTTTCTTCCATAAAATCTTTAGCCCAACGTGTAATTTTGGCAGAATTCTTTTCCTTAAACTGACTCTCAATAAATTGCGCAACACCTTCAAAATCTAATTTATACTTTTGTTTAACTCCAAGGGTTTTTGATTCGATCTCGAATTCTTCTTTAATTCCGTATAGAATACTTTCTAAAGCTTTTTTGGGAATTTTATAAATGGGGGTTTCTAAAGTAAAATCATACCTTTTCCCTATAATTTCAATCTGTTGAAAAATCCAGCTTCTTTTATATTCACCCAAGGCTATAATTCCCCCTCTTTTTATGGAAATTTTAGAATTTGGAACGAGTTTATCCAAATCTATTTCAAACATTTTACCCAAGCCGTTACACTTTTCGCAAGCTCCTTTAGGAGAATTAAAGGAAAAAGTATTAGGTTCAGGTAAAGCGTACGAAATACCCGTAGTAGGACACATTAAATTTTGACTAAAATAGCGCACTTCATTCGATTCATAATCCAATATGATCATGGTATCTTCTCCATGGTATAGAGCCGTTTGAATACTTTCTTCTAATCGTTTAAGATTATTAGCCTCCAAATTTATTTTTAATTGATCAATTACAATTTCAATATCATGTGTTTTGTAACGATCCAATTTCATGTTTTTAACAATTTCTTGAATCGTACCATTTGTACGAACCTTTACAAAACCTTGTTTGTTAATTTGCTCAAATAATTCCCTATAATGCCCTTTTCGTGATCGTACAACAGGTGCTAAAATTAAAATGCGCTTACCTTTATATTCTTGAAGTATTAATTCTTTAATTTGATCCTCAGAATATTGAATCATCTTCTCTTTCGTATTGTAAGAATATGCTGTAGATGCACGAGCATATAACAGCCGTAAGAAATCATAAATCTCAGTAATAGTTCCTACAGTAGAGCGGGGATTTTTTGAAGTAGTTTTTTGTTCAATGGCAATAACAGGAGAAAGTCCTTCAATTTTATCTACATCAGGGCGTTCTAGAGCACCTAAAAATTGACGTGCATAAGCTGAAAAAGTTTCAATATACCGACGTTGCCCTTCTGCATAAATAGTATCAAAAGCTAAAGAAGATTTTCCACTTCCACTTAATCCTGTAATCACAACCAGTTTCTTACGTGGAATTTCCAAATCAATATCTTTTAAATTATGCTCTCGTGCACCAAATATTTGAATGATTTCGTTTTTCATTAAATCAATAGATTGAAACATCAAAGATACAGATTTCACTAAAAAATGGACGAATCTCGTGTATTTAAAATAGATTGAATGTAAATGATTCATCATTTTTTATTCAAAATCTCAAACATCCTTTCTATTACAACACTTATTATTTCCTTTTTTGAATAATTTTTTATTTTTTCAAATACTAAAATGTTATCTTTTTACGTATTTAATAGTATGAAAGATAAGACGGTATTAAACTATACCAAAGAAATTTTGGAAAAAGTAAGTTTCAGTGTAGAACTCTTCACTAGAGAAGTTAAAAAAGCTTTTCGAACACTATCAAAAGAAGACTCCCAAGAATTATTAATTTTTATTAGGAAAATGGTCGTTCAAAAACCTCAATTAAAAGTTTGTTTAGAAGAGATTAAATAATTTAGAATCCCTAAAAACATTAAAATTGAAGTT
>JBKDZS010000023.1:0-17436 GCA_047971445.1 Flavobacteriales bacterium
CCATCAATATAAACAATACCTTTTTTTATTTCTAAGGTAGAGCCCGGAGTTCCAATACAACGCTTTACATAAGGATCCTTACGATCAGTAGCTATATTTAAGGAATCTGTAGGATAATTGAAAACGACAATGTCGTTAGCTTTCACTTCTTTAAATTGTCCAATACGTTCATAAGGTAACTGAATTCCATCGATGTAGTTTTTAATTGGCTTTCTTTTCCATTCAATGGCCCCATTTGAATATTGCTTTTGGTCTCCTGTAAAGGGAATATAGTTTTGTAAAAATGGCACACCAATAGGTGTTTGGGGAACCCGGTATCCGTATGTCCACTTATTTACAAAAAGTCCATCACCAACCAGTAAGGTTTTTTCCATAGATCCTGTAGGAATAATAAAAGGTTGAATTATAAAAACATGAATAAAAGTAGCAACTACAACAGCGTATAAAATGGCTGAAACAAAGGTCTCTTTACGTTCGTCATCTTCTATTTTTTGATAAGGAGATTGATCAATATAATTTAAGTAATATAAATAAAAGCCTAAAGTAATCACCGCTAGGATAGACTCCTTTTTTGGTTTACCGAAACTTTTAGGTGTATCGTACCATAAAACACCTAATAAAATAGGCCCAATAATAGGCAAAAAAGGAATAAAAAACCATTCTATTGGACGGTTGATGATTTTTAACCAAATGGCAATACTATAAAGAGGTATAGCTGCTTCCCATACTTTTCTTCCAGCACGGACATAAAGTCTCCATGTTCCTAAAAAATGAATACTTTGCAAAATTATTATAATGATAAACCAAGTTGTCCAACTCATACTGTTTTATATTTTACGTTTAATACGAATGCTTAATATCGATCCAATTTATTAAAAATAGTTTTTTAAAAACCATTTTGCTATATGTTTTTTAAATTTAAAACATCTTGCATATCAAATATACCGGTTTTTTTTTGTAACCATTCTGCTGCAATAATTGCCCCTAATGCAAATCCATCACGTTTATGAGCTGTATGTTTAATTTCAATACTGTCAATATTTGATTGGTAATGAATTAAGTGTGTTCCAGGGGTAGTTCCAATTCGTTTATCTTGAATAGGAATCCCGTTAGCTTTGGGTTTAGCACTCTTTAAATACCAATTAGAATACTGTGAATTCTCAATAATTCCATTAGCTAGACTAATAGCAGTTCCACTGGGAGCATCTATTTTTTGTGTATGGTGAGTTTCTTCAATTTCAACCTGATATTTATTTTGAGGAGCCATCATTTTGGCTAATATTTGATTGAGTTGAAAGAAAATATTTACACCGACACTAAAATTAGAGGAATAAACAAAGCTACCTTTGTTTCTATTACAAATATCAACAGCTTGAGAATATTTATCTAGCCAGCCTGTTGTACCTGAAACAATTTTAGTATTATTTTCAAGGCAGGTTTTTATATTGTTAAAAGCCGCCTCTGGTGTGCTAAAATCAATAGCTATATCAACAATTTGCAATTCTTCTTTTGTAGGTGTTTCCTCTTTGATTAAAATAATCTTATGACCTCTTTCTTGTGCAATGTTTTCAATGGTTTGTCCCATTTTTCCATATCCTAAAAGCGCTATATTCATATTTTAAAACTTAAAATTTAATCCAATTCCAACTTGAGGCTCAAAGTTAAGATTTTGTTCTTGAATAATAACAGGAAAAAAGCTTAAATCTGGATCTTTTCGAACAGGATCTAAATGAGCATCAACGGTAGCATCAACAATATTTAATATATAAGCCAAGGCAGTTAAAAGCACGGCATAATCTCGTGAACGTCTACGGTCATCCATATTACTGGCTAATGCTTCGGCACTTATATCCAGTCCATTATAGGAATAATTGGGATCATTCAGTTTATTTATATATCCATTTCGGAAGTTTTGATATTGACCTTGATAATAAGCTGTGAAGCCAATTCCTGTGCCAATTAAAGCTAATACAGCTCCTGCTTTTATATATTTTTTATTATAAATTTGTCCTAATCCAGGTAAAACAGTAGAATACAAAGCTGCTTTCTGGGGAGAGTGCAGTTTTTTTTCAAGATCTTGTCCAATGTTTCCACTAAATTCAACAGTATCTTTAACAATAATGGGTTTGTTTTTCTTCGCAAGAATAGTTTCTTTGTTAGAAACAGAGTCTGTTATTTCTTGAGCAAAAGAAAATAGGAAAAGGTTGAAAGAAAAGAAAAATCCTATTTTTTTGATCATGATTGGATTAAGTTTTTGATACGTTCAAAATCTTCATCATTTTTAAATTCAATGGTAATTTTCCCTTTTCCTGAAGTGTTTTGATTAATGGTAACTGTAGTATTAAAAAGCTTTTTTAGATCCTTAATTGCTTTTTTATGATGATCCGTTAATTTTATTTTTTTAAGTGTTTTTAAGCCCTCAAAATGATCCTGTTCTTTAAATCGTTTTATTAAATCTTCCGTTTGTCGAACGGATAAGTTATTTTTAATAATTTGTTTATACAGGTTAATTTGATCGGTAGTATTTTCCACAATAATTAAAGCTCGACCATGTCCCATAGAAATCATTTTATCACGAATTCCTGTTTGTACAATAGGGTCTAGTTTTAAAAGACGTAGGTAATTGGTTATGGTAGAACGTTTTTTTCCAACACGTTTACTCATATCGTCTTGAGTTAGGTTGATTTCGTCAATCATTCGTTGGTAAGATAAAGCAACTTCAATAGCATCTAAATCTTGACGTTGAATGTTTTCAACCAAGGCCATTTCGAGCATTTCCTGATCGTTAGCTAGGCGAACATAAGCAGGAATAGTTTCTAATTTGGCTAATTTAGAAGCTCTAAAACGGCGTTCTCCAGAAACCAATTGAAAAGAATGGCCATTTTTACGAACGGTAATAGGTTGAATAACACCTAATTCTTTTATAGAACCTGCTAACTCTTCAAGTGAGACAGAATCAAATTGTGTTCGGGGTTGAAAAGGGTTAACCTCAATATCGGAAAGAGGAATTTCTATAATATTTCCAACCACTTGATCTGCATTCTTATCTTGTGCTGAATTTATTTCATTATGATCTGCTGATAATAAGGCAGATAGCCCTCTTCCTAAAGCTCTTTTTTTAGCCATTTACTACGTCTTTATTCTTTTCTAATAATTCATTTGCTAAATTTAGGTAATTGATAGCTCCTTTACTATTAGCGTCATATTTTATAATAGATTCTCCGTAACTAGGGGCTTCACTTAACCGTACATTTCGTTGAATGATGGTTTCAAAAACCATTTCAGGAAAATAGTTTTTAACTTCTTCTACTACCTGATTAGACAGGCGTAAACGTGAGTCATACATAGTTAATAACAAGCCTTCTATATCTAAATTTTTATTGTGAATCTTTTGTACACTTTTAATTGTATTAAGTAATTTTCGTAATCCTTCTAAAGCATAGTATTCACACTGAATCGGAATGATAACAGAATTAGCAGAAGTTAAAGCATTTAGGGTAATCAAACCTAAAGAAGGAGCACAGTCAATAATAATATAATCGTATTGATTTTTGATTTCTTCTAGGGCTTTTTTTAGCATGTATTCTCGATTAGGACTATCTACTAATTCAATTTCAGTAGCTACTAAATCAAGGTGAGACCCTACTAAATCAACATTGGGAGAATGCGTTTTTACGATAACTTCCGAAACTTTTTTGGTATGTTCTAACACTTCATAAGTTCCTGCTTCCAATGTGTCAACATCAACACCCAACCCTGAAGTAGCATTAGCTTGTGGGTCTGCATCAATTAGCAAAATTTTCTTTTCCAAAACCCCTAAAGAAGCAGCTAAGTTAACTGATGTAGTGGTTTTTCCAACACCTCCTTTTTGATTTGCTATTGCAATTATTTTTCCCATAGGTTCTAAAAATGAGTTGTAAAAATACAATTTTTTTTATTCTTGTAAGGAATATTGGGTATTTAATCACTTTTCTTTGAGGAAAACAAAAAGAACTCTTTTCTATTGTGTATCTTTATCGAATTAATTTTTATAGCCTTGAATAAAAATTTATTAATAATTTTATTTTTCATATTGGGTTTAACTTTTGCTATACTAAATTTGCTTTTAGGTAGTAAATCGTTGACAATATCAGAAGCTTTTTTTGCATTAACAGATTCTGATCATAATTGGCACTCTATTATATACAATATTCGGTTGCCTAAAATGATTACGGGGGTTTTAGTAGGAGCCAGTTTACCTGTGGCAGGAATGTTATTACAGACATTATTTCAGAATCCAATTGCCTCACCATCTATTTTAGGAGTTTCTTCTATGGCTGGTTTGGGCGTGGCATTACTGATTTTTACTTCAGAATTTTTTTTTATAGGAGGAATCATTATAAATTCTTGGATGATCGTTTTATTCTCTACCCTAGGTGCTGTTTTTGGTTTGAGTTTAATTAGTATAATTTCGTATAAAATAAATAACAACGCCTCTATTTTAGTTATAGGATTAATTTTGGCAAGCTTATCAAGTGCTATAATTAGCACATTGCACTATTTTTCTACTTCAGATAAAATTAAAGATTATTTTATGTGGACTTTAGGATCTTTTGAAGGGTTATTGTGGGATCAAATAGTTGTTTTTTTTATTGTAATTAGTTTATGTTTAATATTTTGCGTATTTATACTGAAGTCATTGAATGTATTACATTTAGGGGAAAGTTATGCTGAAACATCGGGAGTTCGAGTAGGAAGTATTAGGGTAGTAACAGTTTTAATATCAGGTATATTAACAGCTGTTGTAACATCATTTGTGGGACCCATTGCGTTTTTAGGATTAATCATTCCACATATTTCCCGATTGTTATTTAAAACGACTAATCATAATTGGCTTTTACCTGCTAATATATTGATAGGAATAACGTTTACCTTATTGATTAATTTATCGGGCTCCTTTTTTACGGTAGCACTTCCTATTAATATTATAACATCATTTCTTGGAGCTCCTTTGGCTATTTTTATTATTGTAAAACAATCAAAGTATATGTAGATGAAATCACTTATTGTTAAAAATTTATCTATAGGATACGATAAGGTAATACTAAAAAATATTTATTTCACAATTGAAGAGGGAAAAGTAGTTTCTTTAATTGGAAAAAATGGAACGGGAAAGTCAACTTTAATTAAAACAATTTTGGGGTTAATTCCTTCGAAAGAAGGCATGATAAAAATAGGGGGAGAGAATATAAAAAAATACAACTCTATAAAATTAGCACAGGAGGTTTCTGTAGTATTAACAAACCAAGAGGTGAATCCTATGTTATCAGTTTTGGAGGTTTTAAGTTTGGGACGAACTCCGTATAAAAATATTTTTTCTGGTTTGAGTCAAAAGGAAAGAGAGCAAATTGATCAAATTATTCAATTATTAAAAATAGAAGACTTAAAAGAGAAAAAAATAGGAGCCTTGAGTGATGGGCAAAAACAGCGTGTTATGATTGGTCGAGCATTAGTTCAAGATACTCGACTGATTATCTTAGATGAGCCTACAACACATTTAGATTTATCGGCAAGGTTTGCCATATTTCAACTGTTAAGAAAGTTAGCTAAGGAAACAAACAAAACAATTCTTTTATCTACACACCAAATTGATTTAGCATTGCCACATTCGGATAAAATTCTTTTTATAAAAGAGGATCAATTGATAGAGGGATCTCCCGAAGAAATAGGTTGGAATCATCAGGTTTTTCAATATTTTTCAAATGATCAGATAAAATTTGATTATATATTAGGTAAATTTATATCCATTGAAAAAGGTATAAAACAGGTTAAATTAGAAGGAGAAGGCGCTTTATTATACTGGGTAAGGCATGCATTATATAGGAATACTATTGATGTTAGAGAAAGTGCGCCTATTTTGATAAAAGTTGAGGGTGATGTAATTTCAGTACATATTAACGGTAAGATTGAATATGTAGAAAATATTGAGAAGTTATTGAATTACATTAAGTTTACTCACATAGAGAAAAAGTAATTTTAAGATTTTTTTATTAGGGATAACTTTGATAAAAATTAAAATATAAATTCAAATTTTATGATAACATCAGAAGTGAAATATTTAGGAGGTTTAAGGACAACCGCAGTTCATGTGAAATCAAATAATGAAATTATTACGGATGCACCAATTGATAATTATGGAAAGGGAGAGGCTTTTTCTCCTACAGATTTGATTGCAACAGGATTGGGAAGTTGTATGATAACTCTTATGGGTATTAAAGCAGATAATCTTGGTATTAATTTAGAAGGAACAAAAGCGGAAGTAATTAAACGGATGAGTGTGGATGATCCTAGGCGAATTAAGGAAATTAGAGTGACTTTAATAATGAATCAAAATTTTGATGATAAAACGAAAGTGATTTTAGAAAAAATTGCTTTAACATGTCCTGTAGCAAAAAGTTTACATCCTGAATTAAAACAAACTGTAGAATTTTTATATCCGTAAAAATACAATTGAAAATATTTAAAAAGTATTAGGGATATGGATAAGTACTTCGTTCAAAAAGGTTTTATTATTTTTGTCCAAAATAAAATAAAATGGGGATTAGTTTAGCTATTATTTTAATTGTTATAAGTTGTATTATTATATGGAAAGCTAGTGATGGTTTTGATACAGCTTCAGAATATTTAGGGCGAAATCTTGGAGAAGGAGTGAAAGGAGCCACAATTAATGCAATTGGAAGTTCAATGCCTGAGTTGTTCACAACCTTATTATTCCTTTTTTTATATCAAGATGACCAAGGGTTTGCTAGCGGAATGGGAACTTCAGCAGGATCAGCTATTTTTAATGCTATTATTATTCCATCAGCGATTATTTTTATATCTGTAGTTACTTTAAAAGCAACTGTAACAATTTCTAAAAAAGTGATTCTACGAGATGGTATTTCTTTAATTGTAGCTGAATTAGTTCTTATTTATTTTATTGGAGGAGGTATTTTAACTTGGAAACATGGTGTTTTTCTAATTCTTTTATATGTTACTTATGTAGTGATATTGTTTGCTACAATGAAAAAAAGCAACCAAAAGCTTGAGATAGAAGGAAAAGAAAAACTTTCAAAAAGTCGTTTATCAGCCTTACTTAGACTAGATTTGGAGACCGCTTTAGTCGGAAACAGAAAACTCAATGTCTTTAATGCTTGTGCTTTACTATTGATTTCTATGCTTGTTAGTGGATCAGCTTGCTTTTTATTAGTACACTCTTGTGAATTATTTGGACAAGTTACAGGCATACCTCTATATTTTGTTTCTGTGATTATTGCTTCTGCTGCTACAAGTTTACCAGATACCATATTATCAATTCGAGATGCTCAAAAAGGAAATTATGATGATGCTTTATCTAATGCTATTGGAAGTAATGTCTTTGATATATGTTTTGCCTTAGGATTTCCGTTGCTTTTATTTACTCTTATTTACAATCGTGATATCATTCTTTCGGAACAAATAATTAACGATATTACCCTTTTACAAGTACTTTTATTAATTATGACTGTTGCCATTACGATTATTTTTTTGATGGGAAAAACGATGGGAAAACTAAAAGCCTATGTATTATTCTTAATGTATATTTTGTTTACAGGCTTTATTATAGCACAATCTTTAAATGCAAAATGGACAGAACCTATTATAGAAGTACTGTTACTCATTGGTCAGCAGTTACAATTGAAATAGAGATATGATTTCAGGTTATTTTTACTTTAAAAAAAGATGTATTTTCTATAAAGCCTTCCAGTATGTCACCCTTTATAATTTGACCAACCCCTTCAGGGGTTCCTGTATAAATTAAATCTTCTGGTTCCAATGTAAAATAAGTTGAACAATGTTCTATCAATTCATTTATAGAAAATAACATATTTTGGGTTTGACCTTCTTGAACCAGCTGATTATTCTTTTTTAAAGAAAAAAAGGTTTGATTTGTAAATGCTTCTTTTGAAAAAAAACGACTCAAAAAAGCAGATTGGTCAAATGATTTTGCTTTTTCCCAAGGAAGCCCTTTATTTTTTAAAATAGTTTGTATATCACGTGCCGTAAAATCGATTCCTAATGCTAATTCATCGTAAAAATCAGAAGCCTTTTCTTTTGAAATATGACGTCCTTTTTTATTAATTTTAACAACTACTTCCAGCTCATGATGTATGTTGTTTGAGAATGTAGGAATAGAAAAAGTATCAGAAAATGATAAAGCGCTTTCAGGTTTCATAAAAATAACCGGCTCTTTAGGAAGCTGATTTCCTAGTTCTTTAGCATGATTGGCATAGTTTCTTCCAATGCAAATAATTTTCATTTAATTCTAAATTATACTTACCAAAGGTACTTAAAAAATAATGTTTTCTATTAAGTGTGTAAAGAATATTTTGAGAAAAATTGGAGAAATAAAAAAGTATATAAATACCAAAATAATTGTAAACTTAGTCACAAAAATTTTCAGGAAAAGCTACTTCAGGATGCTTTCCTAATAAGTTAATTTGTATTTGTGCTTGTAAAAAACCCCAGCCGTAGCTAAAGAATTGTATCAGTGTTGTAAGAATACTTAAAAAGCCGATGGTTAATGATTTATTTTTAAGAGACGAATCTATTATAATAAGAACTAAATATAAGCTTATAAGTATAAAAGGAATTTTTAGTAATAGAGGGAAAAGAAAAAAGGAAAGTATAAAAGTTAAAATTGTAAAGAGAATTCCTATTATAAAAAAACTAGGAAACCAAAAGGCTAGTTTAGTGTAATCTTTATGAAAATAGTTGAGCATAGGACGAACTTTTCCAAAACGGTATACTTGTTTAGAAAATTTTGAAAAAGAAAGCCTCCTTTTATGGTAAACAAATGCATTTGGAAAGAAGCGTGTTTGGAAGCCTTTTTTCCAAATTCGTAAAGTAAAGTCAGGGTCTTCTCCAGGGAAAATTCGACCAAATCCACCAGTTTGTTGAAAAACTTTTTGGGATATACCCATGTTGAAGCTTCTAGGCTGAAAACGTCCTAAAGAATATTTTTTTCCTCTAATACCTCCTGTTGTAAATATGGAAGTCATCGAATAATTAATAGCCTTTTGTAAATTTGTAAATGAATTATGAGCTTTATCTGCTCCTCCAAAAGCATCTACATAATGATTATGTAACTCTTCAAACACTTCTTGAATATAAGTAGGAGGAATAATACAATCTGAATCAAAGAAAATAAAATAATTTCCTTTTGCTAGCTTCATGCCGTGGTTTCGAGCGTAGGCTGGACCTGTATTTTCCTGATAGATATATTCAATTTTTAATTTTTTTTCGAAATCTTTAATGATTGATTTACAAACTAGTGTTGAACCATCTTCAATAACAATTACCTCAAAATATGAGTTTGTTTGTAATGTTAAACTAGTCAGTAATTCTTGAATTTCCTTTGGTCGATTGTAAACAGGTATGATTATGGAAAATGCTATTTTGTTCATTTAAAATTATTGAAAATCATTACAAATATACTATTTAACCTACATTATATATTAAAATTTCGTAATGAAGCTAGACCTCTACTAAAATAGGGTATATACTTGTTTTATGGACACAAGAGTTCTAAAAGGGAGTTGAGGTAATATCGTTTTAATTTCTAATAATGTAAACTCTTCAGTTCATTAAATTAATCCAAAACACTTCATCTTATTACGAACACCTATGTTTTTAGTTGATGGAAATTCAGCTGATTAAATATAAGATTGTTAATTTTTTATGTAATGAATGTTATATAGAAATTAAGTATCCTTTTCGGAATGATGAATAACATAACATGCAGTCCCATCTCCCCAAACATTAATTGCTGTTCGAAATTGATCTAACAAAGCATCCACAGCTAAAATAATACCTATAGCGTCTAATGGCATATTTATAGCTGATAATACGATACCCATAGTAACTAGTCCTGCACCTGGAATAGCAGCAGCTCCCATAGCAGCTAGTGAAGCTGTGATAAAAATGACAATTTGTTGACCAAGTGATAAATCAATGCCTAAAATTCCTGCAATAAAAATGACTGCAATAGATTCATATAGAGCCGTTCCGTCCATATTAATGGTGGCACCTAAGGGTAATACAAAATTGGATATTTTGGGAGAAACACCTATTTCTTTTTCTAATGTTTTCATAGTAATGGGTAATGTAGCAGCAGAGGAGGCAGTAGACCAGGCTGTTAAAAAAGGGGTTATCATTTTTTTTAATAATTTGTATGGATTTTGCTTAGTGAAAATCCATACTAATAAAGGCAATGTTACAAATCCGTGTAAGCCTAATCCTATCAAAACGGTTATAGCATATTTGGCTAAGGGTTTTAAAACAACTAGTCCAACTTCCATAAAAAGACCTCCAACTAAAAAGAATAAAAAATAAGGGGCTACTGTCATAATGACTCCAATCCCTTTTTGCATAATAACATCAATACTTGATACTATTTTGGAAAGTGTTTGGGTTTTATCTGAATTATTTACAGCGATTAAAGCAATAAAAAATGAAAAAAAAATAATTTGTAAAATTTTCATATTAGCCAATGCGTAAAAGGGATTCTCAGGAATGATAGTAACCAAAGTGTCTAAAATGATTTCAACAGAATTTTTATTTCCAACATCGGCATTTTTTACTTCAGTTGGAATATCCATTTTTGTTTTAAGTAGATCAATTGTGTCTTGTGAGACATCGCCTGGGTTGATAACGTTGACTACGAGTATTCCCATACCTACAGCTAAAATAGTTGTTAAAAAGTAATAGCGTAGTGTTTTTTTACCTATTTTGCCTATTTCTATAATATTATCTAAATTTACGATAGCCATATAAATAGATGCAAACACTAATGGAACAACCATCATTCTTAACAATCGAATAAAAACTTGTCCACTGTAATCAAATAACATAAAAAAAGCTTTTAAAAAAGAAAAATGTTTATCAGCTATTGCAGATGCTATGACTTCTTCTCCAATTAATAGATTTAAACCTAGTCCAACAATTAATCCAAAGATAATACCGAGAAGAATTCTCCAATGTAGTGCTAATTTCATATAGGATAAACTTTTACTATATTAAACAAAATTATTCTTTTAGTTTTTCTTTAAGCAACTTTATTTCATCTCGAATAGACGCTGCTAAAATAAACTCTAAATTTTTAGCTGCTTGTTCCATTTCTTTTTGTTTGCTTCTTATTTTCTGTTCTATTTGTGGCTTTGTAAGATATTGGTTTTCAAACTCAGCAGCTTGGGTGATTTCTAGATTAAATACCTTTTTCTGATAGGGGTTATTAACTAAACCATGATCTAGTGATTTTTTTAATGCTTTAGGTTGTATTTTATTCTTAGTATTGTAAGCTATTTGTTTTTCTCGTCGTCGGTTGGTTTCATCAATTGTAATTTTCATACTGTTGGTAATTTTATCACCATACATAATAGCCATTCCATTCAAATTACGCGCAGCACGTCCAACAGTCTGTGTTAAAGATCTGTGTGAACGTAAAAAGCCTTCTTTATCAGCATCCATGATTGCAACTAATGAGACTTCAGGTAAATCTAAACCCTCTCGTAACAAATTAACACCTACCAAGACGTCAAAACGACCTGCGCGTAAATCTTGCATGATTTCTACACGTTCTAATGTATCGACATCAGAATGGATATAGCGTGTTCGAATTTGAAGTTTGATAAAATATTTAGTTACTTCTTCAGCCATTCGTTTTGTTAAGGTTGTTACTAAAATACGCTCGTCTTTCTCTACACGTTTTTGAATTTCTTCAATTAAATCATCTATTTGATTTTCGGTTGGACGAACTTCTATTATAGGGTCTAACAAACCTGTTGGACGGATAACTTGTTCTACAAAAATACCTTCTGATTTTTCCAATTCATAATCAGCAGGTGTAGCACTGATATAAAGAACTTGATTTTGTAATTGAGTAAATTCTTCAAATTTTAAAGGTCTGTTATCTAAAGCAGAAGGTAATCGAAATCCATACTCAACTAAATTTTGTTTTCTAGAGTGATCACCTCCATACATTGCATGAACTTGTGGAACTGTTACATGACTTTCGTCAATTACCATAAGGTAGTCATTTGGAAAATAATCTAGTAAACAAAAGGGACGTGATCCAGGATTTCTTCCATCCAAATATCGAGAATAGTTTTCAATACCTGAACAGTAGCCTAATTCACGAATCATTTCTAAATCAAACTCTGTTCGTTCTAAAATGCGTTTAGCTTCTAGTTTTTTCCCTTGTTCTTTAAAAAAATCAACTTGTTTTAGCAAGTCTTTCTGAATGGTTTTTACAGCGTTTTGTAATACATCTTGCGAGGTCACAAATAAGTTCGCAGGATAAATGGTCATTTCAGAATAATTTTCTAAAATGGTTCCTGTTGAGACTTCAAAAGTTTCAATTTGTTCAATTTCATCATCAAAAAAATGAATCCGTACTGCGTAATCTGAATAAGCGGGAAAAATATCAATGACGTCCCCTCGGACACGAAAATTTCCTCTTAAAAAATCTGTTTCAGAACGAGAATATAGACTGGTAACAAATTGGTTTAATAGATTATTGCGTGTTATGTTTTGTCCCTCTTTAATTGAGATAATATTTTTATTAAATTCATTGGGGTTTCCTATTCCATATAAACAGGATACTGAAGCCACAACTAAAATATCTCGACGTCCTGATAGGAGTGAAGAGGTGGTGTTTAAACGTAGTTTTTCGATCTCATCATTGATCGATAGATCTTTTTCAATATAGGTGTTAGAGTGTGCTATATAGGCTTCGGGTTGATAGTAATCATAATAGGAAACAAAATACTCTACAGCATTTAGAGGAAAAAATTTTTTAAACTCATTGTATAATTGTGCAGCTAATGTTTTGTTGTGAGCTAAAACGAGTGTAGGACGTTGTACTTTTTCAATAACATTCGCTACTGTAAATGTTTTTCCAGAACCGGTTACTCCAAGTAAAACTTGATTTTTTTCACCTTTTTCAATACCTGTAGCTAATTGTTTAATGGCTTCAGGTTGATCGCCTGTAGGGTCAAATTTTGAATGGAGTTTAAATTTCATTTAAATAAAAAATAGATTATTTCGCAATATCAAATTTAGCCTTTTTATTTTTAATTTTTTTACCTCTAATTTGTTTTAAAAGATCTTTAATGTTACTACGTGTAATAGCAACATAGGAGAAATAATCTCGAATATCAATTTGACCGATATCCTTTTTTTCTAAACGGGTTTGATGGCATAAAAAACCTAAAATATCACCTTTATTTACTTTGTCTTTCTTCCCTTTCCCTATATAAAGAGTTTCAAAATTAGGTTCTACAATAAATTCAATGTTTTTTGCAGGGTGATATAATTCTAGTTCTCCTTTAATATATTCAGGAAGTGTATCATCTTGATTTAACAATAAAAAGATCGTTCCTGTTTCATTAACCCGTGCTGTTCGCCCATTACGATGAATAAAGGAATCTTCTGTTAAAGGAAGATGGTAATGTATGATATTTTGAATCATGGAGATGTCAATTCCTCTAGCGGCTAAATCGGTTGTTATTAACAAATTACAGCTTTTATTTCGATATTTAATTAAAGTGCGCTCTCTTTCTTTTTGGTCTAAACCTCCATGAAAAATATCATGTACAATACCTTCTTTTTTTAACATGTAACTAATACGTTCAACAGGTTCACGATGGTTACAAAAAACAAGGGTTGGTTCGTTTCCTAAATCATAAATAAGTTGTTTTAAATCCATTAACTTATCACGATTTTCAATAATTACTTTTTTGAATTGCACTCTCTTTTCAATACTTGCAGTTTCTAGGAAATTAATTTCATGTTTCTTTTTAAATTGAATAAAATCAGGAAACTCAATAGCTTGTGTTGCAGAAGTAAAAAGTTGTTTTTTATTTTTAGGTAATTGATTTAAAATGAATTGAACATCTTTTTCAAAGCCAAATTCTAGTGTTTTGTCAAATTCATCTAAAACTACATTTTTTACATTTTTTAAATCAAGTCGATTGTGTTCAATATGGTCTACAATTCTTCCTGGGGTTCCAATTAATATGGCAGGTTGAACACTTAAATCATTTTTTTCTATCCATATTTTATGACCTCCATAGACACAATTGATCTTAAAATTGGTTTTCATAGCTTTAACAACCGACTCTATTTGTAAAGCTAATTCACGAGTAGGAGTTATGATGATCGTTTGAATACCTTCTATGCTTGAATCTAAATCTAAAACCAGTGGAAATAAAAAACTCAGTGTTTTACCAGATCCTGTTGGAGATAAAATAATGAAATCATTATATTGATCATAGCAATCTATAACAGTTTGTTGAAGAAGATTTAGATTTTCTATTTCTAAATTTAGAAGAAACGATGCAATTTTTTGTTGATTTGACATAGTGGTTTCATTATTCCTCTCCAAAGTCGTGCTTTCTTATCATAGTTCGTAAATTCTTTTTATAATCTTCTTCTAACCATTCTAAAAAGTTACGTGTACTTTTACTGATACAATAAGAATATTGTTTAATTCGGTCTTTTATATCGTCATCCAATAATTTAGCCAAATGAATTGCATCATACATATCTACACTATTTTCAATACATATTGTAGCATGCTGTTCCAAAGATTGTTTTAAAACCAAATTAGATTTGAGGTGTTTGGAAACGATTTTTTTATAAGCTTCTCTGATATCAAAAGATACGTTTTTAGAGTTTTTAAATTGTTCACGTATAGAATCAGGCATTTGATATCTAAATTGTCGTTCTATAGATTCATCACTGGTTAAATTTTCTAGAAAATAATTAGGTGATTTGAAAATTTTATACCAATTGATAGGGCTACTCCACAAACCAAATCGGGCAGCATTATTTCCTAAATCGATAACATTGAATTCTTTTTTAGTTCCTAGAATTCGAGATCCTCGACCGATCATTTGGAAGTAAAGTGTTAATGATTTTGTAGCTCGATTAATGATAATAGTTTCAACGGTAGGTTCATCAAATCCCGTTGTTAAAATACTTACAGAAGTTAAAATAGCATTGGGTGTATTTTTAAACCAAGTAAGTATTTCTCTACGCTCTTGAGGAGTATTGGTATTATCTAAATGACGAATTTCATACCCGGCATCTCGAAAAGTATGGTATACATAAATGGAAGTGTTAATTCCATTGTTAAAAATAAGCGTTTTTTTATTTTTTGACTTGGCTTCATAAGCATGAAGTAATTTTTCCTGCATAGAATGATTTGTATACAAAGCCTCAGAAGATTTTACAGTATAATCTCCGTTAATTCCTACTTGAAGAGAGCCTAAGCCTACGTTAAAAGAATAGGTAGTAGCTTTTGCTAAAAACCCCTCTTTAATTAAAGTTGAGATATCTTCTCCTACAATTAATTCTCTATAATTTTCATTCATAGGAAGTTTGATATTTGAACTTAAAGGTGTAGCTGTAACTCCTAAAATAAAGCAATCTTCAAAATATTTAAAAAGCTTGGTAAAAGAATTATAATGTGCTTCATCAATAATAACCAATCCAATATTTTTCAAATCTAGTAAATCATCACTTAGACGATTATTAAGAGTTTCAACCATTGCTACAAAGCAGTTGTAAGAAGTTTGATCTTCTAACTCTTTAACATCACTATTAATGATTTTATTTGCTACATCAAATTCTGATAACATTTTTGAAGTTTGTCTACACAACTCAATCCTATGTGTTAGAATTAATACCTTTTTTGTATTGGTTTGTAAATACCGACGAACAATTTCTGAAAAAATAACAGTTTTTCCTCCTCCTGTTGGTAATTGAAATAACAAATTATAACACTCTTTATGTAGGTTTAAGCGTTCAAAAATTTCTTCAATTGCTTTTTCCTGATAGCTGTAAAGTATTTTTCTTGATGTATTAGTTGACAATGTTATGCTATTTTTTTAATTTTTTAATAGAATTTAGTAGCGTTTCTAGTCCGTTTAATCGGATCTCATACATCGTACCCATTAAATATCCTAATTTCCCTTTAGGAAAACCTTTAGAACGATACCAAACCAAATAATGCTCAGGTAAATCGCAGATTAAGTAGTCTTTGTATTTGCCAAAAGGCATTTTATAGGAAATCAATTCTTCTAAATGTTGTGAATAATTTGATTGATGCATTTTACAAAAGTAATAATTTTCTTACTTTTATAAGAAAATCTTTTGCGTGAATATTGAGATTTAATAAATATCTTTGTAAAAGATAAGTAAATAGAAAAACAATGAAATTACCAAAGTTTTTATTAGCTGATAATACGACTCTAAAAGATACCATTTTTGTTTTACATACCGATTACCCTAGATTTTTAATGAATTTATTTAATGATGAGGTAGAATGGTTTGATGACTTGGAAGGAGAGGAGGAGGAATTAACAGTTGAAATTTCTACTTTGATGGATCAAGCAGTAGAGTTTTATGAAAAAGAAATGGAAGCCTATTCCGAAGATGAAAGTTTTTAATAAAAATTTTCATTAACGTAAATTAATTCAATATATTTGGTATTAAATAGAAAATACGATGGAGAAATTTTTTGGATTTATGTTATTTTTAACCATGGCACTGTGTGGTTTTTGGTTACTTAAATTTTTGGTTCTCTTCTTACCAGCATGGTTGACAGGTCAGGTAGGAGAGCGTTTCGATAAGCTAAATAAAGGTAAAAGAGCAGACCATTATCAAAAACCGCTGGAAGTGCTTTATAAAAAAGAAAATTAAGCCTCTATATATTCGATTAAACATCCTGAATTCTTTCAGGATATTTTTTTGTTTCTGATATAAGTGTGGTAAAATCTACTTATACAGTTGTAAAAAGGTTTTTTAACAGTTGGACAATACTTTTTCAAAGTAGTAATCTTTCAATTGATTTTGTAAAATGAATGTTTATTTTATTAGTGGGCTAGGGGCTAATCAAAACATATTTGAATACCTTAGGTTGCCAAAAGGATTTAATTCTTATTTTATTCATTGGAAACAACCTTTAAAAAAAGAAACCCTTCAAAACTATACGAAACGTATGGTAAAAGAGATTGATATTTCTGAACCTTTTATATTGGTAGGATTATCTTTTGGAGGTATTGTGGCACAGGAAATGAATCGGTTTGTGCAACCTCAAAAAACCATTTTAATATCCAGTATTAAATCTAGAGAAGAAATGCCAAAATTATTTCGATTTTCTTCCAAAATAGCAGCTCATAAACTTATTCCCATACGGTTTTTTACTAACGATTACTTCTTATCTTATGCACTTTTTAGAAATCTATATTATCGTAAGCAAAAAAAAACAGATTTAAATCATTTTTTTACATATCGTGACCCTCATTACTTACGGTGGTCTATTCATCAAATAGTGAATTGGAAACCTACCGTACATGTGAGAAATCTATACCA
>JBKDZS010000024.1:0-2135 GCA_047971445.1 Flavobacteriales bacterium
CTGGAAATGAATCTACCTTACCCATTACACTTGATGAAATAATTTATCATGCAAAAGCCGTAACACGTGCAACCCAAAGAGCTTTAGTTGTTGTTGATCTTCCTTTCGGGTATTACCAATCTTCTCCAAAAAAAGCATTGGAATCTGCTATTCGAATTATGAAAGAAACTACAGCCAATGCTGTAAAATTAGAGGGTGGAAAAGAGATTAAAGAATCCATTATAAAAATCCTAAATGCAGGAATTCCTGTCATGGGACATCTAGGCTTAACACCTCAATCCTTTAATCAATTTGGCGGATATTCTGTACAAGCAAAAAATACAGCAGAAGCTGAAGTATTAATTGAAAATGCTATTTACTTACAAGAAACAGGTTGCTTCAGTCTTGTTTTAGAAAAAATTCCTTCCAATTTAGCAATTGATGTTTCTAAAAAATTAACTATTCCAACTATTGGAATCGGAGCTGGAAATGGAACAGACGGTCAAGTTTTAGTGATAAACGATATGCTAGGCTTAACAAATGATTTTAACCCTAAGTTTCTAAGAAAATATTTAAATCTTCATGAAGATATTACAAAGGCTGTGCAACATTATATTCAAGATGTAAAAAGCGTTAATTTTCCAAACGAAAAAGAATGCTATTAGTTGAGTTGTGAGCATGACTTACTAATTTCAATTTGATTATAGAATCATCTAGAAAGACAAAAAAGCTATTATAAGGTCAGTGTTACATTTTCAAAAGAAAATAAGAATGAAAAGTCGAAAAACTATTACCTCTTAACCTTATAAACTTTAAAAATATATTCCCATATAAAACAATCCGGAAATATAAATTATATGTTTTTTATTAAAAATATACTAAATTTGGCCTAAATTATAATTGAATATAATATGTTTTTACTATCATGGCTATTTTTTGGTATTATTGCAGGAGCAATAGCCAAAGCGCTTTTGCCAGGAGATCAAAATTTAGGATGTTGGATGACATCACTAGTTGGAATTGTTGGTGCTTTCTTAGGAGGGTTTTTAGGAAATTTATTGTTTAGAGGAGGAATTAGTATGGAAACACTCCTAAGCTTTGAACATATGGATGCTAAATTTGATGTTGGATTTTGGAACTTCATCTATGCTATTATAGGTTCTATAATCGTATTAATTGGACTAAAATATCTAAAAAAATAACCTCCATATTACGAAATACGTAAAAAACTTGTGGACAAAGATATAAGATTGTTTCCCAAAGCAATTAAATTCACTTAATTGACATAATCTATTTAAACGTAGTTTCATAATAGAAAATTTTTTAAATGATTCTAGTTTTGTGATTTAATCAAATATGTAAAATATGATGGGAAAAATTTATTTCGACAATGCAGCTTCAACTCCAATACACCCAGAAGTAATTGAAAAGATGACTCAAGTGATGCAGTTAAATTATGGCAATCCATCTTCAACACATCATTTGGGCAGGGAAAGTAAAGTCATTATCGAAAGTGCTCGAAAAATCATTAGCAAAGAACTCAATTGTTTTCCTAAGGAAATTATTTTTACTTCAGGAGGAACAGAAGCTAATAACCTCATTTTACGATCTGCAGTTCAAGATTTAGGTGTAAAAAGAATTATAACACAATCTATTGAACATAAGTGTGTTTTGGAAACTATTTTAGATTTATCAAAAAAACACCACACAATCGTAGAGGTTCTTCCTGTTAATTCTAAAGGAATCTTTAACTGGGAAGATTTAGAACAACGATTGAAGAGTACTCGTGTAAAAACATTGGTTTCTTTGATTCACGGGAATAATGAAATAGCCAATTTAATCGATTTGGAAAAAATCACGCAACTGTGTCATGAAAATGAAGCTCTTTTTCATTCTGACACGGTTCAAACTATTGGACATTACTTTTTTGATTTAAAGAAATTACCCATTGATTTTTTAACCTGCTCTGCCCATAAAATGCATGGACCTAAGGGTGTTGGTTTTGCTTTTGTTCGAAAATCATTAAAAATACACGCTGTTACAACAGGAGGAAATCAAGAACGAAAAATGCGTGCTGGAACAGAAAATATTTATGGTATTGCGGGGTTAGCTAAGGCTTTTGAAATGGCTTATGAAAACCTTAATAAAAATAAAAT
>JBKDZS010000025.1:0-16008 GCA_047971445.1 Flavobacteriales bacterium
GGTGATGTGTTAGTGGGAACAGTGCTTTGTAATAATCTTAGAAAAATATTTCCTAACGCTCAAATTGATTATTTAATTTATCGTTTTACACAGGATGTTGTTTTGAATAATCCGAATATAGATAACATTATTTATTATGAGGATGAATATAGAGGAAGTTATAAATTATTTCCTTTTGCTTTTTCATTAAGGAAAGAAAGATACGATATTACCATAGATGCTTATGGAAAATTAGAGTCTAAAATTATAGTAGCTTTAAGTGGAGCTAAAAAAAGGGTTTCATATAAAAAAAAGGGAAATTGGATCAACAATATTCAAGTAGAACGTTCTTTTAAGAAGGTTTCGATTGCTGGAGCAACCATTGATGGTCGTTTGAATCTTTTAAGACCGTTAAATAGGAAAGACATTCCCTTAGACTCAAAACCTAAGATTTTTTTAACTGATGAGGAAAAGAGTGAAGCTTTGGCTTTATTCGAAAAAGAAATTATACAATTGGATAAAAAAATCATCATGTTTGGAATAACAGGAAGTAATAAACAAAAAACACTCCCTTTAGATAAAATGAGTAGAATAGTAAATTATTTTAATGATAAGTATGATGTAAAGATTTTATTGAGTTATTTTGAAGATCAACAAGAAATAGCTAGCAATTTTTATCAAAGTATAGCTAAAAAAGAAAGTGTTTATTTTAATTTATATGAACCTTCATTAAGAGGTTTTATTAAGTTATTAACTCAGGTGGATGCTTATATTGGTAATGATTGCGGATTTACGAATATTTCAAAAGCTATGAATGTGCCTACTTTTGGATTTTTTTCATCTTTTGTTTTTCGTGAAGATTGGGGAATCTTTGAAGATGGAAAAGTCAATATGTCTATTCATTTGGAGGATTTTAGAAAAGATATTTTTAATCAGTATGGAGAGGGAAGAAGTAGAAAACAAGCGATTAAAGCACGAAAAAAAGATGCGGTTAAGTTATATAGATACTATGATGTAGATGAAATTATAAAAAGAATAGAAGATTATTTAAGAAATTTAAAGGTTATTTAAAGATGGGTGCTACATTCATAATTTCAGAACTTTATGAGAAAAATAAAGAAGAAATACTAGATTGTATTTTGAATTTTGAAATTAGGGGAAATTTAATTTATAGTGATCGAAATAAGGTTAAAACGTTTAAATTGAAAGATGGAATGATTATTAATATCAAATCATTTAAAGTGCCATATACGATCAATAAATTTATATATCAATATTTTAGAAAGTCAAAGGCAGAGCGTTCTTATATTTTTGGAAGAAAATTAATAGAAAAAGGAATTTTAACTCCAGAACCTATAGGCTATTATATAAAGCATTATTTGTGTGGAATAAAGGAAAGCTTTTATGTGAGCTTGCATTTAGATTATGATTTGGATTTTAGAAAGTTGACATTTGAACGAGATTACCCTAACCGCAAGTTAATTTTAGAAAAATTTGGAGAATTCACATTTGATTTGCATGAAAAAGGAATTTATTTTATTGATCATTCTCCAGGGAATACTTTGATTGTGTCTAAAAAAGATAAAGAATACAAGTATTATCTAATTGATTTAAATCGTATGAAATTTAATGTTACATTCGACTTGAAACTTCGAGTTAAAAATTTATCTAAATTAGCAACTACATGGGATGTAGTAAAACCTATGAGTGACTCATATGCTAAGAAATTAAGGTATAATCCAGAAAAATTTTGTAAACTAGTTATGGATGAAACTAACAAATTTCAACACAAATATTACCTGAAAAAAGAAAGAAAAATAAAAATAAAAAGAATGGTAGGAAAAAATAAAAATCCTTTATAAATATTTTTTATAAAGGATTTTTTTCTTATAAGAATTTCTTAGCTTAAAGAAACACGTTTAAAATCAGTTATTTCGATACTGCTTTCCGAAACATAATCTTGAACGGTTTTCTTTTCATCTTTAATAAAATCTTGATCTAATAAACATTGTTCTTTATCTAGAGAAGTGTTATCTGAAATGAATCGTTGAAGCTTTCCTGGAACAATTTTATCAAAAATAGCTTCAGGTTTTCCTTCTGCCTTTAGTTCTGCCTTAATACTTTCCTCGGCTTGAGCAATTATTTTATCAGATAATTGAGATCTAGAGATAAATTGAGGAATATTTTTTAATGTTTTTCCTAATCGAGCCAACTCTTCATTATCTTTTTTAATTGCCACAATTCTTGCCTCAGTTTCATTTGCTACATAAGTAGGGTCTAAATCTTTATAAGAAAGAGAAGTAGGGTTCATAGAAGCAACTTGCATAGCTAAATCTTTTCCTACAGCTTCATTTTTTTGATTAAGTCCCACTACAGCAGAGATTTTTCCTCCGTGTGTATAAGCACTTATAAAAGGAGCATCTACACGAGCATATTGCGAAATGTTAATGTTTTCTTGAATAGCGATACGAATATCATCAATCATATCAGAAATGGTTTTACCATTCACTGTCTGAGTTAATAACTCTTCTTTAGAACTACTGTTTAAAGCAACACTTTCAATAGCATCTTTTAAGTTGATAAACTGATCTGTATTGGTTACAGGTTCTGTTTCACAGTTTAGAGAAACCACTACTCCTGATGTTGCATCATCGTTTATTTTAGCAATAGTAACACCTTCAGATGTTTCGTTATCATCTCGTTTAGCAACATTTTTTAAACCATTTTTTCTAAGAATTTCAATTGCCTTATCGAAATCTCCTTCAGCCTCAACTAATGCTTTTTTACAAGCCATCATACCTGCACCAGTATTTTTTCTTAATTTACTTACTTCTGCAGCGGTAATTTTAACCATGATATTATTTTTTTGTATTAAACAATTTATTATAAAAGACAAAGTAGTTCGAAAACCAAAAGCTTATGAACTACTTTAATTTTTAATTACAAGTTAAAAAATTATTAAAAATAATTTTTAATTTATGTAATGAATATTTTTTTAAGCTTCTTTATTTTCCTCTGCTTTAGGAGCTGAAACCTCTTCTACTTTTGTAGCTTTTGGTTTTAACTCAGCTTTAGGTGTGTCCTTTTTATCGGCTTCCATTTGCTTAGCTTCTTTTTCAGCTTTTTGAGCTTCTTTTTCAGCTTTTCTATGTGACAATCCATTTGCTACGGCTTCTGTGACACTTTTCATAATGATATCGATTGATTTTGTAGCATCATCATTTGCTGGAATAGGAAAAAGAATGTCTCTAGGATCAGAATTTGTATCAACTATTGCAAATATAGGAATGTTTAATTTTTTAGCTTCTGCTAAAGCAATATGCTCACGCTTCACATCAACTAAAAAAATAGCTCCTGGTAAACGGGTCATATCCGATATAGAACCTAAGTTCTTTTCTAATTTTGCACGTTGTCGGTTAATTTGTAATTTTTCTTTCTTTGATAAAGAGTCAAAAGATCCGTCTTTTTTCATTCGGTCAATGTGATTCATCTTTTTAACAGCCTTACGGATGGTTACAAAGTTGGTTAGCATACCTCCTGGCCATCTTTCTGTGATGTAAGGCATATTGACATTCTTTACATATTCAGAAACAATATCTTTTGCCTGTTTTTTTGTCGCTACAAAAAGAATCTTTCTTCCTGAAGCAGCAATTTTAGATAAAGCATTGTTTGCCTCATCTAATTTTGCAGTGGTTTTGTGTAAATCTATAATATGTATCCCATTCTTCTCCATAAAAATATAAGGAGCCATGTTAGGATTCCATTTGCGTGTTAAGTGTCCGAAGTGTACACCTGCTTCTAATAATTCTTTTACTTCTACTTTTGCCATTTTAAATGTTTTAATTTACGTTCCGCTTACGCAATCAATTGATAAGTGGCGATAGAGTTACAATCGACCTTATTAATTTGGATGCTAAATCTATGCGGCAAATTGATAATAATTAACGTTTTGAAAATTGGAATTTTTTACGAGCTTTTTTCTGTCCAAATTTCTTACGTTCTACCATTCTTGGATCACGAGTTAGCAATCCTTCTGGTTTTAAAGCTTTTCTATGTTCTGGATCAATTTCACATAATGCTCTTGAAATTGCTAGACGAACAGCTTCTACTTGTCCTGTAGTTCCTCCGCCAAATACATTAACTTTTACGTCGTATTTATCAACGTTTTCGGTTAAAGCAAAAGGTTGTTGAACTTTGTACTGCATTACTTCTGTAGGAAAGTATTGCTTGTAATCTTTCCCGTTAACTGTAACAGTACCGTTTCCTTCACTCATGTAAATACGAGCTACTGCGTTTTTTCTTCTTCCGATTTTGTGTACTATTGCCATACTACTTTAAATCTTTTAAATTGATTGTTGTTGGTTTCTGTGCTTCATGCGTATGTTCTGCTCCTGAAAAAACATGAAGGTTTTTGTGAATGGCTCTTCCTAATTTATTTTTAGGTAGCATTCCTTTTACAGCTTTTTCAATTAGACGACGGTGATCTTTATCGTGCATTTGCTGTGCCGTTAAAAAACGTTGTCCTCCTGGATAATTAGTGTGCCGAACGTATAATTTGTCAGTCCATTTATTACCAGTCAATTGAATTTTCTCAGCGTTAACAACGATTACGTTGTCTCCACAGTCAGCATGTGGAGTAAAGCTTGGTTTGTACTTACCTCTGACAAGTTTTGCAACTTTCGAGGCTAAGCGACCCAAAGTTTCTCCTTCTGCATCAACAACAACCCACTGTTTATCAGCATTGGCTTTGTTAATCGAAATTGTTTTGTAACTTAATGTGTTCACTTCGTTTTTAAATTATAATATTATAGATTAAACTCTTTATCGAGCCTGCAAATTTAGTAATTTCATTTGACTTGACAAAAAATTATAAGTCCTTAATAAAACGGGCTTAATGAATTCTTAGTTTTTTCTTTAGATTACATGTACTCTGTTTCACTATTAGTTTACAATTCATATATTTGCCTTATGTCTATAAAAGTTTCGAATCTTTCTAAAATAATAGAAAAACAAGTTGTTTTGAATGAAATTTCCTTTGAAGTTAAGGGGCTTGTAGCTTTACTAGGTCCAAATGGAGCAGGAAAATCTTCTTTGATGAAGATTTTGACTACATTTTCAAAAAATACTTATGGAGAAGTTTTGGTTTCAGGACTTGATGTATCTAAATATCCTGAAGAAGTAAAGAAAAAAGTAGGCTATTTACCAGAACATAATCCATTGTACTTAGATTTGTATGTAAGGGAATATTTAGAGTATGTTGCTAAAATTCGAAAAATTCCCAAATCCAGTGCTAAAAGTATTATTGAGAAAACAGGATTACAATCAGAGCAGTTTAAAAAAATAAAAGCACTTTCAAAGGGTTATAGACAACGAGTAGGGTTGGCTCAATCCATGATTCATGACCCTGATATTCTAATATTGGATGAACCTACAACGGGTTTGGATCCTAATCAAATTTTGGAAATTAGAAATTTGATTAAAAATTTTGGGAAAAATAAAACCGTTTTAATTTCAACACATATTATGCAGGAGGTAGAGGCTATTTGTGATCACGTTTTAATCTTAAAAAAAGGAGTGTTAGTGCAAAACAATTCATTAGATCAGGTAAAATTAGAATATAAATCTATTGAGAAGGCTTTTTATCAGTTAACGAATAGTTAATTTATGAAACAATGCTATAGTGTACAAGAAGGAAGTACGAATCCGTTAGGAGCCACATTATCTAATAAAGGGGTTAATTTTTGTGTTTTTTCTCCAGAGGCAGATACTATTGAATTACTCCTTTTTTCTCATGAAAAAGATGAAAATCCTATTATTATAAGATTAGACCCTAAAAGAAATAAGACATTCTATTATTGGCATATTTTTGTCGAGGGATTAAAAAAGAATCAACTTTATGGATATCGGGTAAAGGGAAAACAGGATATAAATAGGGGGCGTAGATTTGATGCTTCAAAAGTATTAACAGATCCTTATGGAAAAGCTATAGTAGGTTTTCATGATAGAAAATTGGCTTCTGAATATGGGAAGTGCAACTTGAAAGCATGTTTAAAATCAGCGGTTATAGAGAATCATTTTGATTGGGAAGGAATATCTTTCCCAAATAATCCACAAGCAACTCAGGTCATTTATGAAATGCATGTAGGAGGATTTACAAAGCATCCAAGTAGTAAAATATCTAAAACGAAAAGGGGAACTTTTTCAGGTGTAATTGAAAAAATACCCTATTTGAAATCATTAGGAATCACAGCGGTTGAGTTATTGCCTGTTTTTGCCTTTGATGAGCAAGATGCTCCTGAAGGAAGGACAAATTACTGGGGGTATTCTCCAATTAATTTTTTTGCACCTCATCCTTCTTTTTGTGAGTCGAAGGATCCTCAGGGGATGATTAATGAATTTAAAACGATGGTTCGTGAACTACATCGTGAAGGAATAGAGGTTATTTTAGATGTTGTATATAATCACACAGCAGAAGCAGAGTACAACGGTCCAACCTATAATTTGAGAGGTTTTTCAAACTATTCGTATTACATATTAGATGAAAATGGTCAAAATAAAGATTATTCAGGTTGTGGAAATACGTTAAATGCAAATCATTCAGTTGTTAGAAGAATGATTTATAATTCATTAGAATATTGGGTTCAAGAAATGCATATAGATGGATTTAGGTTCGATTTAGCATCAATCTTATCAAGAGATGAAGATGGAGTACCTTTATATAACCCTCCTGTTTTATGGTCTATCGAGTCTAATCCCATTTTAGCCAATACAAAACTTATAGCAGAACCTTGGGATGCAGCAGGTTTATATCAGGTTTCTAACTTTTCAGGAGACCGTTGGGCTATATGGAATGCTAATTATAGGGATGATATTAGAAGATTTGTTAAAAGTGATGAAGGTATGGTTTCTGCACTTGCTTCTCGAATTTTGGGTAGTCAGGATATCTTAAAAGGACGTTATCATGAATTTGTTCCGGATCGGAGTATTCATTTTATAACCTGTCATGATGGGTTTACATTAAATGATTTAGTTTCGTATGACGGGAAGCACAACAAAGAAAATGGAGAGGATAATCGAGATGGACACAATCATAATGAAAGCTGGAATTGCGGGATTGAAGGAGATACGGATGATCAAAGAATAGAAAAGCTACGTAAGAAACAAATTAAAAATTTTTTGACTATTTTATTTCTTTCCCAAGGAACTCCTATGCTGTTAATGGGAGATGAGATAAGGAGAACTCAGAAAGGAAATAACAATGCTTATTGTCAGGATAATGAAATTTCGTGGCTAAATTGGAATGCTATAGAAAAGCATAAAGAAATATTAGATTTCACAAAGCAAATTATAGCTATTTCTAAAAATTATAAATTATTTAATGTAGAGGTTTATATTGATGCCAATAAAAGAGAAGATCGTCCTTATGTTATTTGGCACGGACAAAAAAACAATCAGCCCAATTGGAGCAAAGAATCAAGATCGCTAGCGTGTGAATTTATAAATCCTGTATCTAAAAATCATTTCTATATTGTTTTTAATTCATTTTGGGAGGATTTAGAATTTGATTTACCTAAACAGTATGTGTGGCAGCGATTAATTGATACTTCCTTAGAAAAGCAAACCAATTGTATTATAGATACACATACTTACAAAGTGGATTCGAGGAGTGTGGTGGTTTTTAAAAATGGAAAAGATTTAAAAAATAGTGATTAACTGTTTGAGAGTTAGCTTAATAAAAATTTTACTTCACGTCTTTATATTACTCTAAATACTCAGGAAATGAATTGTAATTTGATTTAGTAGCTAAAAAAGTGTTTTTTGTATTATAAGTTATCTATTAGGTGTTTTTTACAAGATAATTATGTGCTTTTTTTGTTTTTATGGAAATAAGATCTTAAGTTTGTAGGCATAGAGAACGGGAAAATTGAAAATATGGAAACCAATAATGAACTAGTGATCATGTAGAGAGGTTTTTGTAATTGACAATACAAATGAGAACGCGACAATCAAAAAGGGCGTCTGAAGATATTTCAGAGGCTCTTTTTTTGTAATTTAATACTTATTCTGTGTAAGATTTAGCTTAAAAGAAATAGTTTAACAATATTCATTACGTATTTAAAAAAGGTAAAAAAATTATATACCTATTATTTCTACTAAAAATAGAAAACCATTCCAAAATATAAAATTTGGAATGGTTTTATCCTAATCTTTAAGTAATGAATATCTATTTAACTGCTTCTGCTAATTCAGAACCTGGCTTAAATTTAGCAACAGTTTTTGCAGGGATTACAATTTTTTCCCTTGTTCTAGGGTTAATGCCCTCTCTCTTACTTCTCTTTGTAGTAGAGAAAGTTCCAAATCCTACTAAAGCAACTTTATCATTTTTCTTTAAAGCTTTTGTTACGCTTCCCATAAATGAGTCTAAAGCTTTTTTTGCTGCCACTTTTGAAATTCCAGCGTCAGCCGCCATTGCATCAACTAATTCTGACTTGTTCATAGTTCTATTCTTTTTTTAATTATAAAAAGTTAATAATGCAACAAATATAGATGATAAATAACATTATACAAATAAAATAGGTGAAAAAATAGATTGATTTTTAAATAAATAGTTATTTTTAACAGTTTTTATAAATAGTAATAGAATTATAATTTGAAGTTCCATTAATTAAGTCAATTGAACTTTGTGTTTTTTTACCTTGTATTTGTCCTAAAATAATGTTTATAAACCCTCCTTTGACAGCGACTACAAAAGTTTTTTTGTCTATTAGAATAATACCTGTTTTATGATGATGCTTTTGAAATATTTTTTCAGCACGTAAAATCCTGAAAGAATAGACTTTATCATTTAATTTTAACTCAGTCCATGCTCCAGGATAAGGAGTTAATCCTCTAATAAAGTTATGGATATTATCTAACGGATCGTTCCAATTGATTTTACATTGATCTTTAAATATTTTAGGCGCTTTTTTAAAGGTTTTATGTGTTGGTTGAGGTTTAGGCTGAATCTTTTTTTGAACAATTCCATCAATTGTTTTTAATATTAATTTAGCTCCAATATTTAATAATTGGTCATGTAGTTCTCCTGCGGTCATATTTTTACTTATAGAAACTGTTTCTTGTAACAAAATTTCACCAGTATCTATTTTTTCATCAATCATAAAAGTTGTTACACCTGATTCTTCATCTCCATTGATAATAGCCCAGTTAATAGGAGCAGCCCCACGATAATGAGGTAAAAGAGATGCATGCAAATTAAAAGTCCCTAACGAAGGCATTTCCCAAATGACTTTGGGAAGCATTCTAAAAGCAACCACAATTTGTAAATCAGCTCTTAACTCTTTTAACTCTTTTAAAAATTCTTCATTTTTAAGATTAGTAGGCTGTAAAATAGGTAGGTTCTGTTCTTGAGCATATTTTTTAATAGAAGATTGTGAAATTTTTTTTCCACGGCCTGCAGGTTTATCAGCAACAGTAACAACTCCTACTACGTTGTAGTGATGGCTAATTAAATTTTTTAAACAACCTGTAGCAAATTCAGGTGTTCCCATAAAAACAATGCGTGTATCAGTAATGTTCATTTTAGTTATTTACTTTGGGAACAAAACTACAGAATATTTTCTAAGAAATCATGAGGTGAACGGTTACAATTATCACATTGAGTACAAGAAGTGGATGTGGTTTGACCAAAATAGGCTAGAATAAATTGCATTCTACACTTTGGGTTTTTTGGATATTGGAGCATTTGGGCTTGCATACTAGCTTTATTATGTAAAAAAGTCTCAAATTTTCTCCAAAGACTATTTTTAATATAAGAATCATCACGTTGCTCTAAAAAAATAACCAAATTAGATGATGCAGGGTAATATTCGATAATTTTTTGTAGTCGATAAGTGTGTAGAGCCTGAAAGACTTTTTTATAACGAATGTTTAATATTCGGGCAAGATCATATTCGTTAATTTTTCTAAATTGAGAGAGAATTCCAGGATGAGATCGTATTAGTAAATTTAATAAAGGATAACGTTCAATACTTTTAGGATGAGCATTGATCTTTAAAGTGCTTTTATGACTATTTTTTTTAAAAATCAGAATTTCAGATCTATGTAAAAATTCTAATGTATGATGAATTTTCAATAGAGGAATTTTCAATTTTTTTTCAAATTGTTTTAAATCGATTTCAAAAGTACGGCTAGGGAGCTCTCCAACGGCAATTTGTATATAGTTAAAGAGTAATGAAATAATTTGATTATATTCTTTATGAGTAGGGTAGCCCATAATTAAACGATTTTGGGCATTTTTAAAGTCAGATAAATCATTATAAAGGAGAACACAATATGCTTTCTCTAGATCACGCCCTGCTCGTCCTGCTTCCTGATAATAGGACTCTATAGTATCAGGTAAATCATAATGCACTACAGTTCGAACGTTAGGCTTGTCTATTCCCATTCCAAAAGCGTTGGTTGATACAATAACAGGTGTTTTTTCAGTTTTCCAAGCTTGCTCTTTATTGTTTTTCTCTTCACGGTTTAGTCCAGCGTGGTAAAAATCAGAAGAAATAGAATAACTGTTTAAATATTCGGCTATTTCTATGGTGCTTCTACGATTTCTAACATAAACTATAGCAGACTCATTTTTATTTTTTAAAAGCTGAACCAATTCATAAAGTTTGTTATGAGTATGAATTACTTGAAAAACCAGGTTTTCTCTTTTAAAAGAGCTTTTAATTACATGATTTTTTTTAAAACCAAGTTGTTGTTGAATATCCAAAATAACTTTGGGAGTGGCTGTAGCTGTTAGAGCCAAAAAAGGTACTGTTGGAAAAAAGGTGCGTAACGAGTTGATTTTTAGATAAGAAGGCCTAAAATCATTTCCCCATTGAGAAATGCAATGGGCTTCATCGATCACAATTTGAGCAATGTGCATTTTTTGAACACGAGCTTGAAATACTTCTGTTTGAATTCTTTCAGGAGCTAAGTATAAAAAAGTTATAGAATTGTAAATGCATTCATCTAAAATTTGATCCATTTCCTTAAAAGAAAGATCTGAACTTATATAACGAGCTTTGATATTCTTTTTTTGTAAGTTTTCAACTTGGTCTTTCATTAAAGCAATCAAGGGGGTAATTACTAGAGTAATTCCTTCTAAAAGAATTCCAGGAACTTGAAAACAAACGGATTTTCCTCCTCCAGTAGCTAAGAGTCCAAGTGTATCATTTTGATTAATAACAGATTGTATGATTTCTTCCTGGAAAGGTCTGAATTCATCATAGTTCCAATATTGTTTTAAAATGGTTTTTGGAGTAGGCTTATTCATGAATATTATTCAAAATAAATTCAATACGTTTTTCAATTGTTGTTTTAGGAATGAATATGATTTGATATTGATATTTTTTGTAACAATCGATGATGGATTTTTCTAAAGATTGGGCTTTTTCAGAAGGTTCTTTTCTTTGCTCATCCGTTGTGTAAATTTCATTCCAGTAGGGTGTTATAAATACTTGAAAATGGTAACGTAAATTTCGAGCATCTTGAACATAATGTTGAGGTATAAATTCATTATCATGCTCCATGTAAGCTATAGAATCAATGATGCTACGGTCGTAAAAAATGGTTTGATTAAATTGATCTCCATTGTAAAACTGCTTAAGACGACCTTCAAAAACTTTTTCAGTAAACAAATCCAATTTGTCCCATGGAACAATACCGCTCCCTGTACGAACTCCCTCCTCAATTATATGCCGCGAAAACTCTTCTTCACAATGAAACCCCTGTTTCATTAAAGCATTGATTATAGATGTCTTTCCCGAGCTAGGACCTCCTGAAATAATAACTTTTTTTCTCACAATGGCTGCTGTCACTAAGGCAACAAATATAAAGAAACATTCTAATGGTTTATCAAGGTATTTGATATTTTTTATTTAATTTTATCGCTTATACGAGAATATTTTATGGCTGAAAGAGAAAAACCAGAAGAATTTTACAAACGATTTAAAAAGCAATTGGAAGATACGGTTGTTTTTCCATCTGACTATCGATATAAATTTATTGTAGTAACAAATAACCAGAAATTAGCAGAGGTTCAGAAAGTTTTTGATGGGATGCGCCCTATCGTTTCTTCTAAAGAATCGAAGAAGGGTAAGTACACTAGCTTAACGATTCAGGTATATATGTTAGATGCTGAAAGTGTTATTGATAAATATAAACAAGTTTCTAAAATAAAAGATGTTATGATGCTATAACGTTTAAATTTATATGAAAAAAATTAACTATACAATAGGCATTGTTACGGTGCTATGTACATTTTTGTTTATGTATTCTTGTGAAGATGATGAAGAAATTTGTGAAGAAGGAACGACAGCTCGGTTGGTTATTAGATTTTATGATGGAGCAACCGGTCAAGCTACGAAAAAATCAGGTGTATTTTCAACTTCCGAATTTAGTGATATTACTTTTTCATCACAAGATTCCATTCAAATACCACTTTCGTTGAAAAATTCAATGGACACCTTATTTTATAAGGCAAGTGTAGATGCTCAAGAAATAGATACTATTACCTTAAGTTTCACAAGAACAGAGGAGTATGTTTCAAAAGGATGTGGCTTTAAAGTGAATTATACGGAGGTAAATGCTGCATTAGGAGCTACAAGTAAAATATTGAAGAAATGGGAATGGAATCCTAAGTTAATTGATACTAATAACGAAATCACGATTACAGATGAAGCTGAAGCACATATGTTTATTTATTTTTAGTGTTTTTTTTCTAGTTTTTAGTTTGGCTCAAAATAAAAGCGATACAGTAGTAGAGATAAAGAAAAAAAAATATAAGTTATTTATTGGAGCAGATTTGATGTCTCCATTAACAAGTGTTTGGGATAAGTCAAGTGGATATGAATTCAATGCCAATATGCGTCTTTATAAAAAAATACATGGAGTAATAGAAGTAGGTTATCAAAAGAATAATTATTCGAAAGTAAATTGGGATATTGATGTAGATGGAACTTACTATAAAATAGGGGCAAATTGGTCGTTTAATGAAACGCAATATAACGAGGATGATTTTTTTTATGCAGGGATTCGTTATGCTTTTACGTCGTATAATCAACAAATTCATACCTATCCATTAACGAGAAGAAATCAAACAGGGAACGTAATTGTTCAACAAAGTAAATCAGGATTAGGAAAAGAAACATTATCTGCCAGTTGGATTGAGCTTGTCGTAGGTGCTCGAAAAGATTTGTGGAATACACGCTTTTTCTTAGACACTTCCGTTCGTCCTAAAATTTTAATTCACTCAAAAGAGCAAAAAGAGGTGAGTTCCATTGTTATTCCTGGATTTGGGGATAATATTAAGGGAGCTAATGCTTGGTTAAACGTTAGCTTAAACTATAAAATACCGTTACTTAAAAAAGAAATAAACTAGTTTACATCTAAATTGTTCGTTCTAGAGAACAAGTTTATAAAATTAAATATTATTTTAGCAGAATATGGATAAACTTATTTATTTAGCCGTTATTTTTATATCAAAACTTCCATTTAAGCTGTTATACTTGCTTTCGGATGTGTTTTTTTTAATTAATCACTATATCATTGGTTATAGAAAAGAAGTGATTCAGAAGAATTTAAAGAATTCTTTTCCAGAAAAATCTCAAAAAGAAATTAATGAAATACATAAGAAATTTAATCAAAATTTTGCAGATTACGTGTTTGAAAGTATAAAAGGGCTTACTGTAAACCCAAAAGAACTAGAAAAAAGAGTAGTATGTGAAAATGCAGAATTGATTAAGAAATACACAGGGACAGAAAAAAATTTAATAGCATTGTCAGGACATGTATTTAATTTTGAGTGGTATCCTTTTTTTGCAAAAGACATAGAAGGTTTTGAAGGCTTGTACTTTATTTATAAGCCTCTTAGAAATAAGTTTTTAAATCAAAAAGTAAATAAATTGAGGTCTCGTTTTAATGGGACAGGTATCTCGGCAAAAGAAACATACCGAACAATTGCAAAAATTCCTAATAATGGAAAGCATTTGTTTTATTTTTTGACAGATCAAAGTCCTAGTAAATATAAAGCAAAATATTTCATTGATTTTATGAACCAAGAAACAGCTGTTTTTAAAGGTTTTGAAGATATTGTAAGAAAATACAATTATAACGTATTGTTTATTGATGGAATAAAAGATAAAAGAGGATATTATCGAATGATTTTAAAGGAAATAAAACCTGATAATGGAATAGAGTTTGAAGAAGGTGAAATGCTAAAAAAATATTTTGACCTTTTGACAATTACTTTGAAAAGAAATCCTGATAACTGGTTATGGTCACATAAAAGATGGAAGTACACAAAAAAAGATGTTGAAAAATTAAAACTAGCTTAAAGTTGTTAAAAAAGATACAATTAGTTATTTTTTTGATGACTTTTTTAATTTTATATCATGGATAGAATTATTTACTATTGTATTTTAGGGTTCTCTAGGTTGCCTTTCAGGATATTGTACATTATATCTGACCTTTCATTTGTATTTAATTACTATATCATTCGTTATAGGAAAGGGGTTGTTATGAGTAATATCGCAAATTCATTTCCTGAAAAATCAGAATTAGAGCAGAAAAAAATAGTAAAAAAGTTTTATAGAAATCTATCCGACTATTTAGTTGAAAGTATAAAAGGTTTAACCATTTCAAAGGAAGAATTGAATAAACGAATGCTTTTTTCAAATATAGAGGAAATTAACTCAACCAAAGAAAGAAATGTAACTCTTTTATCAGGTCATGTGTTTAATTTTGAGTGGTATGTTTCGTTAATGTTGAAAGTTGATTATGAAGGGTTTCATTACATTTACAAACCTCTTAGGAGTAAGTTTATGAATGATAAAGTTAACCACTTAAGAAGAAAATTTGATGCCGAAGGAATTCCTGCAAAATTAACTTTACGAAAGGTTGTGAAAATTCCAAATGATGGAAAACATATGTTCTATTTTTTGTCAGACCAAAGTCCTAAAAAAGAAAATGTAAAACATTCATTACGGTTTTTAAACCAAGAAACAGCCGTATACAGAGGGTATGAAGATATTGTAAATAAGTATAATCAGATTCCAGTCTACGCTGATACGGTAAAAATAAAAAGGGGGTATTATAAAACAACATTTCGTAAAATAAAACCTGAAGACGGGGTTAAGTTTTGTGAAAATGAATTGGTATCCGCTTTCTATGAACACTTAACAAAAACTATTCAACGTAATCCTGATAATTGGTTATGGTCACATAAACGTTGGAAATTTAAAAAAGGAACAGACTTTTGAAAATAGCAATAGTTATACTAAATTGGAATGGCAAGAAACTATTAGCGCAGTTTCTACCCTCTGTTATTCAAAACTCTTTAAAATCAGATGTTTATGTTATTGATAATGCTTCAGAAGATGATTCTGTATCCTTTTTAAGAAGATACTATCCAAGCATACAGCTTATACAAAATAAAGAAAATTATGGTTTTTCAAAAGGTTATAATGAAGGACTGAAATTGATTAAAGCAGAAATAGTATGTTTATTAAATTCAGATGTAGAAGTCACAGAAAATTGGATTGCTCCTATTCAGAAACTCTTTGAAAAAGATCAGAATATAGCCGTTGTTCAGCCCAAATTATTAGATTATAAAAAACGTACACATTTTGAATATGCTGGAGCAGCAGGAGGATTTTTAGATTATTTAGGATATCCATTTTGTAGAGGAAGAATTTTTGATACCCTAGAAGAAGATTTGGGACAATATGACGATGAAATGGAAATTTTTTGGGCATCAGGAGCTGCTTTTTTTATTCGAAAGCAAATTTTTGATGAAGTAGGTGGTTTTGATGAAGACTATTTTGCACACCAAGAAGAAATTGATTTGTGTTGGAGAGTAAAAAATAGAGGCTATAAAGTTTTTTATACCCATGAGTCATTAGTATTTCACTTAGGAGGAGCGACACTTTCAAATATGAATTCTCAAAAAACCTTTTTAAATTTTAGAAACAGTTTATTTAATTTATTAAAAAA
>JBKDZS010000026.1:0-6143 GCA_047971445.1 Flavobacteriales bacterium
AAAAATAAGAAACAATAAAATTTTCATAGGAACATTAGATAATCCAATAGATTATTATTGGAATAATTGGGATATTATAAAATAAGCCTATCTTTATGGTGCTATCATATTTTGTGACCGTCATATCAAATAACATTTCTCATAGCTTAATACTTTACTTAGAATAAAGTGCTAAAATAGTTGCTCGTAGTTGTTGCCAACCTTCTACTAGGTTTTCTTTATTTTTCGAAGATTCTGAAAAACCTTCACTTGTGTAAATGATTTTCTCATAACGGTTTAAAAGCTCTCTTAATTCCTTAGGATTAGAGTCCATAGCTCCATTAAAACCCATAGTATTTGATTTTATATATGCTTTTATATCAGCTTTCGTACTTATCACCATTTGGGCAATTAATATATCACATACTTCTTTAGTAATTTTTCCGTCTTCGTAAAGTAATTTAATTGTGTCCAACATAATTTAACAAGTTATTTTTTTTCGATTAATATTTCATACATTTCAATGATTTGCTCCTGCTTTCCTTTTATTTTTCGTACTTGAGTACTAATTTTAGAAAAAATTAAAAAAATTACACTAGACAATACCCCAACTAATGGATAAACAAGAAAATCATCGCCTTCCCATGAAGAGTTAAGTATATAGAATAATTGAAGACAATAACAATAAATTGGAACAAGGTAAGCCCATTTATAAGCTTTGATGTAAACGCCTAGTATTAAAATTAATGGTGACAAAGTTTGTGTTAAAACCCATATAAAAGAACTTAGGTTTGGGTACCCCATAAGACTCTCAACATCTTGAATAAAAAGTAAAATAATCTTATCAAGATATAAAATTACTCCTGATAAGATTATAATAAATGTACCTGTTTTTAAACTAATGAGACTGGTCTCATTAGTTTTGCTGTCCCGGTCTGACAATATCTTCTTTATTATGCGCTTGTAATTCAATTAGTTGACTATTTAGGGTTTGTTCATCGTTGTTATCACAAGCAATAAAAATTGAACTAACAACAGTAGCTACAGCAAATAATTTCACTAAATTTTTCATTTTATATAATTTTGACGTTATCTACTATAAAATTAATTATTAAACCTATCAATAAGCTTTTTATCACTTAAAAAACAAATATAATAATTATTTTCAACAAATTATATATAATTTTTTAGATATTTACGTAATCTCTTTAGTTGTTTTACACATATTTTCTTTCGACTTTCCAGAAGATTTATAGAGCAAATAACTAGACCGCTACCTCTAGCTGAGAGTTATTTTCTAGTTTTTTTTATAACAAACTTCGACTTTATCATTAAGAAAATAAAAATGGTATCAGGTATAGTGCAATAGTTAGAATTACTTTTTTGACTTTGTATTTTTTGATTCTGGCTTTGTGTTTGCTGCAGATTTTGTTGTTTTTGCTGTCGACTTTAGTTTTGGTTTAGTTGTTGTCTTTGTTGCCGATTTTTTTTCTACTGCTACAGATTTCTGTTTACTCTTGTATTTTTCTTTGTTTTTATAATCTTGTAATTCTCTTTTGACTTTTTGTTCTCTTTCCAAAGAAAATTTACGATGACGTTCAAACTCTTCTTCTACCTCAACAAAATCTTTTTTGGTTTTTGCGGTAATGCTGTTAGCACGTTTAAACATTCCAAAAACTATAAACAATCCAGCTAATAGTCCAGCAATTGTTCCCCATAAAATAATACTATATAGATTTTTAGCAATTAATATCCCAAAAAAAGAAAAGCTGTCTTTCTCATCTCTTACTTGTTTCAGATCTTCATTTGTTTTATTTAAATCTACTTGTAATGTTTCAATTTCTTTTGCTTTTTCATTAATTATTTTAGTAGACTTTACCAATGAACTTTCTAAGCCTTTTATAGTATCAAGAACTGTTTTTTTAATTGAGCTTAAAGCAGTCTTTTTTACAACCTTATAATCTTGATAATTGTTGGATGAAGAAATGAGATAATCAATGCGTTGCTCGACTGTTCCATTATTTAAATTTACTTTTGACTCTCCCTCATTTTTTGTAATTTGTCCAGAAATCGTAATAACAAAGAATACAAAAAAACATGTTCCTGCTTTTTTAAATCGTTTCATAGAATAATAATCTTTAACATCGCTCAAATATATAAAAAACCTCCCCAAAAAAGGGAAGGTTTTTCCATAAAATGTATTATTTTTTTATGCTTAATAGCTAATCGGCTAATTTAGCTATATAACGCTCAGCATCAATCGCTGCTACACAACCACTTCCTGCAGCTGTAATCGCTTGACGATAAATATGATCTTGTACATCTCCTGCTGCAAAAACTCCTGGGATTCCTGTATTTGAATTTCCTTCTTCTGTAACAATATACCCTGTTTCATCTAAATTTAACTGACCTGTGAATAAGTCTGTATTTGGCTTATGGCCAATAGCAGAAAAGTAACCTTCTACCTTAATTTCTTTTTTTTCTCCTGTTTGATTATTCACAACACGAACGCCTTCTACAACAGATTCTCCTAAAATCTCTTCAACTTCTGTATTGAATAAGACTTCTACATTTTCTGTTTTTTCTACGCGATGTACCATTGCTTTTGAAGCTCTAAACTCATCACGACGAACTGCTAAATAAACTTTGTTACATAGATTAGCTAAATATGTGGCTTCTTCAGTTGCAGTATCGCCTCCTCCCACAACGATAACATCTTTTCCTTTATAAAAAAATCCATCACACGTAGCACATGCGGATACACCACCTCCCATAAGACGTTTTTCACTTTCCAGACCTAAGTATTTGGCTGAGGCTCCTGTAGAAATAATAACGGTCTGTGCTTCTATTATTTTTTCTTCAGAACCATCATTAACTGTCACACTATGAATCCCTCCCTTATTTTTAGAAAAATCAACCTTTGTTACAACACCAAATCGTACTTCCGTTCCAAACCGCTCTGCTTGTTGCTTTAGATCTTCCATTAATTCAGGCCCTGTAATTCCTTTAGGATAACCTGGAAAATTATCTACTTCTGTTGTAGTTGTAAGTTGCCCTCCCATTTGCATTCCTGTATACATTACAGGATTTAAATCTGCTCTTGAAGCATAAATGGCAGCTGTATAGCCTGCTGGTCCTGAACCTATTATAAGTGTTTTTAGTCTTTCCGGCATAATTGTAATTTATTTTTAATAACAAATATACTTATATTTTCAAGTGAAAAATGTAACTTTTTCAAACTTTTTTAATTTTATCTACTTTTTTAAAAATTCATTCCATTATTCTTAATTTCTATAAAACGATTATCTTTGTCTATATCTAATTTAAGTGATAAGTAAACTTGTAATCGTTTTTTAGATTGCTTTTTCATTTTTAATTGACAGGTCTTTACATGAAGAAATACAGTTCCAAAAAAACAGCACAAAGTCTTACTGAAATATTGGTTGCCAAAAACATTGAACATGCTGTGTTATCCCCTGGATCTCGCAATGCTCCTCTAACAACAACTTTTCAGTCACATCCATCTATTAAAACTTATAGCATTGTAGATGAACGCTGCGCAGCATTTGTTGCATTAGGAATCGTTCAAAAGAAACAAAAACCCGTTGTTATTTGCTGTACATCCGGCTCTGCTCTTTTAAACTATTATCCTGCAGTAAGTGAAGCTTTTTATCAAAGAAAGCCCTTAGTTATTATTTCAGCAGACCGTCCTAAAAATAAAATAGATCAATCTTTTGGGCAGACTATTCGTCAAGAGAATGTTTTTCACAATCATATAGGTTTTTCTGCTAATTTAGTTGAAGATTCCTCTGTAAAAGCACTACATTATAATGAACGCTTAATTAACGAAGCCTTGAATATTGCTATTCAAAAACGACTTCCAGTTCATATTAACATTCCTTTTTCAGAACCTTTTTATAACTTGGAGTCCTCCATTTCTGTTTCACCTAAAATTATTCAACATACCTCTTTTGAAAAACTTGTTAACGTAAATGAGTTGGATGATTTTGCTAAAAAATGGAATGCCTCAAAGAAAAAGATGGTTTTAATAGGACAACTACCCAAGCAACCTATTTTTCAGGAACAAATTAATCATTTATTAAAAGATCCTTCTATCATCGTTTTATGTGAAACTACTTCCAATATTTACCATGAAAAAGCTATCAATAGCATTGACAAAACGATTTTTTCTTTAACTCCTCATAATTTTGAGAAAATAAAACCTGAAATTTTAATTACAGTAGGTCAAAATGTTATTTCAAAAAAAATTAAAAAACTATTACAACAATTTCCTTCAAAATATCATGCTAATATTACACCTGAGGGTAATATAGTTGACACCTTTTCTAGTTTAACTCATAACTTTGAGACTACCGAAACTTTATTCTTTTCACAATTTTTCTATTTAACCCAAACTAGTAACTCCAATTATCAAAAAGTATGGTTAAATCTTAAAGAAGAAAAAGATAAAAAGCATCAACTATTTTTAAAACAATGCCCTTTTTCAGACTTAAAAGTATTTGAAATCATTCTTCAAGAACTTCCTCAAAATATTGATTTGCATCTAAGTAATAGTTCTATTGTTCGTTATGCTCAATTATTTGATACAAATCCTACCATTGAATATTATGCTAATCGTGGAACAAGTGGTATTGAAGGAAGTACAAGTACTGCGATGGGAAGTGCGATGGCAACCTCAAAGCAGACTATTTTAATTACAGGAGATATCAGTTTTTTTTATGATTCTAATGCTTTATGGAATTCATATACTCCAGAACATTTTGTTATCATTTTACTTAATAATGGTGGAGGTGAGATATTCAAATTCATTCCGGGACCTGATCAAACCAATGCTTTGGAAGATTATTTTGTAACCCAACATACTTTAACTGCTGAACATTTGGCTACAATGTACGGATACAACTACTTCAAGATGAATAAATTAGACAATTTAAAAAAGCGTTTACAAGCCTTATCATCAAATAATCAACCTACTTTACTGGAAATCGATACACGAGAAGTTGAAAATGCTTCCATTTTAAAAAGTTACTTTCAAACACTAAGCTAATGGAAAATCTGATCGTTTCATCTATTCAATTTGATATTATTTGGGAAAATTCTAGTGAGAATTTAGCTCAACTTTCTCAATTAATAGCAACTATTGATAAAACCCATGTAATTGTCCTACCCGAAATGTTCTCTACCGGTTTTTCCATGAATCCATATTTCTTTGGAACGGAACATCAAGAGCAAGTAATGCTTTGGATGCAAAAAATAGCTGTAACTAAACAATGTGCGATATGTGGTAGTATTATTTTTAAGGAAAAGGACATCTATTACAATCGTTTTATATGGATAGATGAAACTGGACAAAAATCATATTATAATAAAACACACCTATTCTCATTAGCTGGAGAAGAAAAAACATACCAAAAAGATACCTCTCCAGCTCCCATAATTCATTATAAAGGCTGGCGAATTTATCCTCAAGTTTGTTATGATCTTCGTTTTCCTGAATCTGCAAGAAATACAAAGGAAAAAAGTTACGACCTTTTAATCTATGTAGCAAATTGGCCTGAACGTCGTTCTTATGCATGGAATAGTTTATTAAAAGCACGTGCTATTGAAAATGTAGCCTATACTGTTGCTTGTAATCGTGTAGGAAATGACGTACATTCAATTTATCATTTAGGAGATTCTCAAATCCTTAATTTTGAAGGTCTCATTTTAGAAATAGCCAAAAAAGGAAAAGTACACATAAATCATTCCTTTTTAAGTAAAACTCAACTTCTTCAATTTCGAAAAAATTTTCCTTTTTTAAAAGATCAAGTTTAATTTATGTTATAACTTAATTTTTAATGTTATCTCAAACTTATTATAAATTAGATATTGAAACAAAAGAAATCACTCATTCGTTTCTAATATAAAATTTAACGCTATTACAATAAATTCTTGTGGCAGTAACTCATGTATTTAATTATTTCACTCCATGCATCATTTTTTTTAATACAGGATTTAATATAATTACTATGATTCCTGCTATAATAGGTACAATCGTAAAAATTAAAAAGAAGGTTGATAATGAATACTGATTTGTAATATTTTCTATCTGTCCTCCTAAAGCAGCTGCCAATTTATGACCTATAGCAACTGCTAAATACCAC
>JBKDZS010000027.1:0-2720 GCA_047971445.1 Flavobacteriales bacterium
TAATTGGCTCTGTATTAGATTTACGCAAATGAACCCACTCTTCTAAAAAATCAATTTTAACACCGTCTATAGTATTAATTTTTTCATTTGAAAATTTGATTTCTACAGCTTTTAAAATTGCGTCTACATCTATAGATGAAGTTAATTGCACTTTATTCTTAGACATATAATAATTTGGGTAGGACTGTCTTAATTCTAAGCATGATTTTCCTTGTTTTGCTAAATGTGTCAAAAACAAGGCTATTCCTACAATTGAATCACGTCCATAATGTAAAGCAGGATAAATAACACCTCCATTTCCTTCTCCTCCAATAATGGCATTATTCACTTTCATTTTTTCTACTACATTAACTTCTCCAACAGCTGAAGGCTCATAATAACACCCTTCATATTTATTCGTAATATCACGTAAAGCTCTTGAAGAAGACATATTGGAGACCGTATTTCCTGGTGTTTGTGACAACACATAATCTGCGCAAGCTACCAACGTGTATTCTTCACCAAACATAGATCCATCTTCACATACTAATGCTAAGCGATCCACGTCAGGGTCGACTACTATACCAAAGTCCGCTTTTTCAGTAATTACTTTATCCGAAAGATCTGTTAAGTGTTCTTTTAACGGTTCTGGATTATGTGGAAAATTCCCTGTTGGATCACAATAAATTTTTATACATTCTACACCCATTTTTTCTAATAAAGCTGGCACAAAAATTCCTCCAGTTGAATTAACAGCATCTACCACCACCTTAAAACTTGCTTTTTTTACAGCATCGACATCTACCAAAGGTAAATTAAGTGTCGCTTGGATATGCTTTTCAACGTAAGACTCATCTAAAGTTACCTTTCCCAAGTCATCTACCTCTGCAAAATCAAAATCATCATTTTCAGCAATTTTTAAAATTCTCTCTCCATCTTCTTCTGACACAAATTCCCCTTTCTCATTGAGTAATTTTAAAGCATTCCATTCTTTGGGGTTATGACTAGCCGTTAGAATAATACCTCCCTCAGCCTTCTCCATTGAAACAGCTACTTCAACCGTTGGTGTTGTAGAAAGATCCAAATTGATTACATCTATACCTAAACCTTGTAAAGTAGAAATTACTAAATTTTGTATCATTTTACCTGAAATTCGAGCATCGCGACCAACTACAACTCTTAATTTTTCTTTAAGATTTCTTTCTTTCAACCAAGTTCCATAGGCCGCTGTAAATTTTACTGTATCAACTGGAGATAATCCCTCTCCTACTCTTCCTCCTATGGTTCCTCGAATTCCTGATATTGATTTGATTAAAGCCATAATTATTTTTCTAAATTATTTTTCTAAATTATTTTTTGGTAAAAGTAATTGAAAATTAAGAATAATAAATTATTTTTTACGTCTAGATTAATTAAAAATATTTTGAATTTGTTATATCTAAAAAGAATTCAGTCTCTACTTCCCCGTTTAATTATAAGTTGACTCTTTAGTCAATTCACTCATTTTTAACCTTTATTTTGCTATAAGCATAATTAGTTTAAAAAAGTGCTTACATTTGCATAGCTATTTTTAGTCTTAATGGAGTTAATGCTTACGGACATAAAATTAATATAAAAACATTACCGTATAAGTGATTACTCAATAGTTATAAAGTGTACTAAATCTTTTGATTATCAATAAAGTGTTAATTATTTTGTTAATTTTTTAAAGGTTTCATAAAATAAATTAAACAAATTACTGTTATACTATTATAATGACGGCCTAGATGTAGTAGACTGTATGTTAAAAACTTGATAAAAAATGAAAAAAATTTTATTTTACTTGTTTATCATGTGTTCTGGATCATTATTCTCCCAAGACACTGATAACGATGGAATTGCTAATACCATTGATCTAGATGATGACAATGATGGTATTTTAGATGTTGATGAATGTTTTCAAGAAATTATATCAGGAGAATTTAAAGGTACTTTTGGAGAAGGTTCAGGAGCAATAATTCGAGATCTAGAAAACCCTCCTGGAAATGGCTATGAATTCAATACTACTAATTATGACGAAGGAGGTTATGCTGTTATAAATCACTATGCCCAAAATTGGCATATTATGAATGGATGGGGTAGATTGAGAGGGCATACAACGGGTACGAGAGGTGATGCTTATCTAGCTGTAAACGGTAGCACATCTGTAAGTACATTTTATCAACAAGCTGTAACTCTTACACAAAATACAGATTACAAAATATCTTTATGGGCAGCAAGTGTATCAAATGACAGACCCCGTGTAAAAATTTTTATAGAGGATCTTTCAGGTAATGTAATAGCTTCATTTGAAACGATAGGATTATCCCCTATAAACGTATGGCATGAAGCTTCAGGAGTATTTAATACAAATTCACAAACGAATTTTATTCTTAAAGTTCAAAATGTTACAACGACTAGTACAGGAAATGATTTTGCAATAGATGATATCAGTTTCTCTGCATTAAATTGTCCCGATATTGATGGTGATGGCATTCCAAACAGTGAGGATTTAGATAGTGATGGTGATGGTTGTTTTGATGTTGTAGAAGCAGGTATAAACCCTTTGTATATAACAAATGACACCAAAAATGTTATAGGGCCTTTTGGTTCAAATGGACTTTCAAATATAATAGAAAGTGATGATACCCAAAATGCTTTTGTAAATACAAGTTTTTACTCCAAAGGATTTAGTACTTATAATCAATATGCTTTGGATAAAA
>JBKDZS010000028.1:0-24408 GCA_047971445.1 Flavobacteriales bacterium
CCAGTAGCAATTTTAGAAGCACAAGATCCTTTAGCGCCATCGCAAATAATTCCTGAAACATTACCTAGTGTATTGGTTATGGCGTTACTGACCGTAATGTAGTCACCTCCCTGAATAAAAGCAATGCCACCACTTACCGCTGCAGAAGCACAGATTACACCACAATAAGCAGAAAGACGTCCAACATTTGTTTTAATATGAACTGTAGAAAGATGAGACATGAATAAAGCTCGGTAAAGTTCTTCTTTTGTTAAATTATGATCAATTGCATACTTGATAATGGGTAAAGAGGCTGTCATTCCTTGGTTTCCACTTCCACTGGTTGTCATAACAGGTAGTGAGCATCCACTCATTCGAGCATCACTTCCGGCAGCAGCAAAACTAGCGGAACGGTTGCGTTGATCATTTCCATATATTCCTGAGTCCATGTTATCTTGAAGCATTTTGCCAACATTGATGCCATAATTGCCCGTTAAACCTTCTTCAGCTATGGCAGTGTTGAAATAAATTACTTGATCAAATTTTTCTGAAATAGCTTCAATTTCAATAGTTTTAGCTAAGTGATAAATTAATTTAATGGAAAGAATTTTACGATCTGTTAAAGATGAATTGAAATCAGTATCACTACAAGGTCTACTAATTAAGGTAATTCCATTACGAATTACTTTCGTAATATTTGTGTGAACATGTTTGATTTCAACAGATACAGAATTTTCACCACTTATGGCTTCAATACGACAATATAATTTTACAGGTGTATCTTCATGAATAACTTCAACATTTCCATGGTCAACAAAAGCTTTAATTTCTTCAAGTTGCTTGGCTTGAATATCACTAATAACCAATAATTCTTTAGATGAATCTCCTGCTAAAGCCCCCATGGCAGCAGCAATTTCTATTCCAATCATTCCTCCGCTATTAGGTACAACGACACTTTTTACATTTTTTATAATATTTCCAGAAACATGAAGAATTAGTTTTTCTGGTTTTTTCTGAAGTATGTCAACAGCTTTAGCTGCAGTATAAGCTAAAGCAATAGGTTCTGTACAACCTTCTGCAGGTATAATTTCTTCTTTTAAAATAGTTAAAACCTGTTTTTTTATAGTTTCATCAATTACCATTGGGCTAAGATTTGGATACCGAATATATGAAATTTAAATCATTTTTATGCTGGGTAATGGATGATTTCAAAAAATTGAAAAAAAAGAGTATCTTTAAGAAATTTAAACAATGAAAGAGGATTTTTTATATTATGTATGGAAATATCATTTATATGATAGATCATTTCTACGTACTATTCAAGGAGACCTTATTGAAGTAATTAAAAAAGGTAGAAAAAATGATATATCAGGCCCTGATTTTTTAGAAGCAGAAATTAAAATAAATAAGCTGATTTGGGTTGGTAATGTAGAAATTCATGTAAAGAGTTCTGATTGGAATTTGCATAACCATCAATATGATAAAGCTTATAATAATGTTGTGCTACATGTTGTTTTTGAGTATGATAAAGAAATTTATAACCAAAGAGGAAAGCCTATACCAACTTTAGAGTTAAAAAAGAGAATAAAATCATACGTTTGGGATAATTATCAAAAATTTACTCATTCACGTTATGATTTCATTCCATGTGAAAGAAGTTTATATCATTTTAAGGATGAATTGGTAAAAAACCATTTAAAAACACGATTATTAATTGAAAGGTTTGAATGTAAAACCCAATTGATTCAAGAGGAGTTAGCTAAAGCAAAGAATGATTGGGAGGCTGTTTTATTTATAATTTTAGCTAGATGTTTTGGAACTCGTGTAAATCGTGATGCTATGGAGTTTTTAGCTAAATCATTTAATTTTAGAATTTTAAAAAAGTGTCAAGAAAAAAAAGAATTATTAGAAGCTTTGTTATTGGGGCAGGCAGGCTTTTTAGAAGATCAACAAGGAGATGCTTATTTTAATAGATTACAATCAGAGTATAAGTTTTTACAATCTAAATTTGAATTGAAGCCTTGTGAAGCTTCCAATTTTAAATTTTATGGGATTCGACCTTCAAATTATAGTACAATTCGTATAGCACAATTAGCATCTTTGTATTATGTATGTCAAAATTTATTTTCCTTTTTAATGAAAATAAAAAGAGTAAAAAACTTGTACTCTTTATTTGATGTGGAAGTGAGTGATTATTGGAATAGTCATTATCATTTTGGAAAGAAATCAACACGAGTCTTTAAAAGACGTTTTTCACAGTCCTTTGTAGATTTGATTATAATTAATGTTGTGTTGCCCATACAATATTGTTATGGAAGACAACGAGGTAAAGATAGTATAGAAGTTGTTGAAAAAATATTATGTGAAATGAGGTTTGAAAACAATTCAGTGACTCAAAATTTTAAGAATTTAAATCTAGAATCTAAAAGTGCTTGGGACTCTCAGGCATTAATTCAATTAAAAACAGTGTACTGTAACCAAAAAAAATGTTTAAATTGCGAAATAGGAAATAAACTAATAAGAAAAAAAGGTTAAATTCTATGTTAGAAAAATCACGTCGATTTTTAGAAAAATATGGGTTTGAGGTATGTGAACGTCTTGCAGACAAGATTGGGATTCGCCCAAATTTAGTGCGCTTGAGCTTTATCTACTTGTCATTTGTTACAGCAGGAATTGTACTTCCAGTGTATTTGGCTGCAGCCTTTTTTTTTAAAATAAAAGATAAATTATTTTTAAAACGAAAATCAGTATTTGATTTATGAATCATGAACCGTTAAAGATAAAAACTCGTTTTTTAGCAATAGCGCTATGCCTAATTTTTATTGTAGGAACATTAGGTTATATCAACATATCAGATTATTCTTTTGTGGACGCGTTGTATATGACCGTGATAACAGTTACAACTGTTGGTTTTGGAGAAATTCATCCATTAACTGAAGAAGGAAGAATTTTCACAATGTTTTTGGTTCTTACAAGTTTAGGACTTGTCGCATATTCGGCTTCTACAATAGGAAAAGCGTTGTTAGATGGTGATTTAATGAAAAAATATAAAGAAAATAGAATGAATAAACAGCTCAAAATGTTAAAAAACCACACTATTATTTGTGGTTTTGGAAGAAATGGAAGGCAAGCTGCTCGAAAACTAAAATCTTCAAATCATCCGTTCCTTGTGATAGAAAAAGATAAAGAGAGAATTATTGCTGATCATAATGATGTTGTATCAACTGTAATTGAAGGAGATGCTATACAAGATCATATTCTAAAAAAAGCGATGATCAAAGAGGCTGATTCGTTAATTGCAACACTTCCCAGCGACGCAGATAATTTATTTATTGTCTTAACAGCTAAACAATTAAACCCTAAGGTGAAAGTGATTAGTAGAGCCAGTAGTCATCAATCTGTTAAGAAATTAAAAATTGCAGGAGCTGATCATGTAATTATGCCGGATAAAATAGGAGGAGAGCATATGGCTTCATTAATTGTTACACCAGGTGTTTTAGAATTTTTAGATAACCTTAGTGTTGAAGGGAGTTATCAAAATAATATTGTGGAAGTGTATGCTGAGGATTTTCCAAAGGAGTTTTTAGGAAAATCTATTTTAGACTTAGATTTAAGGAAAAAATCAGGCGTATCAGTAATTGGATATAAAACACCTCAAGGTGAATATTTTGTAAATCCGGATGTGACTACACAAGTCGTAGAAAAATCTTCATTCATTATCTTAGGACAACCAGGTCAAATTACAGCACTTAAAGAGGTTTTTAGTATAAAATAAGACACTGTTTTCAGATATAATGTAAAAGTTTTATTCAGATAACATGTGCGTAGAATATTAACAATAAATAGAGATACATAATGAAAAACATAACGAGCTTTATTTTAACCATGACCTTAATTTCAATTGGATTTTCCAAAGAATTAAAAGTTAAAAAGAATATAACTGATGATAGTTCAGAAATTGGAACAGCTAAAATCAAGTTAGAAGTAGAGGGAGGAACTCCGCCTTATACCTATTATTGGGATAAAGCTAGTTTAGGGTTGAACCAAAGTGAAGCATCAGGGTTATCAGAAGGAGCTCAATATTATGTGAAAATTGTAGATGCTAAAGGACTAGAAAAAGAAGAAGTTATTGAAATTCCAGCAAAATCGTTTGCAGAGCTTGTAAGTTCTCGCTTTACACCTTTGGTAAATCTCTTAGATAATATTTTGTTTTTCGACCCTTTTACTGCTTTTTATGATAATCAAGTTCGAGATAAAAATGGTGAGATAATTTTAAATCCAAATGGAACCCCAAAGATAATTAAAATTCCATTTTTGGTTGTATGGCTAGTCTTTGGTGCGTTATTCTTAACGCTAAGAATGGGTTTTATTAATATTAGGGGGATGCGACATTCATTTGACTTGGTTAGAGGAAAATATGATGACCTTAATGCTCCAGGACAAGTCACTCATTTTCAAGCATTAGCTACAGCAGTGTCTGGAACTGTAGGTTTAGGAAATATTGCAGGAGTTGCAGTGGCTATTTCAACAGGAGGTCCAGGTGCTACATTTTGGATGATTCTAGCGGGTTTTTTAGGGATGTCAATGAAATTTGTAGAGTGTACTTTAGGAATTAAGTATCGGGATATTGCGCCTAATGGGAAAGTTTATGGGGGACCTATGAATTATTTGAGTAGAGGTTTTGCAAGAAGGGGGTTAAAAGGCTTTGGAAAAGTGCTTTCAATAGTATACGCAGTAGTTGTTATCTTAGCTGCTTTTGCTGCGGGATCTATGTTTCAATCCAATCAGGCAGCAGCACAAATTTCCAGTGCTTTTACAACGGTTGATCCTAGCGTTGTGAAATTAGGAACAGGAATTATTATTGCAGTTTTAGTATTTATTGTAATTGTAGGAGGAATTAAAAGTATCGCTAATGTAACAGATAAGGTAGTTCCAGCAATGGCAGGGATGTATATTGTGATGTGTTTAGGTGTTGTTTTTGCCAATATAAGTGAAGTAGGCAATGCTTTTTATATCATTTTTGAAGGTGCCTTTTCTTCAGAAGCTATGTATGGTGGTTTTTTGGGTGTTATGATCCAAGGGTTTAGGCGCGCTGCCTTTTCTAATGAAGCAGGTTTGGGTTCAGCATCCATTGCACATTCTGCTGCTAAAACCAATCATCCTGTAAGTGAGGGGTTTGTGGCTCTTTTAGAACCTTTTATTGACACAATTGTTGTGTGTACTTTAACGGCTTTAGTACTTATATTTTCAGGAGTTTATGCGGATGCATCTGTTTCAGGTTCTGCAATGACAGCCAAAGGGTTTAATACAGTGTTTGGTAATGTTTCAAATGTTTTGTTAACCATTGCTATTCTTCTTTTTGCCTTTTCAACAATTATTACATGGTCTTATTATGGAGTAAAAGCGACAGCCTATTTATTTGGAGACTCTAAATTTGTAAATTTAGGCTTTAAAATAACTTTTGTTTGTACGGTTGTTTTTGGATCTGTAATTGGTTTAGGAGCAGTAATTGATTTTGCAGATATGATGTTTTTATCACTAGCTTTACCCAATCTAATCGGATTGTATTTAATGTCAGGAGAGGTGGCTTCTGATTTGAAAAAGTACCTGTCAAAAGTGAAATCAGGAGAAATTAAACAAATAACTAAGTAAAGTTTAAAACAGTTACTATAAAATGAAAAATTTAAAACACCATTTTGATTTTAATAAAGAGAATCGAAATGGTGTTTTGTTATTAACAGGTATTTTGTTTTTGATACAGGTTTTGATATTAGGTTATGAACCCATTATCTCTAAAACTAAACCTACGAAAAATCAGTTGCTACAAATAAAAGCGTTACAGCAAAAATTAGAAACAGCTGTTAAACCTGAAATTATATACAAAAAATTTAATCCTAATAAATTAGGCAAAAAAGGTTGGGTGTCTTTGGGATTTAGTGAAAAGCAAGCGCATTCAATATTGAAATATAAAGCAAGTATAGATTCTTTTTCAACCTTAGAGGAAATTGAGCAATGCTATGTTATTTCAAGTGAAAAGTTTTCAGAAATAAAGCCTTATATCACTTTTGCAAAAAAAACAAAACAAAAGAGTCGTAAAGAGAAACTTGCATTAAATTATTTTAATCCCAATAAATTAAGTAAAAAAGAATGGGGGTCTTTGGGGTTTAGTGAAAAACAGGCAGAAGTGATTTTAAAATATAAAAAAAGTGTAGGAGGTTTATTTAAAACAAAAGAAGAATTAAAAAAGTGTTTTGTTATATCAGATGAAGTTTTTCAAAAAATATCACCTTGGATCATTTTAAGAGAACAAAAAGAAAAAGTTGAGGTTAATAATAGAGATCTAAATCTTTGTGATGTAAATGGATTAGTAGCGAAAGGAATATCTTCTAAAGAAGCTCAAAGAATTGTAAATTATAGAAATGCTTTGGGAGGATTTTATAGTTGGATTCAATTACAAGAAATTAATGTTTTGCCTCAGAGAATTAAGAAGCTGGAAGATAGATTGGTGTTAAAGATTCCAATAAAAAAAATGAATGTGAACAAAGAAGAGTTTTACATTTTAAAAAAACATCCGTATATTACTCGGGATTTTTTAAATTTCTTAAAGCATAGTCGAGAAAAGGTTGTTAAATTTACATCCTTTAAAGAAATACAAAAACAGTATAAAAAAGAGTCATTAAATAAATGGTTAGAACACTATTTATCATACTAAAAAATAAAATAAGCACATGAATTTTGATCAATCCGAATCACAAAAGATGATTGCAGCATCTGTAAAGGCTTTTGCAAGTCAGCATATTTTGCCTAATTATCGTAAATGGGATGACGATATGATCTTCCCGTTAGAATTATTTAAAAAATTAGGAGAACAAGGATTGATGGGAGTTTTAGTTCCTGAAAAATTAGGAGGATCTGGACTCTCTTATTTTGAGTATATTGATATTATTGTAGAATTGTCTAAAGTGGATCCTTCTATTGGTTTAAGCGTAGCAGCACATAACTCACTATGTACAAATCATATTTTAACATTTGGGAATGAAGATCAAAAGAAAAGATGGATTCCAAAATTAGCTTCTGGAGAATGGATTGGAGCTTGGGGATTGACAGAGCATAATACAGGTTCTGATGCAGGAGGAATGGCAACTACAGCAGTTAAAGAGGGAGATTATTGGGTCATAAATGGTGCTAAAAATTTTATCACACATGCTATTTCAGGTAACATAGTTGTGGTAATCGTTCGAACAGGTGAAAAAGGTGATTCCCATGGAATGACTGCATTTGTAGTAGAAAAAGGAACTTCTGGATTTACTTCAGGACAAAAAATAGATAAATTAGGGATGCGTGCTTCAGAAACTTCAGAGTTATTATTTGATAATGTACGAATACCAGATGAAAATCGTTTAGGAGAGGTAGGAGAAGGTTTTATTCAAGCGATGAAAATACTGGATGGAGGCCGTATTTCAATTGGTGCATTAGGTTTGGGTATTGCAAAGGGGGCTTATGAAGCTTCGTTAAAGTACGCAAAACAAAGAGAGCAATTTGGAAAGCCTATAGGTCATTTTCAGTCCATAGGTTTTAAATTAGCGGATATGTTAACCAAAATTTCTGCAGCTGAATTGTTGTTGTATAAAGCAGCTCATCTAAAAGAAAAAGGTGAGAAAATGACTAATGAAGGTGCGATTGCCAAGATGTATGCTTCTGAAATTAGCGTTGAGATTTCCACTGACGCCGTTCAAATACATGGAGGATATGGTTATACTAAAGATTTTCCTGTAGAAAAATACTACCGTGATTCAAAATTATGTACTATTGGGGAAGGAACCACCGAAATTCAAAAATTAGTGATTTCAAGGAATTTGATGAAATAACTTGATGTTAATCAGCCTGTCATTTTTAAAATATAGTATGATATTTTTTTATTGAAAATTAAAATAAGATCATTACTTGAAATTTCTCCTGAGTCTTTGAGTTCAAAAAGAGAAATAAAGACTTTATTTAAGCTTTGAAGCCTTTGTTTATTAAGAAAAAATCACTAAGTTTGCACCCGCTTAATAGTGTAGGTATGCGCTAAAGAGCTGTTAATAAATGAATTATATATTTTTATAATATGCCTACTATACAACAGTTAGTAAGAAAAGGAAGAGCCACAAACGCTAAGAAGAGCAAATCGGCTGCTTTGCAGGCATGTCCTCAAAGACGTGGTGTGTGTACTCGTGTGTATACCACAACGCCTAAAAAACCAAATTCAGCAATGCGTAAAGTTGCCAGAGTTAGGTTGACAAATGGGAATGAAGTGAACGCCTACATCCCAGGGGAAGGACATAATTTGCAAGAGCACTCGATAGTATTAGTGCGTGGAGGAAGGGTAAAAGATTTACCAGGTGTTCGTTATCATATCGTTCGTGGAGCGTTAGATACAGCAGGAGTTGAGGGTCGTACGCAGAGAAGATCAAAATACGGAACAAAACGTCCTAAAAAATAATCATTAAAAAGTAAAGACAGATGAGAAAGTCAAGAGCAAAAAAGAGACATATATTACCTGATCCTAAGTTTAATGATCCTTTGGTGACGCGTTTTGTAAATATGTTAATGTTGCACGGGAAGAAAAGTATAGCTTTTCGTGTTTTCTATGATGCTTTAGAAATAGTAGAGCAAAGAAAAGAGGATGAAGAACTGTCAACACTAGATACATGGAAAAAAGCACTAGAAAATGTGATGCCACATGTTGAAGTGCGTTCTCGTCGTGTAGGGGGGGCTACGTATCAGATTCCTATGCAAATCCGTCCTGATCGTAAGATTTCTATGGCGATGAAATGGTTGATTAAGTATACTAAAGCTCGAAATGAGAAGTCAATGTCTCAAAAATTAGCTGGAGAGATTTTAGCTGCTGCTAAAGAAGAAGGTGCTGCTGTTAAGAAAAAAACAGATACGCATAAGATGGCAGAAGCAAATAAAGCATTTTCACACTTTAGATTCTAAATTACGATGGCAACAAAAAGAGATTTAAAATTTACAAGAAATATTGGGATTGCTGCACATATTGATGCAGGAAAAACCACAACAACAGAACGAATTTTATTTTACACAGGTCGTTCACATAAAATTGGTGAAGTGCATGATGGTGCTGCAACAATGGATTGGATGGAGCAAGAAGCGGAAAGAGGTATTACGATTACTTCTGCTGCAACTACTTGTGTTTGGAATTTTCCAACTGAAAATGGAAAAGCGATAAGCGATACAAAAGGATATCACTTTAATATTATTGATACTCCGGGTCACGTTGATTTTACAGTAGAAGTAAATCGATCATTGCGTGTATTGGACGGCTTAGTGTTCTTGTTTTCTGCAGTTGATGGTGTTGAGCCTCAGTCAGAAACAAATTGGCGTTTAGCAGATAATTACCATGTGCCTCGTATGGGGTTTGTAAATAAGATGGATCGTCAAGGTGCGGACTTCTTAAATGTCTGCAAACAAGTAAAGGAAATGCTAGGTTCTAATGCAGTTCCAATTTGTTTGCCAATCGGTTCGGAAGAAGATTTTAAAGGAATCGTTGACTTGGTAAAAAATCAAGCTATTATATGGCATGATAATACACAGGGTGCTACATTTGATGTTGTAGATATTCCTGAGGATATGAAAGAAGAGGTAGAAGAGTATCGCGCATTCTTAATTGAGGAAGTAGCAGGATATGATGAAGGGCTGTTGGAAAAATTTATGGAAGATCCAGATTCTATTTCAGAAGAGGAAGTTCATGCAGCTTTACGTGCTGCGACATTAGATATGTCAATCATTCCAATGTTAGCAGGTTCTGCTTTTAAAAATAAAGGTGTTCAGCATATGTTAGACTGTGTATGTCGTTATTTGCCTTCTCCATTAGATAAAGAAGCTATTGACGGTACAGATCCTAAAAATAATGAGCCTATATTAAGAAAACCTTCTTATGATGAGCCTTTCTCTGCATTAGCATTTAAAATTGCTACCGATCCGTTTGTAGGTCGCTTAGCATTTTTCCGTGCTTATTCAGGTAATTTAGATGCAGGTTCTTATGTGTTGAATAATCGCTCTGGAAATAAAGAGCGTATTTCACGTATATTTCAAATGCATTCCAATAAGCAAGAACCTGTAGAGTCTATTGGAGCTGGAGATATTGGAGCTGCTGTTGGATTTAAAGATATTAAGACAGGAGATACTTTAAGCGCTTTAGATGCTCCAATTATATTAGAATCAATGGATTTTCCTGATCCAGTAATTGGTATTGCTGTAGAACCAAAAACAAAAGCAGATGTAGATAAGTTAGGAATTGCTTTAGGTAAACTAGCTGAAGAAGATCCAACTTTTCAGGTTCGTACGGATGAAGCATCAGGACAAACAATTATTTCAGGTATGGGTGAATTGCACCTAGATATTATTGTAGATCGTTTAAAGAGAGAATTTAAAGTTGAGGTAGATCAAGGTCAGCCTCAAGTGGAGTATAAAGAAGCATTTACAAGATCTGCTGATCACCGTGAAGTTTATAAAAAACAGTCTGGTGGACGTGGTAAGTTTGCTGATATTGTGTTTACAATGGAGCCTGCTGAAGAAGGTAAGGTAGGTTTAGAATTCGTTTCTGAAATTAAAGGAGGGAACATTCCTAGAGAATTTATCCCATCTGTGGAAAAAGGATTTAAAGAAGCTATGAAAAATGGTCCATTAGCAGGTTACGAAATGGATTCTTTAAAAGTTACTTTGAAAGATGGATCTTATCATCAAGTGGATTCGGATCAGCTATCGTTTGAGTTAGCAGCTAAAATGGGTTATAAAGCGGCCGCAAAAGCTGCAGGGGCTGTAATCCTTGAGCCTATGATGAAATTAGAAGTGATTACTCCAGAAGAAAATATGGGAGATATCGTAGGAGATCTTAATCGTCGTCGTGCTGTTGTAAATGGTATGGATGACAAAGCTGGAGCAAAAGTTGTACGAGCTGATGTGCCTTTATCTGAAATGTTTGGATATGTAACGTCATTAAGAACATTGTCGTCAGGTAGAGCAACTTCAACGATGTCTTTTTCTCACTATGCTGAGGCACCATCTAATATTTCCGAAGAGGTAATTAAAGCTTCTAAAGGAGAATAATCTTAAAGATTAAAGAAATGAGTCAAAAAATTAGAATAAAATTACAATCATACGATCATAATTTAGTTGATAGATCAGCTGAAAAAATTGTGAAAACTGTAAAGTCAACAGGAGCTGTTATTAATGGGCCTATACCATTGCCAACAAACAAAAAGATTTTTACAGTACTACGTTCGCCACACGTTAATAAAAAGTCTCGTGAGCAGTTTCAATTATCCTCTCACAAGAGATTATTAGACATTTACAGTTCATCATCAAAAACAGTAGATGCATTAATGAAGCTTGAATTACCAAGTGGTGTTGAAGTAGAAATTAAAGTATAGTAGATTATTTAGAATAGTTCATAGCTGGACACCGTTTTTCGGTTGTCCAGCTTCTTAACTAAAATTATTAATAATGTCAGGAATTATTGGAAAGAAAATCGGTATGACCAGTCTATTTGACGAGTCAGGGAAGAATATTCCCTGTACTGTGATTGTAGCAGGTCCTTGTACCGTGACACAAGTCAGAACCGAAGAAGTTGATGGTTATAGTGCCATCCAATTAGGTTTCGATGACAAAAAAGAAAAAAATGCTGGAAAAGCGGCTGTAGGTCACTTTAAAAAAGCAGGAACAACTCCAAAGTATAAAGTAGCTGAATTTGTTGCTGATTACACAGATGAATTAAAATTAGGAGATGTTGTTGATGCAAGTGTTTTTGTAGAAGGAGAATATGTTGATGTAGCAGGGACTTCAAAAGGTAAAGGATTCCAAGGTGTAGTAAAACGTCATGGATTTGCTGGAGTAGGTCAATCTACACATGGTCAGCATAATAGATTAAGAGCACCAGGATCAATTGGTGCAGGATCAGATCCGTCTAGAGTATTCAAAGGAATGCGAATGGCAGGACGAATGGGAGGAGAAAGAGTTACGGTTCAGAATTTACAAGTATTAAAAGTAGATGCTGAAAAAAACCTTTTAATCGTAAAAGGATCTGTTCCAGGTCCTAAAAATGGATACCTATTAATACAAAAGTAATGGAAGTAGCAGTTTTAGATATAAAAGGTAAAGAAACTGGACGTAAGATTTCTTTAGATGCAGCAGTTTTTGGAGTAGAGCCAAACGAACATACTGTATATTTAGAAGTGAAGCAGTACCTAGCTGCACAACGTCAAGGAACTCACAAATCAAAAGAAAGAGGTGAGATTGTAGGTAGTACAAGAAAGATCAAAAAACAAAAGGGAACAGGTACAGCTCGTGCAGGTTCAATAAAAAACCCTTTATTTAAGGGAGGGGGTAGAGTGTTTGGTCCAAGGCCAAGAAACTACTCTTTCAAACTAAATAAATCGGTTAAACGTTTAGCTAAAAGATCGATTCTTTCACAAAAAGCAAAAGACAATCAAATTAAGGTTTTAGAAGACTTTAGTTTTGAAGCTCCAAAAACGAAAGATTTTAAGAATGTTATGACTTCTTTAGGGCTTGAAAACAAAAAAACATTATTCGTGTTGGGAGAGTCAAATAAAAATGTATATTTGTCGTCACGAAATTTGCCAAAAGTAAAAGTTGTAAACTTTTCAGAATTAAATAGTTACGACTTGATAAATGCTTCAGAAGTTGTGTTATTGGAAAACTCTGTGGCAAAAATTCAGGAAAATTTAACAAAATAATCGGTTATGAGTATTTTAATTAAACCTGTAATTACAGAAAAAGCAACAGCTGATAGCGAGTTAAATAATCGTTTTACATTCTTAGTAAATACGAATGCAAATAAGATTGAGATTAAAAAAGAGGTAGAAAAAGTATATGGAGTGGACGTATTGTCTGTAAGAACCATGATTTATCGACCAAAAGTCAAGTCTCGTTATACAAAAAGTGGTTTGCTTACAGGTAAGACGAATAAAACAAAAAAGGCTATTATAGAAATAGCTGAAGGACAGGAAATTGATTTTTACGGTAATATTTAATTTAAAAGATGTCAGTAAGAAAATTAAAGCCAATCACACCAGGTCAGAGATTCAGAGTTGTAAACAACTTTGAAGAAGTAACGGCAGCCAAGCCGGAAAAGTCATTGGTATCAGGAAAGAAAAAGACGGGTGGACGTAACAATCAAGGGCGTATGACAAACCGCTATATTGGTGGTGGTCATAAGAAAAGGTACAGGGAAATTGATTTCAAACGTAATAAGTTTGGAGTGCCTGCTACTATCAAATCTATTGAGTATGATCCAAACAGATCAGCATTTATTGCATTATTGTATTATGCAGATGGAGCTAAGATGTATGTGATCGCTCAAAACGGAATGAAAGTAGGACAGAAAATTGTATCAGGAGAAAATGTGGCTCCGGAGATAGGTAATGCTATGCCGTTGGGAGTCATGCCATTAGGTACAATAGTTTCTTGTATTGAATTAAGACCGGGACAAGGAGCTGTTATGGCTCGTAGTGCTGGGGCTTATGCTCAATTGTTAGCGAGAGATGGAAAGTATGCGACTGTGAAATTACCTTCAGGAGAAACACGAATGATTCTAACGGCGTGTTTAGCAACTGTAGGTGTGGTGTCAAATTCAGATCACCAATTACAAGTTTCAGGTAAAGCAGGTAGAAGTCGTTGGAAAGGTAGAAGACCAAGAACTAGAGCAGTAGTAATGAATCCTGTTGATCACCCAATGGGTGGTGGAGAAGGTCGTTCTTCAGGGGGACATCCTAGAGATCGAAAAGGAAGACCGGCTAAAGGATTTAAAACAAGAGCTAAGAAAAAGGCTTCAAATAAGTATATTGTAGAACGTAGAAAGAAATAATTTATGGCACGTTCATTAAAGAAAGGACCTTATATCCATTATAAATTAGAAAAAAAAGTTTTAGCGAATACAGAAAAAAAGTCTGTAATTAAAACTTGGTCGAGAGCATCTATGATTTCTCCAGATTTCGTAGGACAAACTATTGCTGTGCATAACGGACGCCAGTTTGTTCCTGTGTATGTAACAGAAAACATGGTTGGACATAAGTTAGGTGAATTTGCTCCTACACGTACCTTTAGAGGTCATGCAGGTGCGAAAAACAAAGGTAAAAAGTAATAAGCAATGGGAAAAAGAAAAAGAATTAGTGCAGAAAATCGTGCCGAGACTAAGAAACAAGTTGCTTTTGCTAAATTAAACAATTGCCCAACTTCACCTCGAAAAATGAGAGTAGTAGCAGATACTGTAAGAGGAGAAGATGTAAATAAAGCTTTATATCTTTTAAAATACAGTAAAAAAGAAGCTTCAAATAAATTGGAAAAATTGTTGATGTCTGCTATAGCAAACTGGCAAGTTAAAAACGAAGGGTCTGATATAGAAGATGCAAATCTTATTGTAAAAGAAATCTACGTGGATAGCGCTAGAATGTTAAAAAGAATTCAACCTGCACCACAAGGTCGTGCACACCGAATTAGAAAGAGATCAAATCATGTAACATTAATTTTAGGTAACAAAACCGAAAAGTAAGCTATGGGACAAAAAACAAATCCAATTGGAAATAGGTTAGGAATTATCAGAGGATGGGATTCTAACTGGTTCGGAGGGAAGAACTATGGTGATAAAATTGCAGAAGATTATAAAGTTCGTCAGTATATTAATGCACGTTTAGCGAAAGCAAGTGTGTCAAAAATTATCATTGAACGTACTTTAAAATTAGTGACAGTAACAATCACTACGGCACGTCCAGGAATTATTATTGGAAAAGGAGGACAAGAAGTTGATAAACTAAAAGAGGAGTTAAAAAAAATAACGAATAAAGAAGTTCAAATCAATATTTTTGAAATCAAAAGACCTGAACTTGATGCATTACTGGTTGCTAGAAGTGTTGCCCGTCAAATTGAAAATAGGGTTTCATACAGAAGAGCTATTAAAATGGCAATTCAATCGGCAATGAGAATGAATTGTGAAGGGATAAAAATTCAAATTTCAGGGCGTTTAAACGGAGCAGAAATGGCACGTTCAGAGTCATATAAAGATGGACGTATTCCATTGTCTACTTTTCGAGCAGATGTAGATTATGCATTAGCAGAAGCTCATACAACATATGGTCGTTTAGGTATTAAGGTTTGGATCATGAAAGGAGAAGTTTATGGTAAAAGAGACTTGTCTCCATTAGTTGGAATGCAAAAGAAAAAGTCAGGTGGAGCTGGTAAAAAAGGCGGGCCTAGAAAAAGAAAGTAGTAATTAACAAAAGAGACGATCATGTTACAACCTAAAAGAACAAAATTTAGAAGAGTCCAAAAAGGACGCATGAAAGGTAACTCTACTCGAGGAAGCCAATTAGCGTACGGTACTTTTGGTATTAAAGCGTTAGATGCTACTTGGATTACATCAAGACAAATTGAAGCAGCACGTATTGCAGCAACAAGATATATGAAAAGGGAAGGACAGTTATGGATTAAGATTTTTCCTGATAAGCCGATCACCAAAAAACCTCAAGAAGTACGTATGGGTAAAGGTAAAGGAGCACCAGAATATTTTGTTGCCGTTGCAAAGCCAGGACGTATTTTATTTGAAGTAGGAGGAGTTCCCTATGATGTAGCAAAAGAAGCACTTAGATTAGCTGCTCAAAAGTTACCCGTTAAAACCAAGTTTATCGTAGCGAATGATTTCGTTCAAGAAAAATAAAATGAGTGGTTATGAAAATATCTGAAATAAGAGAATTATCGAAAGAAGATATCGCTATTAAATTAGCAGAAGCTAAGGCGAAGTACCAAAATACCCAATTGGTACATAATGTATCTCCTCTGGAAAACCCAATCCAGTTGAGAAAAGATAGAAAAGTCATTGCCCGACTTGCCACTGAATTACATAGTAGAGATTTAAAGAAATCTTAAGGAAATGGAGAGAAACTTAAGAAAAGAAAGAATAGGAGTTGTAACGTCGAACAAGATGGAAAAGACCATTGTCGTTACTGAAACTAAGAGAATGAAGCATCCTATGTATGGGAAATTCGTTTTAAAATCGAAGAAATATACCGTACATGATGCTGAAAACACGTGTAACGAAGGGGATACGGTTCGTATTATGGAAACCCGTCCTCTAAGTAAAAAGAAACGTTGGAGATTAGTAGAAATTTTAGAAAGAGCTAAGTAATATGTTACAGCAAGAATCGAGACTAAAAGTTGCAGATAATACAGGAGCTAAAGAAGTATTGGTAATTCGTGTTTTAGGAGGAACTAAAAGACGTTACGCTTCAATAGGCGACCGAATTGTTGTTACAGTGAAAGATGCGACCCCTTCAGGAAATGTGAAGAAAGGAGCCGTATCAAAAGCTGTTGTAGTTAGAACTACAAAAGAAGTAAGACGTAAAGATGGTTCTTATATCAGATTCGACGACAATGCATGTGTATTAATTGACGAAAAGAACGAAATGCGCGGAACGCGTGTTTTCGGTCCGGTAGCAAGAGAGTTACGTGATAAAGAGTATATGAAAATTGTTTCACTGGCACCTGAGGTGTTATAAAACGTTAGAAAGATGCCAAAATTAAAAATTAAAACAGGAGATAACGTAATCGTTTTATCAGGCGCTTCTAAAGGAGTTACAGGGAAAGTTATGAAAGTGATCATAGGCAAAAACCGCGCTATTGTGGAAGGTGTCAATATGATTAAAAAACATACAAAACCTTCAGCAGAAAATCCACAAGGAGGAATTATAGAAAGAGAAGCACCCATTCATGTATCAAATTTAGCGTTAGTAGATCCAAAATCTGGAAAACCAACCCGAGTTGGTTATAGAATGGAAGACGGTAAAAAAGTACGTTATGCTAAAAAATCAGGGGATATTTTTTAAATAAATTTAAGAAATGAGTTACGAACCAAGACTTAGAAAGTCATATAACGATAAGATTGTTCAAGCTTTAAAAGAGGAGTTTGGTTACACATCGGTTATGCAAGTGCCTAAATTAGAAAAGATTGTTTTATCTCAAGGTTTAGGAGCTGCAGTAGCTGATAAAAAAGTAATTGACTATGCTTTAGAAGAAATGACAGCAATCGCAGGACAGAAGGCAATACCCACTATATCTAAAAAAGATGAAGCAGGTTTTAAATTACGTAAGGATATGCCCATTGGTGCAAAAGTTACATTACGTAGAAATAACATGTACGAATTTTTAGATCGTTACATATCAGCTGCTCTTCCACGAGTACGAGATTTTAACGGAGTATCTGCAGATGGATTCGATGGTAGAGGAAATTATAATATGGGAATTACAGAACAAATTATTTTCCCAGAAATTAACATTGATCAGGTAAAGAAAATCCAAGGGATGAACATTACTTTTGTGACCTCTGCTAATACGGATAAAGAAGCAAAAGCATTATTAACACATTTAGGTTTACCTTTTAAAAAGAACTAGAAGTATGGCTAAAGAATCAATGAAAGCCCGAGAGGTGAAAAGACAAAAATTAGTAGCAAAATATGCTGCTAAACGTAAAGCTCTGAAAGAAGCAGGTGATTATGAAGGACTACAAAAGCTTCCTAAAGATGCCTCTCCAGTTCGTTTACACAATCGTTGTAAATTAACGGGACGACCTAAAGGATATATGCGTCAATTTGGAATTTCACGTGTAACATTTCGTGAAATGGCAAATCAAGGATTAATTCCAGGTGTTAAAAAAGCAAGTTGGTAAAATTAAATTACGAGTTTTAAAGTTGGAATTAGATTTTATATTTAACTAAAACCAAAACTCATCACTCAAAATTAATATTAAATGGTAACAGATCCAATAGCAGATTATCTTACAAGAGTAAGAAATGCAACTATGGCAGGTCACAGGGTGGTAGAAATACCCGCTTCGAAATTAAAAAAAGAAATTACGAAGATCCTATTTGACCAAGGATACATCTTGAACTATAAGTTTGAAGATGATAAAGTACAAGGGAAAATTAAAATCGCCCTGAAATACAATAAGTTAACAAAAGAACCAGCTGTTCGTAAATTAAAAAGGGTTTCTAGACCGGGTTTAAGAAAGTATGTAGGCACTAAAGAATTGCCTCGGATACTAAATGGTTTAGGTGTTGCTATCGTTTCTACTTCAAAAGGAGTAATGACTGATAAGCAAGCTCGTAATGAGAATGTTGGTGGTGAAGTTTTATGTTACATTTACTAAAATTAGATTAAAATGTCAAGAATTGGAAAAGCACCAATCTCAATACCTACAGGAGTAACCGTTGAAGTTAAGGATAACGTCATCACGGTAAAAGGTAAATTAGGGGAAATGTCACAAAAAATAGAAGGTGGTATTGAAGCCTCTTTTGAGGATGGAGTGTTAACATTTAAACGTCCATCTGATAAAAAAGAACATCGTTCTTTACATGGGTTATACCGAGCTTTAGTGAACAATATGGTTCAAGGAGTGACAGAAGGATTTAAAAAAGAATTAGAACTGGTAGGAGTTGGATATAGAGCTTCAAACCAAGGGCAAAGATTAGAGTTAGCTTTAGGATTTTCTCATAATATTGTAATGGATATTGCACCAGAAGTTAAGGTGGAAACTGTTTCTGAAAAAGGAAAAAATCCATTAGTCAAATTAGTATCTCATGACAAACAATTAGTAGGAATGATAGCTGCAAAAATCCGCTCTTTCCGAAAGCCAGAACCGTATAAAGGGAAAGGTATTAAATTTGTTGGAGAAGAAATTCGTCGTAAGGCTGGTAAGTCTGCTTAATCTCAATAATTAAGAAAAGATGGCTATTAATAAAGAACAAAGAAGACAAAAAATTAAAAGTAGAGTTCGTAAAAATATTTTTGGAACTCAAGAACGTCCTAGACTTTCAGTCTTCAAAAGTAATAAGGAAATTTATGCACAAATTATTGATGATAATGAAGGTAAAACACTTGCCGCAACATCATCAAGAGTAAAAGGTGTAATTTCAGGAAAAGTTACCAAATCAGAACAAGCTGCAATTGTAGGAAAGAAAATTGCTGAAGTAGCAAAATCTGCTGGAATTGAAACGGTTGTGTTTGATCGTAATGGATTTGTTTATCATGGAAGAATTAAATCTTTAGCAGAAGGAGCTAGAGAAGGAGGTCTTAAATTCTAAGAAATAAGAAGTATGTTAGGATTAAAAAACATAGAAAAAGTAAAACCAGGAGGTCTTGAATTAAAAGACCACTTAGTTGGAATACAACGTGTAACCAAAGTAACTAAAGGAGGTAGAACATTTGGGTTTTCTGCAATTTCAGTAGTAGGAGACGGAAATGGAGTTGTTGGCTTCGGATTGGGAAAATCTAAAGATGTAGCCTCAGCAATTGGAAAAGCTGTTGAAGATGCTAAGAAAAATTTAGTTAGAGTTCCATTATTGGACGGAACAATTCCTCATGAACAAGAGGCTCGTTATGGAGGGGCACACATATTTATTCGTCCTGCTGCACATGGTACGGGAGTTATTGCTGGTGGACCACTACGTATAGTGTTGGAAGCAGTTGGTGTACATGATGTATTATCAAAATCAAAAGGATCTTCTAACCCACATAATGTAGTGAAAGCAGCTGTAATTGCTTTACTTTCTCTACGAAGTGCTGATACGATTGCACGTCAAAGAGGTATTTCTGTAGAAAAAGTATTTAAAGGTTAATAAGAAACGATATTATGGCAAAAATTAAAGTAACATTAAAGAAAAGTGCTATCAATCGTTCTAAAAATCAAAAAAGAACTTTGGAAGCCTTGGGATTAAGAAAAATTAATCAGGTAGTAGAACATAATGAGACTCCTCAAATAGAGGGAATGATACGTAAAATAGCTCATTTAGTAGAAATTGAAAAATAATAATATTTAAGATGAATTTAAGTAACTTGAAACCTGCAAAAGGTTCAGTAAAGCGAGGGATTAGAAAAGGACGTGGTGAAGGTTCTGGAAAAGGAGGTACTTCAACACGTGGGCACAAAGGTGCCAAGTCCCGTTCTGGTTATTCTAGAAAAATTGGTTTCGAAGGAGGTCAAATGCCTTTGCAACGAAGAGTACCAAAATTTGGATTTAAAAATATTAATCGTAAGGAATATAAAGGGATTAACTTAGATACTATTCAAACATTAGTTGATAATAAAAGTATTAAAGATACTTTATCAAAAGAAGTCTTAATAGAATTAGGGGTAATTCATAAAAACGATTTAGTAAAGATCTTAGGTAGAGGAGAGTTAAAGGCATCTGTGAAAATTACGGCGGATAAATTTACAAAAAGTGCAGCTGAAGCAGTAGTAAAAGCTGGAGGAGAAGTAATAACGTTATAATCTTTTGTTTGATGAAAAGTTTTATCCAAACGATACAAAATATATTAAAGATCACAGAGTTAAGAGATAAAATTCTTTTAACTTTGGGGTTGTTGTTAATATATAGAATAGGTACTCATATTCCATTACCAGGGATTAATCCTTTAGGAATAGAGGACTATATGACGCAATTACAAGCTTCCGGAGAACAACAAGGTGGATTATTAGGGATTATAGCGGCCTTTACAGGAGGAGCTTTTACACGGGCAACTCTTTTAGGATTAGGTATTATGCCGTATATTTCTGCATCCATTGTTTTACAATTGATGGGAATGGCTATTCCATACCTTCAAAAGTTGCAAAATGATGGAGAAAGTGGTCGAAAAACTTTAAACCAAATTACACGCTGGTTAACTATTGCAATTTGTTTGGTACAAGCACCATCTTATTTAATCATGTTTCAAAGTATGATTATTCCAATGGATGCTGCACCACAAGCTTATTATAGTTTTGCAAGCTCTAGTTGGTTCTATCCTGTAGCAACCTTAGTTTTAGTGACAGGTACTATGTTTACCATGTGGTTAGGAGAAAAAATTACAGATAAAGGAATTGGTAATGGAATTTCTTTAATTATTATGGTGGGTATTATTGCTACATTGCCTCAGGCTATTATTGAAGAATTTAATTACCAAGTTAATTTGGGTGAAAATGGAGGACTAATATTCGTGTTAGTAGAGGCCATTATTTGGTTATTGGTAATATTAGCATCAGTATTACTTGTAAAAGCAGTAAGACGTGTAACAGTACAATATGCCAAAAGAGTACAAGCTAGTGGTAGTTCATTTACACGATCTGTAACCAATGCAGCGAGAGATTACGTTCCTTTAAAAGTTAATGCAGCAGGAGTAATGCCTATAATTTTTGCTCAAGTAATCGCTGTATTACCTGTTCAGATAGGATCACTCTTTGTAGGGGATGATCCAGAAAAAATGTCGATATTAAATGAGTTTGGAAAGTTGGATGGTATAGCATATAATGTTACCTTTGCAGTTTTAATTATAATTTTCACGTTCTTTTATACTGCAATTACAATCCCTGTTAATCAAATGGCAGATGGATTGAAACGTAGTGGGGGATTTGTCCCGGGAATTAAACCAGGATTAGAAACATCAAATTATTTGGATGATGTTTTGTCTAAAATCACCTTCCCAGGAGCGATATTTTTAGCAATTATTGGAATTTTACCAGGAATTGTAATGAATTTTGGAATTCAACAAAATTTTGCATTATTCTTTGGAGGAACTTCATTAATTATCTTAGTAGGGGTAGCAATTGATACGGTTCAACAAATAAATGCGTATTTATTAAATCATCATTATGATGGTTTAATGGAATCAGGAAGAGTAAAACATTAAGTAAATGGCTAAACAGGCTGCAATAGAACAAGACGGAACGATTATAGAAGCATTATCAAATGCTATGTTTCGTGTAGAACTTGAAAATGGGCATATTGTTACTGCTCATATTTCAGGGAAAATGAGAATGCACTATATTAAGTTATTACCTGGTGATCGAGTAAAATTAGAAATGTCACCGTATGATTTAACCAAAGCAAGAATAACATTTAGATACTAAATCTAAATTAAAGTTAGAATAGAGATGAAAGTAAGAGCATCATTAAAGAAAAGAAGTTCAGAATGTAAAATCGTTCGTAGAAAGGGACGTCTTTATGTGATTAATAAAAAAAATCCTAAGTTTAAACAAAGACAAGGATAATAATAGTAATTATTTATGGCAAGAATCGCAGGAGTTGATTTACCGAAAAATAAAAGAGGTGTTATTGGTTTAACCTATATCTTCGGTATCGGGAGAAGTGCAGCTTCACAAATTTTAGCAAAAGCAGGAGTTAGTGAAGACACAAAAGTACAAGATTGGAACGATGACGAGATCAATAAGATCCGTACAGCAATCTCTGAAGACTGGAAGGTTGAAGGAGAAAAACGTTCAGAAGTTCAATTAAACATTAAACGTTTAATGGATATTGGTTGTTTAAGAGGAATCCGTCATAGAATGGGATTACCTTTAAGAGGTCAAAGAACAAAAAACAACTCACGTACAAGAAAAGGTAAGAAGAAAACGGTTGCTAATAAGAAAAAAGCTACCAAATAGTAAACTAACATTATGGCAAAATCAACCGCAAAAAAAAGAAAGGTTAAAGTTGAGGCAGTTGGAGAGGCACATATTAAGGCATCTTTTAACAACATTATCATCTCTTTAACGAACAAGAATGGAGAAGTAATCTCATGGTCATCTGCTGGTAAGCAAGGATTTAGAGGTTCTAAGAAAAACACCCCTTATGCAGCTCAAGTTTCAGCTGAAGATTGTGCAAAAGTAGCATTTGAAGCAGGATTACGTAGAGTTAAAGTTTATGTAAAGGGACCAGGGCAGGGACGAGAATCTGCTATCCGTACTTTACATAATAACGGTATTGAAGTATCAGAAATTATTGATGTTACACCAATGCCACATAACGGATGTCGTCCTCCAAAGAGAAGAAGAGTTTAATTAAATTTTTTAACATAAGATTCAGCATAACTATCGAAGGATTAAGCCTTAATTCATAGTTTGAATCTTTTAATATTATAAAAATGGCAAGATACAGAGGTCCTAAGACCAAAATCGCTCGAAAATTTGGACAAACCATTTTCGGTGAAGATAAAAACTTTGAAAAAAGAAAATATCCTCCAGGACAACACGGTCCTAATAGAAGAAGAGGGAAAAAATCAGAATATGCTGTGCAATTAGCTGAAAAACAAAAAGCTAAATATATGTACGGTATTTTGGAGCGTCAGTTTTCTAATATGTTTGACAAAGCATCCCGTTCTAAAGGTATTACAGGAGAGGTGTTATTACAGCTATGTGAGTCACGCTTAGATAATACGGTGTTTCGATTAGGTATTTCGCCTACGCGTCAAGGAGGAAGACAGTTAGTTTCTCATAAGCATATTACCGTTAATGGATCTGTGGTAAACATTCCTTCTTACCAGTTAAAACCTGGAGATGTGGTAGGAGTAAGAGAAAAATCAAAATCATTAACGGCTATTGAAGATTCATTAGCGAATCGTCAGGATGCATATGAATGGTTAACATGGAATGATGAAAAAAAGGAGGGTGTATTTACATCAACTCCGGAAAGAATTCAAATTCCTGAGAATATTAAAGAACAATTAATCGTTGAATTATACTCCAAATAATTAATCCCTGTTTATAAAGTTATGGCAATACTTAATTTCATCAAGCCCGATAAAGTTATATTAATCGAATCGAATGATTTTAATGGAAAATTTGAATTTAGACCATTAGAGCCAGGGTTTGGTTTAACCGTTGGTAATGCTCTTCGTCGAGTTTTGCTTTCATCTTTAGAAGGTTTTGCAATTACATCAATTAATATCGAAGGTGTTGAACACGAGTTTTCAACCATTAAAGGTATTGTAGAAGATGTTACAGAAGTCATTTTGAATTTGAAAAAAGTACGATTCAAACAACAAGTAGAAGATACTGATAACGAAACGGTTTCTATATCCATTTCAAAGCAAGAGAAACTAACAGCAGGTGATTTGGGTAAATTCATTTCAGGCTTTCAGGTTTTAAATCCAGAACTTGTGATTTGTAATATGGATAAATCAGTGAGTTTAAATTTTACTTTTACGATTGATAAAGGTAGAGGATATGTTTCTGCTGAAGAAAATAAGAAAGCAAATACACCAATAGGTACAATTGCTATAGATTCCATTTATACGCCTATTAAAAACGTTAAATATGCGATTGAAAATTATCGTGTCGAGCAAAAGACAGATTATGAAAAATTAGTTTTTGATATCAAGACGGACGGTTCAATCAATCCAAAAGATGCTTTAACGGAGGCAGCTAAAATATTAATTCACCATTTTATGTTATTCTCAGATGAGAGAATAACTTTAGAAGCTGAAGAGACGGCTATTAATGATACTTACGATGAAGAAATAGTACATATGGGTCAATTATTGAAGACTCGTTTAGTAGCTATGGTTTTATCTGTAAGAGCTTTGTTTTGCCTCAAAGCAGCGGAGGTTG
>JBKDZS010000029.1:0-7451 GCA_047971445.1 Flavobacteriales bacterium
GGTCTAGGACTTCCTATGACAACCTTGTTGGATGCCTATATAGATTACGAGTACGACCGCAATAAACACTTTGGTGTTTTTTTACATCATTTTGGTACCGATGCTAACCTAGACCATATTCGTGTAGATGACGATCAATCTCAAAATAGTTTAGAATTATTTTATAAAGCTAATTACGATGACTTAGCCACAAAACTAACTTTAGGCTATGATGTTTCAACTTATAATTACTATGGTATAGGAGATTTGGATAACATATTAGGCACGCATATAGCTAATCCAATTTACAATTCAGTTGATGTAGAGAATAAGTACCGTACAGCCTATTTAAATTTTGGTTTGGATGGATATGAAAATCGTGTTTTTGACAATACCGATCTACTAGTACGTTACTTTAAAGGAAATTTTAATGCTGATGAAATTTACGCTCGTTTAGATACAGATCTAGCACATAATGGCAAAAGACAATCAATGCCCCTAAATTCCATTTATTTTAAAGGAAATGCTAATTTGAACTTAGAATATATTCATACGGATTTTGAAGAATCCACTTTTGGCAGTAATACTAAAGCAGGTTTTTTCAAAGCCACTTTGGAACCTTTCATAACAATTACAAATGATATCAATTACATTAAACTAGGACTTGATTTAACATATAATAATGATTATGAAAACAATCAAAATGATTTCTATATTTATCCTGAAGTCGAATTGATGATTCGACCAGCGGATGAATTTAATGTTTACACAGGGGTTAATGGGGGTATAAAAAATAATACATACTATGATTTAGTACAAATAAACCCATGGATAACTCCTGGAGTAGAGCTAGAGTCTACCAATACACGTTACAATATTTACGGAGGAGTAAAAGGTATATTCAGTGATGTTTTTCAATACAAAGGAGAGGTTTCATATGCATCTATAGAAAATTTTATGATGATGACCAATACACCGATTAAAATAGCTCCTATGATTCCTTATCATTTAGAAAATAGTTTCGGAACAGTCTATGCTGACACAAAAAATTTGAGCATAAAAGGAGAGTTAAATTATGTAGGGGTTGATCGATTGACAACTACTTTATCTGCAGCTTTTTACAACTATGACGTAGAAGGAAATGAGGCATGGAATTATCCAGATTTCACATCTACATTTACAGCAGAATATAAATTGTTAACTGATAAACTAGTTGTTGGCACAGACATTTATTATGTCGGTAAGCGAAAAGATCTAGTATACGATTATTCAACAGGATTGCCAACTGTAGAAGGTATAAAAAGTTTAAATAGTTACGTAGATGTTAACCTAAGAGGAAACTATACGTTTAATAAAAAATGGGGTGCTTTTATGAAGTTAAATAATATTTTTGGATCTTATGAAAAGTTTAAAAATTATGATACTCAAGGATTCCAAATTTTAGGTGGATTTACATATAAGTTCTCTATAAACAGATAGATACAAAAATTATTTTTTAAAATATGTAAAAAAATTGTATCTTGCACACGAATATTGTATCTTTTTGAGATGAACTTAGAAAAACACATAAGCAACTTATTATACCTATACGATTGTATTATTATACCTGATTTTGGTGGACTTTTAACTCAAAAAACTTCAGCTCAATTTAATTCAAAAACCTGTGAGTTTTTACCTCCAACTAAGAAGTTACGTTTCAATTCAAGTCTAAAGAATAATGATGGATTGTTGATAAATTACATCAGTCAGGTAGAAAATAATTCCTTTAGTGAAGTATCTAATTTAGTTCAAAATAGTATAAAGAAATGGAAAGCCGTGTTAGTCGCAGGCAAAAAGCTTACATTGAAAAATATAGGTGTATTTCATTTAAATAAAGAAGGTAGTTTGGTTTTTGAGCCTCTTAAAGAAATTAATTATGCAAAAGATTCGTTTGGATTAATCCCTATAAAAGCACCTTATATTTTACGAGAAGAAAAAGTACATACAAAAACCTCTTTTTTCCCTGTCAAAAAAGCTTTGATGGCAGTAGCTGGAGTTCTTCTCTTAGCCTTTGTAGGAACTTTAGGGTACACTCAAAAAGATCAGGTAAAATACCAAATGGCTACCCTATTCGACTTAACTTCGTCAGTTGAAGATGTCGCTCATTATTCTTTCATTTCGCATGACCCTGCTTTATACCCACAGCCTCACGTAATGGAACCTATTACGAATAAGGAACTGGAAAGTGTAAAGATAAAAGATGTTCAAAAGAAAGTTGTAAAACAACCTGCGATTAAGAAAAAAAAGAAAGAAACTAAAGTAATTAAGAAACCCGTAGTATCTAAAAAATCAGTAGGAAAATATCAATTGATTGGTGGAGCATTCAAAAATAAAATCAACGCTCATAAAAGATTAAAAGAATTAAAAGCTAAAGGCTATCATAATGCGCAGATTTTAGGGGTTTTAAGTGGTATGACTATCGTTTCATATAACACCTATCACAGTCAACAAGAGGCTCAAAAGGAAGTCAATCGTCTAAAAAATCAAGGAAAACAAGTTTGGTTGCGTACAAAAAAGTAATATTTTGTACATTTTAAAATCATCTTTTATAATTTTGGGATAGCCCCAATTAGTCGTTGTGTGTATTTTTTCAAAGGATTACGATAAATCTCATCAGCATCACCCGTTTCCTCAAACTTTCCCTTATTCATAACCAATAACTGATTACTCATATATTTTACAACAGATAAATCGTGGGAAATAAATAAATAAGTAAATCCATACTCTTGTTTAAGTTCGTTTAAAAGATTTAAAACTTGTGCCTGTACCGAAACGTCTAAGGCTGAAACAGATTCGTCACAAATAATAAATTCAGGATTCAAAGCCAATACACGAGCAATTCCAATTCGTTGACGTTGCCCTCCTGAAAATTCATGTGGATAACGGTTTAAATGTTCTCCTAAAAGCCCTACACGCTCTAAAAAATATACAGCCTTTTCCTGTTGCCTTCCTCTGGTACGCTCAATTCTATGAACTTCCATAGGTTCCATAATAATTTCTCCAATGGTTTTTTTAGGATTTAAACTTGAATAAGGGTCTTGAAAAATAATTTGAATTTCTTTTCGTAACTCTCGTAAACGACTTTTTGTTATTTTAGTTAAGTCTTCTCCTTTGTAGAAAACTTCTCCTTCAGTTGCTTTTTGAAGTTGTAAAATGGTACGACTTAATGAAGTTTTTCCACACCCAGACTCTCCTACTAAACCAACTGTTTCACCCGGGTAAATTTGAAAACTTACATTATCTACAGCCCTAAAATATTTTTTTTCTTTAAAAATAGTCGTTTTCAAAGGGTAGTATTTCTTTAAATTTTTAATTTCTAAAAGAGGAGGTTGACTATAAAGCTTTTTTTGATAAGCTTCTCGCTCCTGAGGATATTCAATTTCTTCTTCAAAATGACTTCCCTCAGTAAAATTAGCAACTGTAGGCAGTTTCTTTAAACGAATATCTATCTTGGGACGACAAGCAATCAACCCTTTTGTATAGGGATCTTTAGGGTTATTAAAAATAGCCTTAACCGTATTTTTCTCAATAATTTTCCCTTTAAACAATACAATGACTTCATCGCATAATGCCTTAATAACTCCCAAGTCATGGGAAATAAAAATAATACTGATATTACGCTCTTGTTGTAGTTTTTTTAATAATGAAAGAATTTCTTTTTGAACCGTCACATCAAGGGCAGTAGTTGGTTCATCAGCAATTAGTAATGAAGGGTTACAACTAAGTGCCATTGCAATCATAACCCGCTGTTTTTGTCCTCCAGATAGTTGATGAGGATAACTTTTAAAAATCCGTTTAGGCTCAGGAAGAAGTACTTGTTCAAAAAGTTCTAATACCTTTTCTTTTCCTTCTTTTCTACGTATATTTTCGTGTAAAAGAATTGCCTCTAATACTTGTTCTCCACAAGTTAAGCTGGGGTTTAAACTAGTCATAGGCTCTTGAAAGATCATAGCAATCTCCTTACCCAATAAAGAGCGAATTTCTTTAGGTGACTTTTGTAATAAATTCTGTCCTTTAAAGATGATTTTTCCCGTATCAATAATAGCCGATTTAGGTAAGAGTCCTGTTATGGCATAAGAAGTCAACGATTTTCCTGAACCTGATTCCCCCACTAATCCAAGAATTCTTTTCTCTTTTAATGAAAATGAAATTTCATTCAAAACAGTATTTTGATCAAAGCGGATACTTAAATTTTTTACTTCTAAAAAACTCATGGATATTGAATAGATTCAATTTGCTGTAAAGGGTGTTTATCAATCTCATGTTCAATATTAACTTCTCCAAAACCTCTAAAAATGAGATATACTCCAATAATTACCAAAATAGAACCTATTACTTTTTTTAATTTATAAATCATTTGATCAGTTAAATGGTCTTTAAATTTTCGAGCTAAGAATATTTTCAGAATATCAATAGCTAAAAATACACCTAATAATACACTAAAAAAAGTAGTGATTTTGTAAATCTCATGATGGTAACTGGCATTTACAATAATAACGGTTGCTAGCCAAAAAATCAAAATTCCAATATTGACAAAATTTAGAATAAAACCTTTAAAAAACATACTTAAATAGTTACTTCCTACATGAACATTATTTTTAAAATGTAAATTCCCTTTAGAAATTACTTGAAACAGCCCAAAAACAAGAATAACCAAGCCTCCAATAGCCAAAGATTCAGGGTGTGCTGTTAGATATTTTGAAACTTCTTTGGAGCCATAGTAACAAACAAAAATATAAACTAAATCTGCAACAATAACTCCCAAATCAAGAGCTAGAGCAGCACGTATTCCCTTGGTAATACTGGTTTCAATCATTAAGAAGAAGACAGGGCCTATCAATACAAAGCTTAAAATCAAACTAAGTAAAGTGGCAGAAAATATAACTTCTAAATATTCCATAGAACAAAACAAAGTTACACTATATTCTCTGCAATTTCAAAATCTATTTGCTTTTTCTCAAGGCTTACATGCACTACTTTTATGGTAATAGAATCTCCTAATCGATAGCTATTTCCAGTTCGTTTCCCTATTATTTGATAGTTTTTAGGGTCAAGATTGTAATGATCACCTTTCATGTCACGTAAGCTAATCATACCTTCACACAGTATTTCAGGGAGCTCTACATAAATTCCCCATTCAGTAACTCCTGAAATTACACCAGAATAAACTTCACCTATATGCTGTTCTAAGTATTTTGCTTGCATATATTTAATAGAGTCTCGTTCTGCATCAGTAGCTAAGCGTTCTCGATTTGAACAATGTACACAATCCACCTCATAAGGTTCAGGATTAGGTGATTTTTTTTGATCCAAATAATGCTGTAATAATCGATGTGCAATGACATCAGGATAACGACGAATAGGTGATGTAAAATGAGAATAATAGTTAAACGTTAAACCATAATGACCAATGTTTTCAGTGGAATACTTAGCTTTACTCATAGTTCGCATAGCAAGTGTTTCAATCATATTAGCTTCACCTTTACCTTTAACTTCTTCTAAAAGATAGTTCATAGATTGAGAAATTGACTTCTTATTTGTAAGATCCAAGTCATAGTCAAATTGCTGAATGAAAGTTTTAAGTGAATTTAATTTTTCAAAATCCGGATCATCATGAATACGGTAAACAAAGGTATTTCCCGAAAGAGATTTATTTTTCTTCAAGCTAACAAATTCAGAGACTTTACGATTGGCTAATAACATAAATTCTTCAATCAATTTATTAGCATCTTTACTTTGCTTAAAATACACCCCAACAGGATCAGCATTTTCATCTAATTTAAATTTAACTTCTATTTTATCAAAGCTAATAGCACCTGATTGCATGCGTTTTTCACGTAAAATTTTAGCTAACTGATCTAATATTAAAATTTCATCTTTAAAATCCCCTTTTTTTGTTTCAATTACTTTCTGAGCCTCCTCATAAGTAAAACGACGATCAGATAAAATTACTGTTCTACCAAACCACTCTTTCACAATATCACCTTGTTCTGTCATTTCAAAACAAGCTGAAAAAGTAAGTTTTTCCTCATTTGGACGAAGTGAACAAACGTTATTAGATAAAACTTCTGGTAACATAGGAACTACACGATCTACTAAATAAACAGAAGTAGCACGTTTATAAGCTTCATTGTCTAAAAGTGTTCCAGGTTTGACGTAATGGGAAACATCGGCAATGTGAACTCCAACTTCTATATTTCCATTTTTTAACCGCTCAAAAGATAGAGCATCATCAAAATCTTTAGCGTCCGTTGGATCAATGGTAAAAGTGGTAATATTTCGCATATCACGACGCTTATTAATCTCCTCCTGAGTAATTGAGGTTAAAATGGAATTTGCCTCCTGTTCTACCTCTTTTGAAAATTCATATGGAAGATCGTAATCAGCTAAAATAGAATGAATTTCTACATCATGCTCTCCTGGAGTTCCTAAAACAGTAGTAATTTTCCCAAAGGGTTTTCTAGCATGGGAAGGCCAATCTGTCATAACAGCAATTACCTTTTCTCCATTTTTAGCTCCTTTCATTTTTGATTTAGGAATGTATAAATCTACGTGGAGATCACGACTTTGAGTAGTTACAAAACCATAATCAGCACCCAATTTATATTCTAAAACACCTACAAATTGAGAGCTATTTCGTTTTAAAACATCGATAACCTCACCCTCTTGTGTTTTATTTTTTCGTCGTTTACACAACAATACTGAAACACGATCTTTATTCAAAGCATTTCCCGTTTTTCCTTTTGGGATGTAAATATCATTGTCCATTCCTTCTATAATTACATAAGCAGCACCTGAAGATGTAAAATCAATGATACCCTCCAATGTATCTTTCAAAGGAGCTAGTTTAAACTTCCCTTTAGAAACTTGCTCCAAACGATCTTGAGATCGAAGTTTTTGGAGTACTTTAATGATTTCATTTTTTTCTTTATGTGTCTTTTTACCTAATCCAGCAGCCACTTGCTTAAAATTTAGTGATTGGTTTGGTTTTTTAAGAAATAAACTAACAATATCCCGTCCTATATTTAGAAGACGAGTGGAGTGTTGTTTGCTATTTTTATGGGTTCTTCTTGCCATATAGTTTTTCTATTCTAAGACAAAGGTACACTTTTAAATATAGTAGAAAAATAGTATCTATTTTTATAATTTATGGAGAGTTACCTTCTAAAGGTCTTTTTTTAGGAGGTATGGTATTATACGTATTAGTAAGTAAGTTAATTCACTAGACATAGCTATTAAATAATTTTTTTCAGAATTACGTTACTTCAAGGGAGTGTTATACAGATTAGGTTTCATGTATAATAAAATAAATAAAAAAAGCTTTATAGATTAACCTATAAAGCTTTTAAAAAGAGGCGGTGACCTACTCTCCCGATTTTACTCAGTACCATCGGCGCAATGGGGCTTAACTTCTTTGTTCGAAATGGAAAAAG
>JBKDZS010000030.1:0-6945 GCA_047971445.1 Flavobacteriales bacterium
AAAAAGTATCGACAAAAGGGAATTGGAACACAATTGTTTAACACCATCTTAAAAGTAGCTAAACAAAAAAATGTTGGTAGAATGGAATGGGAAGCTTTAGAGTGGAATACACCTGCATTAAACTTTTACAAAAAATATAACACTCATTTGGATGAAGAATGGGTTTTATGTAAAATGACTCGCGAGAATATTCAAAAGTATGTAAATGAAAATTTATAAGTTTGGAGGAGCATCTATAAGGGATGCTAAAAGTATTCGAAATGTACTTTCCGTTTTAGAAAAAACAGGGTTTGAAAAAACTTTTGTGATAATTTCTGCTTTGGGGAAAACAACTAATGCTCTTGAAGAAGTAGTTAAAGCTTGTTTTAATGATGAAGGTTTTGAAAAAAAAGTGGCTTTTGTAGAGCAAAATCACAAAACAATTTTAGACGACTTATTTTTGCCAAAAGACCTTATAGTTGAAGAGGTTGAAAAGCTTTTTGTAGATTTGAGATCTTTTTTAAAAAGGAATAAATCGCCCAATTATAATTTTATTTATGATCAAGTTGTCTCTTATGGAGAGATGTTGTCTACAAAAATAGTGAGTGCCTATTTAAATAAAAAAGGATTAGAAAATAGTTGGTTGGACGTGCGAGATTACATCAAAACTGATGCAACGTATCGAGATGCTCAAGTAAATTGGAAGTTAACAAAATCTAACATAGAAACACTAGATAAAAACTTTCTTTACATTACACAAGGTTTTCTAGGGTCTGACCAAAATTATTTTACCACTACATTAGGAAGAGAAGGTTCTGACTATTCAGCTTCTATTTTCGCCTATTGTTTAAATGCTGAAAACGTCACCATTTGGAAAGATGTTCAAGGCGTTTTAAATGCAGACCCAAGGTATTTCGACAAAACTACATTACTAAATCAAATTTCATATGAAGAAGCGATAGAATTAGCTTATTACGGTGCATCTGTAATTCACCCTAAAACATTACAACCTCTTCAAAATAAGGAAATACCATTGTATGTAAGATCATATAAAAACCCTATGCTAAAGGGCACTTCTATAAGAAAAGGACAATCACTCAATCCTAAAATAGCATGTTTTATTGTAAAGAAAAACCAAATTTTATTATCCTTCTCCACATTAAATTTTTCATTTATTGTAGAAGAAAATATAAGTGAAATCTTTAATTTTGTCGCAAATCATGGTATGAAAGTAAATATGATTCAAAATTCAGCCATAAGTCTTTCTCTATGTATGGATGATAAATTCAGTAAAATTGATAGTCTTATTGAAGATTTAAAAGTAAAATATGCAATTGAACGGGTGGAAAATGTAAGTCTATATACCATTCGTCATTACAATTCAAAAGCTATTGAAGAAATTACTTCAAAATATGAAGTATTGGTGTCACAGAAAATTAAAGAAACAGCTCAACTAGTTGTAGTAGAATAATATGGCGAAAATCGTTACATCAAAAGAAGTACAAAAAGGTCTTGGATTAAAAAAAATTGGTTTTTTGGGTCATTTTTTTGCAAAAGGAATCATGAGATTATTAAAAATTAATGATTTGAATACTGTATACGATCGCCATCATCATTTACCTTCAAAACAATTTTTAGATGCTTTGCCGAGTGATTTAGGTGCTGATTATGAAATTCATGAAGATGATTTAAAACGAATACCTAAAAATGGGGCTTTTATCACGGTTTCCAATCATCCTTTAGGAGGATTGGATGGTATATTATTAATGAAAATCTTGACTGATATAAGACCAGAATACAAGGTGTTAGCTAATTTTTTATTGTATAAAATAGAAAATTTGCGTCCATTTTTGTTGTCAGTAAATCCTTTTGAGGATTTAAAAAATAAAAAATCTAGTATTGAAGGGATTAAAAAAGCTTTACATGAAATAAAAGCAGGAAACCCTATTGGAATGTTTCCAGCGGGTGAAGTATCCATGTTTGATATAAAAGATCGTGTTGTCAAAGATCGTGTATGGCAAGAGTCCGCTATCCGTTTGATAAAAAAAGCTGAGGTTCCAGTAGTTCCTATTTATTTTTATGCACGTAATTCTAAATCCTTTTATACTTTATCTAACTGGAGTAGTCACTTAAGAACAGCCTTGCTTCCTAGAGAATTAGCTAGGAAGAAAAAAAGTAAAATCAAAATACGAATTGGAAAACCCATTTCAACCAAAGAAATACAAAGTTTTGAAGATATTCCATCTTTGTCAGACTTTTTAAGAAAGAAAACTTATATGCTGGCAAATATCTTTACAGAAGAAAAAAAAATCAGCTCTAATCAAGATTTAAAGTCTCCTTCTGAGGGAATTAAAAAAATTATTTCACCTATTTCACAAAATTTACTCATAGAAGAAATTCAAAAACTACATAAAACCGATACGCTATTATTTGAAGGAGCCTCTTATGATGCTTACTTCGCTTCCCCAGATCAAATTCCTAATATTTTAACTGAAATAGGACGCTTAAGAGAGCATACATTTCGAGATGTTGGAGAAGGGACAAATCAGGAAATTGATTTGGATCAATACGATCATTATTACCACCATTTATTTTTATGGGATCGTAAGTACAATAAAATTGTAGGAGCTTACCGAATGGGATTAGGAAAGGAAATCTATGAAAATTACGGTACAGACGGTTTTTATACCAGTGAACTATTTGGCTTTGATGATGAAGTTCACTTTTTATTTCCAAGAACCATCGAGATGGGACGTGCTTTTGTGATCAAAGAATATCAGCAACGCCCAATGCCTTTATTTTTGTTATGGAGAGGTATTATACATATTACACTAAAATATCCTGAGTACCGTTTCTTAATGGGCGGAGTAAGTATTAGTAATCAATTTTCGGATTTTTCAAAATCTGTAATGATTGAATTTATGCGTTCACATTATTACGATGCTTCGATAGCACAATATATTCATCCTAAAAATGAATATAAGGTCAAATTAAAAAAGGAAGATCGAAATTTTATTTTTGATACTACAGAAGCTGATTTAAACAAATTTGATAAATTAATTGATGAAATAGAGCCTGGTGACTTACGTTTTCCTATTTTATTGAAAAAGTACATAAAACAAAATGCACGTATTATATCGTTTAATGTGGATCCTAAATTTAACGATGCAATTGACGGTTTGATGTATATTCGCATAGCTGAAATCCCAGAAAGTACTGTGAGGCCAATTATGGAAGAAATTGAACAACGAACTAAAGAGTTTCAAGATACTCAAAGAAAGAAAGGAGTTTAAGGGTGGTTTTTATTAAATTACTTTTCTTAAACAAACACAGTATCTATAAAATAGCTTCTAATGTAAAGGTGTCTTTTAATTGAACTCCTTTTTCTGTATGGTGTACGGTTATAACTTCATTGTAAGCATCATGTTCCAAAAAAAGATACAATTTTTGATCAGCACACTGATTTAAAAAAGAAGTTTTCTCATCTAGTGTTAGAAGAGGTCTTGTGTCATAGCCCATTACATAAGGAATTGGTAAGTGACCTACGGTAGGCAGTAAATCTGCTGCAAAAACAATCGTTTTATCTTGGTATTGAATAAAAGGAATCATTTGCTTTTCTGTATGACCATCTACAAATAATAAATCAAAACCTAATTCTTCTGAATACCCAAAATTACCATCAGGAAGATCAACAAAATGAAGTTGACCGCTTTCATGCAAAGGCATGATATTTTCTGAAAGAAAAGAAGCTTTTTCACGTGCATTAGGTTCTGTGGCCCATTTCCAATGATTTTGATTAGTCCAAAATCGTGCGTTTTTAAAAGCAGGCTCAAACCCTGTTCGCTGTTTGTTCCATTGAGCTGCCCCTCCTACATGATCAAAATGCAAATGGGTTAAAACAACATCCGTAATAGCATCTCGATGAAATCCTTTTTCTGCTAAGGATTGATCCAAAGAAAAGTCACCGTATCTAAAATAATAGCTAAAAAACTTTTCAGATTGTTTATCTCCAATTCCCGTGTCAATTAAAATTAATCGGTTTCCATCTTCTATTAATAAACAACGCATACTCATTTCAATCATGTTATTAGAATCTGCTGGATTGGTTCTTTGCCATAATGTTTTAGGAACCACACCAAACATAGCACCTCCATCTAGTTTAAAATTCCCTGTTTCTATTTTATGCAATTTCATACAATCTTTTTAGACGTTAAACAACAATTCTTTATACTAAAGATTAGCTAAACTTTCTTCTAGAGTTTTAATTTTAGCTAAAGCATCTTCTCGTTTTTTACATTCATTAGCTACAACTGTTTTTGGAGCTCCATTCATAAACTTTTCATTGTTTAACTTTTTTTCTACAGATTTTAAAAAGCCTTGCTGATAACTTAATTCTTCGTTTAACTTTGCTCTTTCAGCCTCTATATTGATCGACCCTTTTAAAGGAACAAAATACTCAAACTGTTCCACACGAAAAGCAAAAGCTCTTTCTGGCTTTTCATCTGAAATCGTAATTTCAGTATGGGTTAATTTTTCAATAACAGCATCAAATTTAGAATTACTTTTTAAGGGCTTAACTAGAGTTAGACCATCTTTAAATGGAATTTGCTTCTCTTTACGAATGGTGCGTATATTGCTTATAATATGTAATGCTTCTTCAAATTGTTTAATCAGATTTTCATCAGGTTTTCCATGAGATTTAGGCATTATACTTATCGTAATAGCTTCTTTGACATCTCGATTTGCTATATGTTGCCAAATTTCTTCTGTTAAAAAAGGCATAAATGGATGTAACAACTGCATCAGCTTTTCAAACAACTCAATTGTTTTTTCTAATGTTTTGAGGTCAATTCCTTCACCATAGACAGGTTTAATTATTTCTAAAAAAGAGGAACAGAAATCATCCCAAACTAATTTATACAATTTCATTAAAGCATCCGAAATACGAAACTTGTCAAAGTCAGAGTTTAATTGATTAATTATCAGGTTTAATTTATTTTCGAACCATTGTATGCCTTGTTTTGTATTAGCTGGCTGTATTTTATTAACATCTACCTCCCAGCCTTTTATCAAACGAAAAGCATTCCATATTTTATTAGAAAAATTACGCCCTTGTAAACATAAATCCTCATCAAACATTAAATCACTTCCTGCAGAAGAGCTTAATAAAACCCCTACTCGAACTCCATCCGCACCATATTGTTTCATTAACTCAATAGGATCAGGAGAGTTTCCTAATGATTTAGACATTTTACGTCGTTGTTTATCACGAACAATTCCTGTAAAATAAACATTTTTAAAAGGAATTTGATTTCGAAACTCATTCCCTGCCATGATCATACGTGCTACCCAAAAGAAAATAATATCTGGACCTGTAACCAAATCTGAAGTAGGGTAATAGTATGCAATTTCTTCATTGTTTGGATTGTTAATACCATCAAAAACTGATATAGGCCATAACCATGAAGAAAACCAAGTGTCTAAAGCATCTTCATCTTGTTTTAAATCCTCTGCTGTAAGTTGTGAATTTTGGGTCTTTTGTTTTGCTAATTCCAATGCTTTTTCAATAGTTTCAGCTACTACAAAATCATCTTTTCCTTCACCGTAATAATAAGCAGGAATACGATGTCCCCACCATAATTGACGTGAAATATTCCAGTCACGAATATTTTCTAGCCAATGACGGTACGTATTAATATAATGTTGAGGGTAAAATTTAACCTCGCCTTTTTCGACAACATCCAATGCCTTTTTGGCTATTTTTTCCATTTTTAAAAACCATTGAACGGAAAGACGAGGTTCAATGATAGCTTTTGTTCTTTCGGAAGTTCCTACTTTATTTGTATAATCTTCTACTTTTCGTAAAGCCTTTATATCAGCTAATTCTTTTTCAATTTCTTTACGTACAACAAAACGATCTTTTCCGTTGTAATGTAATCCATTTGCATTTAATGTAGCATTTTCATTAAAAATGTCAATCACTTCTAAATTATGACGATTTCCTATTTCTTGATCATTAATATCGTGTGCAGGTGTTATTTTTAAACATCCTGTTCCAAACTCCATATCTACATAATCATCTTGAATAATAGGAATAATACGATTTGCAATGGGAACTATTACCTTTTTTCCCACCAAATGCTTATATCGGTCATCATTAGGGTTAACACATACAGCAGTATCTCCCAAAATAGTTTCAGGACGCGTTGTTACAATCGTAATGTATTCATTACTCCCTTCAACTTGATATTGAACATGGTATAATTTTCCTTGCTTTTCAACGTAAATAACCTCTTCATCTGATAATGTTGTTTTAGCTTCTGGATCCCAATTAACCATTCGAAAGCCTCGGTATATTAATCCTTTTTCGTACAACTTTATAAAAACTTTATTCACTGATTCCGATAAATTTTTATCTAAGGTAAATTTAGTACGATCCCAGTCACATGAAGCCCCTAATGTTTTTAATTGCTCTAATATAATTCCTCCATGTTCATTTGTCCAGTCCCAAGCTTTTTCTAAAAATTCTTCACGAGTTAGATTCTCTTTTGAAATCCCTTGTTTTTTAAGTCGATCTACTACCTTGGCTTCTGTAGCAATTGAGGCATGATCTGTCCCGGGAACCCAACAAGCGTTAAGTCCATTCATACGTGCACGACGAATCAAAACATCTTGTATCGTATTGTTTAGCATATGCCCCATATGCAAAACGCCGGTAACATTTGGAGGAGGAATAACAATAGTGTAAGCTGATTTTTCGTTAGGTGTTGAGTTAAAAAAACGATTGTCTATCCAGTACTGATACCATTTAGCTTCAGTTATATTTGGATTATATTGAGTTGGTATATTCATTTTGGTATACTTTTTGTCTCTAAGATAATTGCAAATTTAACCTTTGTTTATCAATTTGCATGAAATTATTTTTTAAATTTATATCATGGAATTAATAATAAAAACATATAATTA
>JBKDZS010000031.1:0-9479 GCA_047971445.1 Flavobacteriales bacterium
TTATATTTTTTATTTGGGTTATTTGATCATCTGAAAGCTCTAAATGCTTTGACATCCTTTCCAAACGTTTGGCATTTGCTTCTTGAACATTTTTTTGAGCATGCATTTGAATAAATCCAAATGATACAAAAGTTACTATAACTAATTTCTGAATTTTCTGTTTCATCTTTGTTTTCTTAATTAATCTTTACGATAAAAAGTCAAAAAGCTTACCAAATGTTTTATTTTCTGTTTTTTAACTCTACATTAACATTTATAAACATTAAATTTTGATTCTTTAGTAACAAAAAAGAAGCTAAAAATAGCTTCTAACTTCTTTACATTATATTAAAAATTACTTTGTTTATTCTGCTGTTGGAGCTTTTTTTCCTTTACAGCATTCTTTTTGACAATTTTCATCACATACCTTCTTGTCCTTTGAACAGCACTCTTTTTTGCAATTTTCATCACATACCTTCTTGTCTTTTGAACAGCATTCTTTTTTGCAATTTTCATTACAAGCTTTCTTTTGTTCTTTCGAACACGGTTCTTTTTGACAACGCTCTTTACATTTACCTCCACAACTTGTTATTAATAAACAACTTAAGATAATAGATAATGTTAAAAATACTTTTTTCATAACTTCACTATTTTTGATATTATTTTTTCATTTTCAATCCTATTGCATATAATTTTATCTGCTTAATCATAGCTAATGTCCCGTTAGCACGAGTTGGTGATAAAAATTCTTGCAATCCTATTTCATGTAAAAAATTCTCATTTGAGGTAATAATATCTTCTGGTCTTTGTCCTGAATATAAGCGGATTAACAAAGCTGCTATTCCTTTTGGTAATATAGCATCTGAATCTGCATCAAAAACGATATTATCTCCATCCATATCCGCTTTTAACCATACTTGTGACTGACATCCTTTAATCAATCTGTCAGCTGTTCTTTCTACCTTAGATAACGGAGTTAATGATTTACCCAATTCAATTAAATATTCATATTTTTGTTGCCAATCTTCAAAAAACGAAAATTCATCGACTATTTCTTTTTGAATATCTTGAATGGTCATATTTTTCTACATTTTGTACAAAAATACATCAAAATTTTAGTCAAATGAGGAACATTTCTTATTTTTATGGAAATTTATAATTATGATCCGCTTTTTTTTCTATTTCTATATCGCTTTATTCTTGTTTATAGCTTGTCATGAAAAAAAATCGTCACATCATAATCAACCTTATAATAATACTACTTCTAAAGCATCTCCTAAAGATAAAAAATTTATAAAGGGAGAAACCATTTTTAATAATCAATGTGCTAGCTGTCATCGTATGGATCGAAAATTAGTCGGGCCTTCTTTAAAGAATGTTACCAAACGACATCCTAAAAAATGGTTGTTTTCTTTTATTTCCGATAATCAAACACTCATCCAAAATAAAGATTCTTCAGCTCTTAGTATTTGGTTGGAATATAATAAATCTCCTATGCCCAACTTTAAACATTTAACCAAAAAGGAGTTAGAAAATCTTTATTATTACTTAAACCTATATCAATAATGAAATCAACCTCTAGAAAGAGAGCTATTTTTCAACGATAAAAATTATTTTTTTCTAAAAAGTCCCAAACACCTGGGGATAATAATGGTGCTATATTTTTTCCTTCTTTTATAGCCTTTCGTATAAAAGTGGCTGAAATTTGCATAATGGGAACATTTTCAACAATATGAATATTGGAATGGGTTATCAACTTATTACTTTTTGAACCAATTCTCGGATAAACATACAATTCATACCCTTCAAGAATAACTTCATAGTTTTTCCATTTATGCAAGGTTTCTAAATTATCCATTCCCATGATCAACGAAAAATCATGTTCAGGATATTTTTCTTTAATATAAGCTAATGTATCAATTGTATAAGAAGGCTGAGGGAGGAAGAACTCAATATCAGAAGCTCTTAATTTATAATGATCTCCTATAGCTATTTGAACCATTTCCAAACGATGATAATCATCTAATAGTGATTTCTTTTTCTTATGGGGACTATGAGGTGATACCACAAACCATACTTCATCCAATTTTGTGAATTCTACCATATGATTTGCTATAATCATAAGTCCTATATGAACAGGATTAAATGACCCAAAAAATAATCCGATTTTCATTTCTGTAATACATTTTCACTGAGCCCTCTTCATATAGGACATATAACTATTTCAAACTAACTTTTAATTAATAAATTGAAACTCTTAAACTCTATTAATAATTAATGTATTCGTCTTTCCTTTTTCAAAAGCAGGCATAGAAAATAAGTTAACTGTTAACTCTCCTTTGCTCACAGTTCCATGATTAACAGCAGTTTGTTTTACATACTCAAAAATATCTTCATGTGTTTTCCCTTTAGAATCATACAAAAATGCCCGAACTCCCCATAGTAAGCTCAGCATACAAACAATTCTTGGATTATCTGTAAAACATAATATATGAGCATGGGCACGGTAAGATGAAACTTGAAAAGCTGTATATCCCGTATGTGTTAAAGTAATAATGGCTTCTGCGTTAACTCTTTGAGCTACTTTAGCAGCTTGAGAACATGTTGTATTCGTTATATAATGTTCATCTTTTTTTCGGGGTTTATATCTAGGTGTAATAATCGATTCATCTAATTCCACAGCACGTAAAATACTACTCATCTTTTTGATTACCTCAACCGGATATTTACCTACAGAAGTCTCTCCTGAAAGCATTACGGCATCAGCTCCATCTAATACAGAGTTTGCTACATCATTTACCTCTGCTCGGGTTGGGGTCATGCTATCAATCATAGTTTCCATCATTTGAGTAGCAATAATCACAGGTTTACGTGCTAATTTTGAAGCATCTACAATTCGTTTTTGTATTAACGGTACCTCCTCCATTGGAATTTCAACTCCCAAATCTCCACGGGCAACCATCAAAGCATCTGTATTATAAATAATTTCATCTAGATTATCAATAGCTTCTGGTTTTTCTATTTTTGAAATTACTGGAATTTTATAATCTGAATGCTCTTCAATCAATTTTTTGATATCTTCTAAATCCTGAGCATGTCTCACAAAAGAGAGTGCTATCCAATCTACTTGCTGTTCACAAGCAAACTTTGCATCTTTGATATCTTTTTCTGTTAAAGCAGGTAATGATATTTTTGTATTAGGTAAGTTAACCCCTTTATTTGACTTTAAAGGTCCTCCTTGGATCACCTTTGCTTTTACCGTATCTTTCTTATTGGTTTCCTCAATTTCTACAATTAATTTCCCATCATCCATTAAAACGCGTTCTCCTGGATTTACATCTTGAGGAAATTGTTCATAATTCATGTAAACACGTTCTGAATTTCCAACTATTTTTTCACTTGTAAAGATTAAACGATCTCCTGGATTAATGAAGGCACCTTCTTCGACTTCACCAATTCTTAGTTTTGGACCTTGTAAATCGGCTAAAATAGCAATATTATGCCCGTATTCTTTGTTAATTTCTCTAATTAACCGAATGCGATCTACTACTATATCATATTTCGCATGAGAAAAATTAATTCGAAATACATTAACACCTGCTCGAATCATTTCCAACATCACTTCTTTACTCCCTGAAGCAGGCCCTAAAGTCGCGACAATTTTTGTTTTTTTACTGAATTTTATAGCCATAATTAAAAAGTTGTTCTAAAATATTAAATGATGAATCGACTTTATCTTCGATATTCCCATTGTTTTAATAACTTGAATATTTGATATTTGCTTTATTTTCCTTACCATTTCTTCACTACTATATCCATAAATTTTTAGGATAAAATCAAATTCAGATAGTTCAGGAACTAAAAAGAATTTTTCTTCTTTTACACTTTCTTTAAATAATGTAAACTCTTCTTCCATAGCTTCATTCACTGTATTATTTTTTAATAAATACAATTCTTTTTGATCCTCTTCATTCAAATACTGATAGGTTGCAAAATTAACAACCTTATTTTTTAAGATCAGGTCTAAATCATTTTTTTGACGGATTAATTTAACTCCGAGAAATTGATTTAAATGGTAAGCTAGTTTATACTCAGGTAGTACACTACGTAATGCTATTACTTCAAAATCTACTTCATTTTTTATGTCAAATAAATCTAAAGCCATAGGTTAGTGTCAAAAGTACAAAATATTTCTGTATTATTTTTTATTTTGATACAGAGAACTCAGACTGCATAGTAAAGTAAGCTCTTTTCGAAGAAATTTCTTCTGCTCTTTTCTTTGAGTTTGCTCTTCCTTTTGCAACTATTTTTTCATCAATCATTAAAGAGGACATAAAAATAATGGTGTCTTCTGCATTTTCTTCTTCCATAGTCATAAACTCAAGTGCCTTCTTATTTTTTTGAGACCACTCAATCATCAAGCTTTTATAACTCGAAATTTGATTTTCCAATTGATTTAAATCAACAAAAGGTTCAATAACTTTCTTATGAATAAATTCACGACAGAATTCGTATCCTTTATCCTCGTAAATAGCACCTATTAGAGCTTCAAAAACATCTCCCAAAATATCTTTAGAATCTCTTGTTTTAGAGTGAATTAAACATTTTAACTTAAGCTTTTCACCTATATCGTTCAAATTTTTTCTACTTACTATTTTAGAACGCATTTGAGTTAAATAACCTTCCTGCTCATGAGGAGATTCTATATACAACCAATGTGCAATTACAGCACCCAAAATGGCATCTCCCAAAAACTCTAATCGCTCATAATTAAATCTTTTGTCTTTTGTCTTATTATTTTTAGACGCAGACCTGTGCGTAAACGCTTCTACATAAAGTGATATGTTTTTTGGAGAAAATCCTACTATTTTCTCAACCTTATCATGAAAAATCCCGCCTTGTTTTGGACGGGAAAATATTTTTTTGAAAACTTGAATCATGAATACCTCTTAAAAATAACACATGCATTGTGTCCTCCAAATCCAAAAGTATTACTTAACGCTACATCAACTTTTCTTTTTTGTCCTTTATTAAATGTAAAATTAAGTTTTGGATCAATATTTTCATCGAGCGTATGAAAATTGACTGTTGGGGGTACTTCATTGTGTACAATAGCCAAGACTGAAGCTAACGCTTCTACAGCTCCTGCTGCTCCTAACAAGTGTCCTGTCATTGATTTCGTAGAATTGATATTCACATTGTATGCGTGATCTCCGAACACTTCTATAATTGCTTTCGATTCCGCTACATCACCTAAAGGAGTTGAAGTTCCATGCATATTAATGGTATCTACTTCTTCTGGTTTTATATTAGCATCTTCCAAGCAATTTTTCATCACAGCAATGGCTCCTAATCCTTCTGGGTGTGGTGCTGTAATATGGTACGCATCTGCAGACATCCCTCCTCCAGCTAATTCAGCATAGATTTTAGCTCCTCTCGCTTTTGCATGTTCTTCTGCTTCAATTACAAAGCAAGCACCTCCTTCTCCCATTACAAAACCATCACGATCTTTATCAAAAGGACGAGAAGCCGACTTAGGATCATCATTTCTAGTAGATAATGCTTTTAAAGCATTAAAACCACCTATTCCAGCTTCTGTAATTGCAGCTTCTGATCCACCAACAACAATCACATCTGCCTTCCCTAGGCGAATATAGTTTAATGCATCAATTAAAGCATTTGCAGATGAAGCACAAGCCGAAACAGTTGTAAAATTGGGCCCTCTGAATCCATATCTAATTGAAATATGTCCTGGCGTAATATCGGCAATCATTTTAGGTATAAAGAAAGGGCTGTAGCGAGGAATTCCATTACCTTCTGCAAAACTTGTTACCTCATCTTCAAAAGTTTTAATTCCTCCTATACCTGAACCCCAAATAACACCTACTCGATCCTTGTTAATTTTTTCAATATCCAATCCGCTATCTTCTATAGCTTGATCTGCTGTTATAATTCCAAATTGAGCACATTTGTCTAACTGACGGGATAATTTTCTATCAAAGTAAGCACTTGGATCGTAATTTTTAACTTCACAAGCAAATTGTGTTTTAAATTGTGAAGCATCAAAGTTTGTAATAGGCGCAGCAGCACTCACTCCATTGGATATATTTTGCCAAAATTCTTCAACATCATTTCCAACTGGGGTAAATGCGCCTAAACCTGTTACAACAACTTTTTTAAAATTCATACCTTATATGAAATTATTAGAGTTGTCAAATTATTTGTTGATTCCTTCGATATAAGAAATCGCTTGACCAACCGTTGAAATATTCTCAGCTTGATCATCTGGAATTTGTACATCAAATTCTTTTTCGAATTCCATAATTAATTCAACAGTATCTAATGAATCTGCTCCTAAATCGTTTGTAAAGCTAGCTTCTGGTGTAACTTCGCTTTCATCAACTCCTAATTTGTCAACAATAATCGCTTTTACTCTTGATGCAATATCAGACATAATCTTTAAATTTTAATATTAAATTATTTTACGCAAAAATAATAAACTTTATTAAAAAATGAACAATTTATTTCAGGAGCTTCCTTTTTTTTAATAAATACATGATAATTATAATGGTTTACTCAACCTTATTCTTCTTTTTTTATATAGCATTCAAAGATTCTTTATACCGACTTGATTTTCTCTAAGCACACTTCTGAGTGTTATTGTTCTATACTGTAAAACCTTATTCATTTTGTGTTAAAAACACACTTATATCTTATTGTAAAAAAAGTTCTAAATCGTTCTAACAGAGTAATAAAAAGCTATACATTTGCTATAATTTTTAACAAAAAATTTAAAATGACTAGAGTAAATCTTGCAGATTATGGTATTAAAAATACTTCTATTAAGTATCAACTAACTTCTGACAAATTACATCAAGAAGTACTTGATAGAAAATTAGGAATTGAATCAAGTCAAGGCGCTATCGTTATTAAAACAGGTGAATTCACAGGGCGTTCCCCTGAAGATCGATTCATCGTAAAAGACATTATTACAGAAAATTCTGTTTGGTGGGATGGAAAAATTAATCTTCCTTTTGATTCTGACAAGTTTGATCATTTATATAAGCGTGTAACAGAATACCTTTCGGGAAAAGAATTATACGTTCGTGATGCTTACGCTTGTGCAAGTCCCGAATTTAAACTAAACATCCGTGTTATAAATGAATATCCCTGGTCCAATCTTTTTGTATACAATATGTTTCTAAGACCTACCCAAGAAGAGTTGAGTAATTTTACTCCTGAATGGAAGGTCATTAATGCGCCTAATTTCAAGGCAGATCCTGAGATAGATGGTACACGACAGCATAACTTCACGATCTTAAATTTTAAAAAGAAAATAGCTCTAATTGGAGGAACTGGATATACTGGAGAAGTGAAAAAAGGCATTTTTTCTGCTTTAAATTTCATTTTACCAAAAGAGCATAATGTATTTCCAATGCATTGTTCTGCTAATGTTGGCAAAGAAGGTGATACTGCACTCTTTTTTGGATTATCAGGAACAGGAAAAACAACCTTATCTGCAGATCCGAATCGCTATTTAATCGGAGATGATGAACATGGATGGACTCCTGAAAACAGTATTTTTAATTTTGAAGGCGGATGTTATGCTAAAGTGATTAATATTTCAGCTGAAAGTGAGCCCAATATTTATGCTGCTATTCGAAAAGGAGCTATTTTAGAGAATGTTGTTTTTAAAGAAAATACTAATGAGGTAGATTATGAAAATGATACTATCACACAAAATACACGTGTTTCCTACCCTATTGATTTCATCCCCAACATTCAGAAACCATCGCTTGCAAAGAATCCTAAGAATATTTTCTTTTTAACTTATGATGCTTTCGGAATATTACCTCCTATTTCAAAACTAACATCAGGTCAAGCTGCTTATCATTTTATTTCGGGTTATACCTCAAAAGTAGCCGGTACCGAAGAAGGTATTGCAGAGCCTCAAACTACATTTTCTGCATGCTTTGGTGCTCCATTCATGCCATTGCACCCAACGGAATATGGTGCTATGCTAAGTGAAAAAATTGAAATGTCTGGTGCCAACGTTTGGCTATTAAACACAGGATTGATCGGAGGAGCTTATGGTGTTGGTAAACGTATGAGTTTAAGACATACGCGCTCTTTAATCACAGCGGCTTTGGAAAACAAGCTGGAGCATGTGACTTTTGATACTCACAAGGTATTTGGAATTCAAATGCCACAAGAATGTCCAGAAGTTCCTAGTCATGTTTTAAACCCAAGGAATACTTGGTCTGATAAAGTAGCTTATGATATTCAGGCTAATGCTTTAGCCTCTAAATTTAAAGCTAATTTTAAACAATTTGAACATAATGCTAATCAAACTATTTTAGAAGGCGCCCCTAAAGTTAAAGTTTAGTTTATTTTTACTAAGTCAAGCTTAATTTATGTATAGTGTGAAATTCCGATTTTCATCGGGATTTTTTTATTTTTGCACTATGACTAAACAAGAAAAAGTACAATTTGTAATTAATGAATTGGAAAAATTATATCCCGAAACTCCAATTCCTTTAGATCATTATTCTCCCTATACCTTATTATTAGCTGTTTTAATGTCTGCTCAAACAACTGATAAAAAGGTAAATGAAGTAACGCCTGCTCTTTTTCAAAAAGCAGATACTCCCTATCTTATGATACAACTTAGTTGGGAGGAAATAAAGGATTATATTAAGCAAATTGGTTTATCAACTACTAAAGCAAAAAATATTCACAAACTTTCTAAAATTTTAATCGACCAACATCATGGTAAAGTTCCTCAAACCTACGAAGAATTAGAATCGTTACCCGGAGTTGGGCACAAAACGGCTTCTGTCGTTATGAGTCAGGCTTTTGGATTTCCTGCTTTCCCAGTTGACACTCATATTCATCGTTTGATGTGGCGCTGGGGGTTATCTAATGGCAAAAATGTCATACAAACTGAAAAGGATGCTAAGCGTCTTTTTCCTATCGAACTATGGAATAAATTACATCTTCAAATTATCTATTATGGAAGGGCTTATTCTCCTGCAAGAAATATGAATTTGGAAACTGATTTTATAACACAAACCATTGGGAGGAAAAAAGTTATAAACAATCCTTCTGAAAAAATATCTGTATAACTCTATTACTTCATATCAAGTTTTAAAAATGTATATGAAATAGAACTTTTTACTTGTTTTAGCATTTCCAAGGTTAAACGTGAATGTAATATTTCTTTATTTTTTCTATGACAAATGGCAGGGAATAACAATAAATCACGCTATAAGAAAGCTTATATACTAAAATTCTCTAACAAATTTTATCCTTAAGTAATTATTTTAATTTTTTGTAAAATTTTAGCTTTTGTCTTTTTTTAGAAGGATAGAAAATCTGAGTTAAATCCTTTAAAATCAAATCAGGACGCACAACTCCTTCCTCAAAATAGTTATTAGCTTCTTGATCCATATTTCCTGTTAAAGAATATATTTCTCCTCTCTCAAAAGCTTTGAATAGTC
>JBKDZS010000032.1:0-4266 GCA_047971445.1 Flavobacteriales bacterium
AAAAATCATTTTATTTTGATCGGATAATTGCCAATCATTAAAAGCTCCTGTAACGTAGATATCTATATCATTTTTGGGGTTAAAAGATTCAAAAGCAAAATGAACGTCAATATAATCTGCTTGTGTATCAATATTGTCTTCGGCTATTTGGTCAACTGTTCGTATATAATACCCTCCTTCATAATCAGGCTCGTTAATATACGTGGTATATGCACGAGGCTGATCAATCATTAAATAATGATGGTAGATGCTGTCGTGGTCAATACTATGGGTTGTTAAAGATTTGGCATCTCTCTTTTTAGTATCCAACCATCGGTACTCATTTCCTGCCCAAAAGGTGTAATTTACAGAATTGAAAGTTAATTGTTTATCGTTTATAAAATCAGGAGTTAGATTATATAAAGCTTCATTCCAATTATTATTTTTTAAAATTGTAGCAGAAACATCTTGAATATTACGTGTTAAGTCATAACGGTTTGAATTAAAAGTAGCGTTAAAAGTAACTGTTTGCTTTTCGTTAGCTCTAGTTCTTCCTTGTGAAACTACAGGTTGTATTCCTACACCAGGTTCGTACACAGCAAAGCGCTTAGTAATAATGGGCTTTTTAGGGTTTGTTTGATAAATCTTGATGACATAATTACCTGAAAGTGTAATTTTTATTTTATCATTGGGGAAACGAAGGTTATAGTGTGTGTACTTTAAAGATGTATTAAAAGACTGTTTATAGTTTGCGATAAAATCCTGTTTAAAGCCCATCATATAATCACTTCTAAAAGCACTGGAGGGTTTCCAATCGTGTGTATAGCGTTCTATGGTGTAATTATAACGCTTATAAATACCATCTAAATCATCAAATTTTAAAATAAGCTGTTCACCTAATTGAATAATAGGGGTATGGTCATTAGTTTTAGGGTTAAAAAGAACTACACCACCTATATTTTTAGGAGAAACAGTAGGTTTAAATGTTTGTGAAAACAGTAAGTTACCTATAAATAATAAAAGAATTGGAAGGAAATTTTTCATATTATTTTATTTCAAAACTTTAAATAACAAGCATTTTTTAGTCCTACTCATGATTACTCTTTACGCTGACGTACACATTCATATAAAAAAGCACCACAGGAAACAGAAACATTTAAAGAGCTTATTTTACCATACATAGGTAATTTAGCTGTTTTTTGAGCTACTTTTATGTACGATAGTGAAACACCATTTTCTTCACTACCCATAATGAAAGCGGTAGGAATTTTTAAATTCAAATCATATAACGTATCATTTGTTTTTTCAGATGCTGCAATCACTTGAATGCCATAGTCTTGAATGTATTCTATGACAGTTTTTAGATCTGATTCTTTGCATATGGGAATTGAGTAAATAGCACCTGTTGAAGTTTTAATGGCATCAGCATTAATGGGAGCAGCATTCTTCTTGGGAATAATAATAGCATCCACACCTGTACATTCTGCAGTTCGAACAATGGCACCAAAATTTCGAGCATCCGTTACGCGATCTAAGATGAGTAGAAGAGGAGTCTTTCCTTCTTCGTAAAGTTTAGGTAAGATATCTTCTATTCGATGAAAGTCAACGGGAGATATAAAAGCCACAATTCCTTGATGATTTTTTCGGGTAAAACGATTTAAACGCTCAACAGGAACTTGCTTTGAACTGATATTGTATTTTTTTATTAATCCTTTTAATTCAGCATAAATTTCACCTTTCAGTCCTGTTTGTATAAATAAGCTATCGATGGTTTTTTGATTATTAATGGCCTCAATTACAGGGCGAAGTCCAAAAACCATATTATCTTGTTGCATATTATGTACTTTATGGTAGCAAAAATAGTTTTTTTGAAGTGATTTTTGAGTATAGAAGGTAAGAAATTTTCAAACTATTTAAATCTAAAATAAATCCATTTAAAATAGTAAATACTACCTATAAAAATAAGGGAAAAACTTCCACATTTTATAAGTAGGTTAACTAAAGGAGCATTAATTGAAGGAATACTATAGGATATTAAAAAAGTAATAAATCCTAAAACACCTATTTTAATTGTTTGTATAGAAAAAGGAAATATTTTGTAAACTCTATAAATAAAAATCAATTTAACTATGTTAAATAACACAAGAGCTATTAAAGAGGCTATTGCAGGGCCTATAATTCCCATTTTTTTAATTTCTAAAAAGTAATAATTTAATGAAATATTGAGAATAGCTAGGATTAAGACAGCTATAATATTAAATTTATAATAGTTAGAATAAGCAATAATTTGGTCGTTAAAACCACACGAAATACTAAACCAACTTCCTAAGCTAACTATATATATAATTTCATACCCCACCTTTAGAGTTTCTCCACGAGGAATGAATTCAAATAAATCATGTATACCTAATACAATTCCTCCAAAAAATAATAGACCGAAAGCAAATAGAAACAATGAAGTTTTTTTATAAAGGTCTTCAAGTAAATCAATTTTATTATCTTGTAAATAGGAAGTTATTTTAGGAGATGAAATACTATAAATAGCCATAAAAGGAACTGTAATAATGGTACCTAATGAAAAGCAGATAGAGTAGATACTATTATCTTTAAATTCTAAAATAGATGGAATCATGAGTGTATCTATTTTAAACGTCATCAAGCTTCCAAAGGAAGCTAAGAAAGTAAAAAAACCAAAACTCATCATTTGTTTAGAAAGATTTTTACTCAATATTTTAGGAAAAAATTGTAAAGTTATTTTTTCAAATTTTAGAAGATATAAAAAAAGTAATATAATGATAATTAAGTAGCCGAAAATAAAGGTAAGAAGCATTTGCTCTTTATTTAGTATGATAAAATATCCTCCTATAAGGAAGGCTAGAATCATGTTAATTCTAGGAAAAAATCGTTGAAAAACAGAAGGAATAGCTATTTTATTGTAATTGGACGTATATTTAACTAGTAATTGACTATAGCCTAAAAATAAGCCTAAGAAAATACTGTAAATCATATATTCGACAAATTTTTTATTACTAATAAAGTTTAAATTAATAAGATAGTCTTTACTTAATACAAAGATTCCTAAAAAAAATAAAAAAAGAACACTGGTAATAGAAAATCCAAGATTTAATAATCCTTTTTGATTTTTAAACGTGGGATAAAATTTAACCATCATAAGGGCACTGCCAAAAAGAAATAACTGAGCTAAAAACTCTCCGGCGGTTAAAACAGAACGTAAGATCCCATGTACTTCTAAATTTTCAGGGTATAAAAATAAAGCAGCTAGAATACTTAAGAAAGTACCCAAGTAACTTATAATTGTAAATCCAAATGATTGTTTAGCAATAGTACCCATACTAAAAAATTATGTGAAGCAAATTTAGGATATTTGTAGGAATTAATCAGAATATTTTATATTTGTGAAATATGAGTTTATATAAAAAATGAACTCTTAAAAAGTGAGTGAATGTCAAATAGATATAAAATTATTATACCCTGCTATAATGAGGATAAGGTCATATCATTAACATTGACATCATTAATAAATCAAACAATAAAACCATCACAAGTAATTGTTGTTGATGATGGATCTACAGATGATTCTGTAAAAAAAATTGAGGAATACAGTAAAAAGTATTCTTTTATAAAACTCGTTAAAAAGGAATCTAGTAAAGAAGGAAGACTCCCTGGAAGCAAAGTAATTGAAGCTTTTTATTATGGAATGGATTTTATAGATGGCGAGTATGATTATATTTCAAAATTAGATGCAGATATTATTTTGCCAACAAATTATTATGAAAGACTTCTAAAATTTTTTTCGGGAGATAATGCTATTGGAATGGCGGGAGGAGTTCTTCAAATAGAGAATAATATGGGAAGTTGGGAAGATGAGGGTAAAGTTAACTCGAATCATTTGAGAGGAGCTATAAAAACGTACTCTAAAACATGTTTTGAAAAAATAGGAGGAATTAAAAAATCTATAGGCTGGGATACCATAGATGTTATTTTAGCGAAACATTATGGATTCAAGGTTTTTATAGATAAATCTTTAAAAGTAAAGTTACTTTATCCAACGGGGAAACGTTATCAAAGTGAACATGCAAAAAAAATAGGAATAGGAATGTATAAAATGCGTTATACTTTCTTTATAGCATTTATTTCATGTATGAAAGCAGGTTGGGTTAGAAAAAATTTTCAATTCTTTTTCAATTCTTTTTATAAAGGCTTTATACGATCTCTTTTTAATAAAGAAACATTTTCGGTAACAGAGGAGGAAGGACAGATCATTCG
>JBKDZS010000033.1:0-4487 GCA_047971445.1 Flavobacteriales bacterium
GATAAGATCTAATCCATTTCAAATCCACCGTATATTTTTCTACCGTATTTATCTAGGAAAACCATACTAACTTCTCCCTTATAACCTTTAAGTATTTTGTCCACATCTTTTGTAGTGGATACTTTTTTCTGATTAATGGCTAAAATAACACATCCTACTGTTAGCCCTTGAACTTGGTTAATTTTTCCACTATTTAATTTGGTTATTTGAACTCCAAAATCAATTCCATAACGTTTTCTAAATTTTTCAGGAGCTTCAACCAATTCGGCTCCTAAAACTTCTGAAACCGTTAATTCATCTTTACTTCTCAATTTAGCTACTCCGTGTTTATCTCTCAAGATAAGAGTGTACGTTTTTTCTTTCCCGTCACGATCTACGATAATCTTTACAGTATCGCCCGGATGTTTTGAATTCAAATATCCTATTAAAGCAGCATTGTTTGTAATTCTCTGTTTATCAATTTGTTTAATGATATCTCCTTTTTCTAATCCTGCTTCAATTGCAGCTCCATTCTCATCCATACTATAAACTAAAACACCTTTTTGGACTTCTAATTTTTTATCAAATTGCTTGTTGTATTTTTTCACAACATCTTCATTTGAAAGATCTATAGGTGAAATACCAATTAGTCCTCGCTGAACAAAACCGTATTTTTTAATGTCTTCAACTATTTTTTTTACCATATTGGTTGGAACAGCAAAACCATAACCAATATAGCTTCCTGTACGAGAACTTATAGCAGAATTTATACCTACTAAATCACCATTTGTATTCACCAAAGCACCTCCTGAATTTCCAGGGTTAATCGCAGCATCAGTTTGGATGAAAGATTCAACAGGATTTAAGTTTAAGCTACGACCAACAGCACTTACGATACCTGCTGTTACGGTTGAATTTAAGCTATATGGATTTCCTACAGCTAATACCCATTCTCCAATTTTTAAATTATCTGAGTTTGAAAAAGGTAGAAAAGGCAACGATTTTTCATCTATTTTCAACAGTGCAATATCAGAACTAGGATCCGTTCCGACTAAAGTAGCATCATAAGATCGTTGATCATTTAATGTAACTTCAATTCGATCAGCTTTATCAATTACGTGATTATTGGTTACTATATAACCATTAGCCGAGATAATAACACCTGATCCATGTCCCATTTTAGTAGGCTCATCACTTTGTGAATGATGTTGTTTTCGACCTCCTCCAAAGAAAAAGTCAAATGGATCCATATATTGTTGCTTTTGCTTATTGGAATAGTTTTTTACATTGACTACCGCATTAACAGTTTTTTCTGCCGCTTTAGTAAAATCAGAGGGGTTATTAGAGGCAACTGATTTGCCAAATATATTGGGTAAGCTAGCACGCGTTGTCACAAGTTTTTCGTCTATTTGCTCTATAGTTTGATTTTGGGATTCAAATAAACTTTTATATGCTCCAAGCGTAATTCCAGCACTTAAAACTCCTACTACTGTATATCCGAGTATTTTTTTCATATTGACTTATAACTTTAAATTTACTGTATTAATTGTTTTACTAATAAAAAACAAAAACAATGCCTAAATATTGTATTAAAATTTTTATTCTCCTAATTTAAGGATAAATCAAAACTTTTTATTAACGTATATTTGTGGTGATAAAAATAAGATAAAGTATTGATAAAGTGAAATTTTGTATCTATAAATATCAAGGAACAGGAAATGATTTTATAATTTTAGATGACCGAAATAAAAAATTTCCTATTGATAAAAAATTAATTCAAAATCTTTGTAATAGACGATTTGGTATAGGGTCAGATGGATTAATGCTTTTACAAGAGGATGAAAAATCGGATTTTTATATGTGTTATTTTAATGCAGATGGAAATGAAAGTACTATGTGTGGAAATGGGGGGCGTAGTTTAGTTCGTTTTGCTCATGATCTCAATGTAATTTCAAATAAAACTTCTTTTAATGCTATCGACGGCTTACATGAAGCTACCATTTTTCCTGACAAAATTGCATTAGGAATGACAGCTGTTAAAAAAATAGAAGAATACAACCACCATTATTTTATCAATACCGGTTCTCCTCACCATGTAGAATTTGTTAAAGATTTAGCATCATTTGATGTTTTTAATAATGGAAAACGTATTCGTAATGGCTCTCCTTATTTTAAAGAAGGAACTAATGTTAATTTTGTTGAAAAAATATCGGATAACGTATTATTTGTTAGAACTTATGAACGTGGGGTGGAAGATGAAACGTACTCCTGTGGTACTGGAGTTACCGCTGCGGCAATAGCTTCCTATAAAAAAGGAATTACAGGTAATCAGGTTCAAATCAAAACATTAGGTGGTAATTTAGAAGTATCGTTTATTGAAAAAGATACGGGTATTATTATGCATATTGAATTGACAGGGTCTGCAAAGTTTGTATTTAAAGGTGAAATAAATACCCATGATTTTAACTTCTAAAAATATTCAATTAAGAGCTTTGGAGCCTGAAGATATTTCGATTTTATACGAATGGGAAAATCAAACGGACTATTGGTTAGATTCTCAAACATTACACCCTTATTCAAAACATTTATTAAATCAATATTTAAAAAATGCTTCTCGAGATATTTTTGAAATGAAACAATTACGATTGGTTATTATTTTGAAAGAGAATAATGCAGTTATAGGGTTTATAGATCTATTTGATTTGAATATAAAAAATAGTCGAGTAGCAGTGGGTATTTTAATAGGGGAGAAGCAAAATAAAAATAAAGGATATGCTTCGGAAGCCATACAGTTAATTAAAAATTATGCTTTTAAAATATTAAATTTAAATCAAGTATATGCTGATATTATTGAAAACAATAAAGCTTCAAAGCGCTTATTTGAAAAAAATGGATTCATAAAAACAACGAAAAAAAAGAATTGGGTTCAGTTAAATCGACAGTTTTTAGATGTCAGTTTATATCAACTAATCAATCACAAATGAAAAAAATAATACGATTTGGAATTATAGTAACGCTTATTTTAGGAAGTATTTTGGGGTATCATTTCGCTCAAAAAATATTTTTGGAAAAGACACAAAAAGAGGGTTTTATTTACATTTCTTCAAAAGCTTCTTTTGAAGATGTAAAAAAAGAAATTGAACCTTTTGTTAAAAACATGAAGCATTTTGAGTGGGTTGCTAACCAAAAGAATTATCCTAATGTTATAAAAGCTGGTAAATATAAGATAGCTAAAGGATGGAATAATAATAACTTGATTAACCATTTACGTTCTGGAAATCAGGAAGAAGTTAATGTTCAATTTAATAATATTGAAACTGTTAGCGAACTAGCAGGAAAAATTGCAAAGCAGTTAGAAACAGATTCACTGGCTATTTTGAATTATGTTTTTCAACCTGATTTTTTGAAAAAAAACAACCTAACAAGGGAAAATGTAAAACAACTTTTTTTACCCAATACGTATAATTTTTACTGGAACACTTCTGCAAAACAATTTGTAGATCGTATGAAAAAAGAATATCAGAAATTTTGGAATTCTGAACGAAAAAAGAAAGCCGATAAACTGGGAATGAATCCCTTACAGATTATTTCATTAGCTTCTATTGTAGAGAAAGAAACTGCCAAACGAGATGAACGACCTAAAGTAGCAGGATTATATTTAAACCGTTTACAAAAAAAATGGAAATTACAATCGGATCCAACAGTAATTTATGCTGTTAAACAACGTGTAGGGTTTGATACCATTATAAAACGGGTTCTTTTTAAGCATTTAAAAGAAGATTCACCTTACAATACGTATTTAAACTATGGTGTTCCTCCAGCTCCAATCAATATCCCAGAGCCAGGTTCGATAGATGCGGTTTTAAATGCCTCTAAACACGATTACATGTATATGTGTGCTAGTGTTAAAAACTGGGGTTATCATGAATTTGCAAGTTCGCTTTCAGAACATGAAGTTAATCGTAAAAAATACATCAATTGGTTAAATGAAAACCAGAAAAAAGAGTAGTTATTAAGTGAATTTAAATTTATTATACATCAGTTAATTTTTATGTTCTAGTCAAATTACAGTAAAAAAGACTGTCTAAAAAGGCAGTCTTACTAGGTTTTATAGATAAAATGATTTATAAATATTCAAAAATTTCCTCAAAAATTTCTTTATCAGCAAAGTGAAATAAAGCCTCACGTAATGCATTTTCAGTACTATCAGAACCATGCACAGCATTTTCGCCCATATTAGTGCCGTATAATTGACGAATGGTTCCTTCAGCCGCATCAGCAGGGTTTGTACTTCCAATCAACGTTCTAAAATCTTCTACGGCATTTTCTTTCTGAAGGACAGCTGCAACTATGGAACCTGAAGTCATAAACTCAACTAACTCACTAAAAAAAGGACGCTCTTGGTGTACTTCATAAAAACGTTCCGCATCTTGCTTTGTAAATTGAGTTAGCTTTAGGGCAATAATTTTAAATCCTGCTGTTGAAATTTTTTCTAAAATTGCACCGAT
>JBKDZS010000034.1:0-16548 GCA_047971445.1 Flavobacteriales bacterium
AACCCATAAGGGGAACGTGCAACTTCATAATCATTATCTAGTAAATTTGTAATACTAGAACGCAATGTGAAATTTTTATTAAGGTGATATTGTACCCCTAAATCTACAGTAAAATAAGCTCCCACTTTTTCATCTTCAGAAATAGTTCCTTGACCTGCAAGAGTACGCATTTCACTTTGATATTTCCCACTAATACTCAGTTCATACTTAGGATGTTTTAATGTTGAAATTAACCCTATTTGATGTTCTGCTATATAGGGAACTTGATCTCCAGGGGTTACTTCTCCCCAAGTATTCGTATCTACATGATTTTGAAACTCTGTATCCGTATACGTATAACTTACCATAACGGGTAAATGTAACTTAGAATTTGAACTGTGTAAAAAGTCATACGTAGTTAAGAACTCAATACCTGTAGCTTTCATAGCTCCTCCGTTGTATTGATCTCCTATTCCACCTCCACCTATAGCGGCTAAATCTGCTCCAAGAAGGTTATCGTAACTACTGTGAAAACTAATTAACTCTGCTGTAAATCCTTTGGCTTTGGTACGAATACCAAACTCATAATTTAAACTATTCTCATCTTCAACATCTGGGGTATTTCCTGCTGGAGCAAACCCTTTATATAATCCTCCAAAAACATTTAGATTACGATTTACATCATATTGAATACTTAAACCAGGCAAAAATACTTTTGTACTATTTTCTCTGAAAGAGGGATTCTCTCGATTAGGATCTCCTTTGTCATAATCTTTTCTGTTTTGATCAATAGATTCATAACGAAGTCCTGGAGAAACTGTCAAGTTATTCCATTTCATGTCATATTGAGCAAACAAAGCAATTGCCTCAGATTCTTCAACACGATTGCCTGCATCTCCTTTAATTCCAGGGGTAGTCATAGCCATCACACCATTAATCATAGCATATTCATCCTGCCATTGGAATCGATCAATTTGATCGTAATGGTAACGACCTCCTAGTGAAAAATGATGTTTAAATTGCTCTCCTTTAATATCCCAATTTAATTCGGTTTGAATTCCATGAACATCATAATTACGATTGTTGGCTTTTACACGCAATAAATCTGTAGTCGTATTACCCCCTGTTAAGACATTATAAGCCTCTGCATTTGTCGTAGGATCTGTAAGAATAGAGTTCAAACTTACATTTTCTCCATCGGTATTTAAATAATCTGCTAATTTATACCAATTTCTATGAAACTTTGTAATATATCCTGTTGTCACAATATCAATATTTTGAGCAGGTTTAATATTATGTGTCAAACTATAAACTTGATGTTCTGTAGTTATTTTATCTACTTGACTGGCTGCGTAGCGACGGTAAGGTGTTATTGCAAAATCAGCATCTGTTAGTCCTAGATATGTTTCATTTGATATTTCATCTGAATACTGTAGTTTTAATAATAAAGATTGAAATACTTTAGCATCATCGTCTGTTTTTAACATAAATTTAGCCATATAATCCATTTTATCAAAACCTGTATCACCAGCATTATCTAAATCTTTAAACCCTTCTGATGCATAATTAAAAGCTTCTACTAAATAGCCAAAATTTTCACTTGTATTTCCTGCATTTGCATGAGCAACTCGTGTATTATAGGTTCCCCATGAAGTATTTACTTTTACTCTTAACTCTTCAGGAATTGGAGTGGAAATCATATTAATAGCCCCCCCTGTTGTTTGAGGTCCATATTTAATTTGAGAACCTCCTTTTAAAACTTCCACTGCATGCATTCGTCCTGCCGTAGGAAAATAATAGGCAGATGGAGCAGAATATGGAGCTGGTGCGATCAAAACACCATCTTCCATTAAAGTAATTTTAGAAGAACGCTCAGGTGAAACTCCTCTTAAACTAATATTGGGACGAAGACCAAAACCATCTTCCTGTTGAATATTTACACCAGGAATTTGTTTTAATTGTTGATTTACATCCGTATAATTAAATAACTCTAACTCTTGTATTGAAAGATAATAGCCTGAACCTGGTGTGTCTCTCTGGTTTTGCTTGCTACCAAAAATAGCCTGACCAGGGTTAACCGTTACAGTCTCAATCATGTTTTCAAGGCTATCTGTAACTTCTTGCCCTCTAACTTCTATAATACATACTAGTACAAGAGCAAAAATTAAAAAGTTTTTCATGAATATTTATTTAGATTAAATTCAAATAACAAAATTACATTTATTTTTCTTTTTATAAAGAATAATCAAAAACAATTATTCATGACATATATCATGTTTTTCACATAGCGTTGTAATCATTTAATAGGATATTAATACTCAGAAGTAGAAGGTTATCCTAGTAAAATTACTTACTAAAATTCAAATGATTAGATATAACGCTATATAAAAAAAGCTAAAAATAAGTTCGTTCGTAAAAAGCTAACTTGTAAATTATTCTATCTTTGTAACATTATAAAACTATTTATGGGAACAAATGTAAAACCATATAAAGAATCAGATAAAAGTAAAAAAGAGCAAGTGGCTGAAATGTTTGATAATATTTCGGTTAAATATGATTTTCTAAATCACATTTTATCTATGGGAATTGATATTCAATGGAGGAAAAAAGTGGTTAAACAAATTCAAGTCTTACAGGCAGAAAAAGTGTTGGATATCGCTACTGGAACAGGAGACTTAGCTATTATGATTGCCGAAAAAACAAGAGCACAAATTACAGGTCTTGATTTATCAGCAGGAATGTTAGAAATTGGACAAAAAAAAGTACTTGAAAAAGGTTTAGAAAATCGAATTGAACTCATTCAGGGAGATTCTGAAAACCTGCCTTTTGAAGATCATACTTTTGATGCCATTACAGTCTCTTTTGGTGTACGAAATTTTGAAAACCTTGAGAAAGGACTAACTGAAATTCATCGTGTATTAAAGCCAACAGGAACTTTTATTATTTTAGAATTTGCTCAACCTAATACATTTCCTATGAAACAGCTGTACCGTTTTTATTCTAAAAATATTTTACCTAGTATTGGACGTATTTTTTCAAAAGACAATGCTGCTTACACCTATTTACCTGAATCTGTCGAAGCCTTTCCTTATGGAGAAAAGATGGTTAAAATCATACAAAAATGCGGTTTTAAATCTGTTAAAAATAAAAGTCTTACTTTTGGGATATCGGCTATTTATACTTCTATAAAATAATCTTTAGCAAATCACGTTAATACAATATGAGAAGCATTATTCTAACCCTTTGTCTGACATGTTCTCTTAGCCTTTTTGGGCAACGAGAACGAATTCTTAATTTACAAAATTTTGAGTCTGAAAAACGTTTTAATTGGGGTTATTATATTGGGTTAAGTAATTGGGACTTTAAATTAGACCCTGTTTCTAACGCGAGTTCAGCCATTATTGTAGAAGGGACTACAGGTCTTTCTGTAGGCTTAATGGGTATGTTAAACATCAATAAATTTTTGGATGTTCGAATTGAACCTGGATTGCATTTTGTTAGCAGAAATTTAACCTTTGACAATGTTAGTATTCCTGAGTCTGATCGTGAAATTAATGTTAAATCAACTTATTTAGACATCCCTTTTTTAGCTCACTTTAGAGGTGCTCGATGGAATAATATTCGTCCTTTTATTGCGGGAGGAATTGGTTATATGCGAAATTTACAAGCTAATGAAACAACAGAAGATGATGCTTCAAAAGGGATCTTTAGAATGAAGGAAAACAATTTTAATTGGCAAGTTGAAACAGGAGTTGAATTGTATTTTAAGCGATTTAAAATGACCCCCTCCATTAAAGGAATATTTATGATAAACGATGAAATGGTTCCTGACAATCCCGATACAGATCCTTATTGGAATGGCTCCATATCTAATTTACGATCTAGAGCTATTATGTTTAGTTTGAAATTTGAGTAATTTCTATTAAACTTCATTCAATTAGGAAATGATTATTCCACATTTTCAAAAGATTTCCTTCTAAAAATCAATAAAAAGAATACTCCTACTGAAATAGCAGCATCTGCGACATTAAATATATACCGAAAGAATTCTGTATGCGACCCTCCAATAAAAGGAATCCATTCAGGCCAAGTAAATTCAAACAACGGAAAATATAACATATCCACTACGCATCCTAAAAAAGGCGCATTATATCCTGAAAAATCAAGAGTTGAAATTTGTTTATCATAAGGAATTCCTTGAATACTCCAGTCCCAATACCCTGATTCTTCATAATAAACAGTTCCATGGTCAAAAAGTACTCCATAAATAGCACCATCAATTAAATTTCCTATTGCACCTGCTAAAATCATCGCCATAGGAATAATGAAATAATTGGATGCTCCTCGTTGAATATTTTTATAAATCCACCAAATAATTCCACCGCTTAAAATAATTCGAAGTAAACTTAATAATATTTTCCCTGAATATCCACCTAAATGAAATCCATACGCAGCACCGGGGTTTTCAACAAACTTTAGCTTAAACCACTCGCCAATAACATTCACCTCTTCTCCAATATGAAAATGTGTTTTTATATAAATTTTAGATACCTGATCTAGAAAAAGAATCAGAATAATAATAAATCCAACTTTTTTCAAATTATTGCATATTTTTAGCTTCAATACTCAACGTTGTATGAGGAACCAGTTTTAAGCGTTCTTTACCTATCAATTTATCCGTTACTCTACAAATTCCATATGTTTTATTTTCTATACGAATCAATGCGTTTTTTAAATCACGAATAAATTTTTCCTGACGGGCTGCTAAGATAACATTTTGTTCTTTACTCATTGTTTCAGAACCTTCTTCAAATGCTTTAAAACTAGGAGAGGTATCATCTGTTCCATTATTCCCATCATTCATAAAGCTCTCTTTTAAAACCTTTAAATCCAATTCTGCTTTTTCAATTTTTTCTTGAATCAATTCCTTAAATTCTTCTAAATCAACATCAGAATATCGCTGTTTTATTTTTTTCATAACAACCTAAATTTTAGTTATTAATATTTTTGTTTGTATACCATCGAAATCAATATCTATGCCATTTTCAATTGAATCCTTCAAATCTAAACTTTTGCCTAACACTTCGTTACAGATATAATTCCGGTATAAATCAATTGACTTCTTAATCGCTTCTTGATTTTGAATTAGTATATCTACTTTATCACTAACCTCAAAACCTGCATCCTTCCTTAAGTTTTGAATTCTATTCACCAACTCTCGAGCAATTCCTTCTGCTTTTAAATTTTCATCTATCTGTATGTCTAAAGCTACGGTAATACCTCCTTCTGATGCTACTAGCCAACCTTCAATATCTTTAGCTGAAATTTCAAAATCTTCTAATGCTAACTCTATAGTTTCTCCTTCTATTTCCAATATACTTCTTCCGTTGAGTTCGATATTATTAATCATATCCTGATCAAATTGCGCTATATGAGAGGCTATTTGTTTCATTTTTTTACCGAACTTAGGTCCTAGTGTTTTAAAATTAGGTTTAATTTGTTTTACTAAGATTCCTGAGGCTTGTTCATTTGTCAGCAGTTCTACTTCCTTTACATTAACCTCTTGTTTAATAATACTGGATATTTTTCTCAACCGATCATACAACTCTTGATTTAAAACGGGAATCATAATTTTCTGCAAAGGTTGTCTTACTTTAATTTGTTCACGTTTACGCAATGAAAACACCATAGATGTTATTTTCTGAGCTAGATGTGTTTGCTCTTGTAACTCCTTATTAATCAAATTTTCATTAACCTGAGGAAAATCTGTTAAATGTACAGAGTCACAAAGTTCTCTTTCTGTAACCCTGTTTAAATCCTGATAGAGTTTATCCATAAAAAATGGTGCTATAGGCGATCCTAACTTAGCTATAGTTACTAAACACGTGTATAAAGTTTGATAAGCCGCCTTTTTATCTTCTGAATATTCTCCTTTCCAAAAACGTCTTCTATTTAAACGAACGTACCAATTACTCAAATTATCAGTTACGAAGGTATATATTGCTCTTGCAGCTCGTGTTGGCTCATAATCTGTGTAAAAAGCATCTACTTCTTTTACCAGTGTATTAAGCTCCGAAATAATCCAGCAATCCAATTCCGTTTGATTTTTTACAGAAGTTTCATTTCCATAATCAAACCCATCTAAATTCGCATACAAAGCGAAAAAAGAATAGGTATTGTATAATGTTCCAAAAAATTTACGTCGAACCTCTTCAATCCCTTCTATATCAAATTTTAAATTTTCCCATGGCTGCGCGTTAGAAATCATATACCAACGTGTCGCATCGGGTCCATATTTACCTAAAATTTCAAACGGATCCACTCCATTCCCTAATCGTTTCGACATCTTTTGACCATTTTTGTCTAAAACCAATCCGTTTGAAATTACATTTTTATACGAAGCCTGATCAAAAACCATCGTAGAAATAGCATGTAATGTATAAAACCAACCTCTTGTTTGATCAACTCCCTCTGCTATAAAATCTGCTGGATAAGTTTTTTTATGATCAATTAATGTTTTATTTTCAAATGGATAGTGATATTGTGCATAAGGCATCGCTCCTGAGTCAAACCATACATCAATCAAATCTGCTTCACGCTTCATGGGTTTTCCACTTGGAGAAACTAATGTGATAGCATCAACAATATGTTTATGTAAATCTACTTTATCGTAATTCTTCTGACTCATATTTCCTATTTCAAATCCTTTATATGGATTTTCAGTCATAACCCCTTCTTGAATTGACTTTTCAATTTCACAAATCAACTCTTCTATTGATCCTATTAAAATCTCTTCATCACCTTCTTCTGTACGCCATATGGGTAAAGGTACTCCCCAATATCGAGAACGAGAGAGGTTCCAATCGTTAACATTCTCTAACCAGTTTCCAAAACGCCCTTCTCCTGTTGACTTAGGCTTCCAATTAATGGTCTTATTCAACTCTTGCATACGCTCTTTTACAGTTGTCGTTTTAATAAACCATGAATCTAAAGGATAATACAATATAGGTTTATCTGTTCTCCAACAATGTGGATAACTATGCACATATTTTTCAACCTTAAAGGCTTTATTCTCTCTTTTTAATAAAATGGCAATCTCAACATCTGTTGATTTTTCTGGGACATGATCCTTATAATATTCATTTTTAACATACTTACCCGCAAAATTATTATTCAATGATTCAACAAATCGCCCCTGTAAGTCAACTAACGGAACAGGTGTTTCAGAATCATCCAGTACCAACATTGGGGGTATTCCATGTTTTTTAGCTACAAAAGCATCATCTGCTCCAAAAGTTGGTGCTGTATGGACAATTCCTGTTCCATCTTCTGTGGTAACAAAATCGCCCTCAATAACACGAAATGCTTTATCAGCATCTTGATAGGGCAAAGCCCAAGGTAGCAATTGCTCATATTCAATTCCTACTAGATCATAACCTTTATATGTTTCAACAACTTGATACGGTATTTTTTTATTCCCTGCTTCATAGTTTAAAAACGCTTCATCAGATTCTGATTCAAAAAACTTTCCCGAAAATTGTTTTTCAATCAACTTTTTAGCTAAAATTACTTGAATGGGTTCAAAAGTATACTGATTGTAGGATTTTATTAAAACATAATCAATTTTTGCTCCCACAGTTAATGCTGTGTTTGAAGGTAAAGTCCATGGTGTTGTTGTCCAAGCAAGAAAATAAATACTCCCTTTTGTTGTATCAAACAACTTCGTAGATGTTTTTTTAATCTTAAACTGCGCTACAATAGTTGTATCGGTCACATCCCGATACGTTCCAGGAAGGTTTAATTCATGAGAACTTAATCCTGTTCCTGCTGTAGGTGAGTAGGGTTGTATGGTGTAACCTTTGTACAAGCCTTTTTTTTCATAAATCTTCTTCAATAACCACCAAAGTGATTCCATATATTTCGAATCATAAGTAACATAGGGATTATCCATGTCGACCCAATAACCCATTTTTTCAGACATATCAGTCCATTTGTTTGTGAACTGCATAACTGACTTTTTACAGGCTTCATTATAGTCTGCTACAGAAATGGTTTTTCCTATATCTTCTTTGGTTATACCTAATTGTTTCTCAACGCCAAGCTCTACAGGTAATCCGTGTGTATCCCAACCTGCTTTACGAATTACTTGCTTTCCTTTAAGTGTATGATAGCGGCAAAAAATATCTTTAATTGAACGTGAAATTACATGATGAATTCCTGGCACTCCATTAGCCGAAGGTGGTCCATCATAAAAAACAAAAGAATCCTCTCCTTCGCGGAGTTCAATACTTTTTTCAAAAATAGTATGTTCTTTCCAATATGCTAAAATTTCATCAGCTATTGTTATTAAACTTAACTCTTTATATTCATTAAACTTTTTACTCATTTCATACTTTTTAACCTATTAAATAGGACTTGCGAATATACTAAATTATGTTGGATTTTAGGCATATTAAAATCATGTTATTCACTCTCTTTTTTAACATTTCCCTTTAATTCACATTATGTATTAAAAATCCTATAGTATGAAGCTATTTTTAAAATGGAGTATGCTATTATTTTTTAAAAATTCTAATCTATATAATCTAAAATTAAGTTTAAAATTTTTATGATTAAGGTTTGGTTTTAGTCACTCAAAAAAGGAGTTGAGAGAATAAAAAATAGTAACAGAATCTTCAACATAAAAAACTTCTAAAAGAGAGTTGCTATGCTTTTAATTCTTTCTGCCAACTCATACAACAGAGAAGTTTTTACAGCTGATTTTATTCGAATGGAAGTATTAAATCAGTCAATAGAATGAATCATTTTCAAAAACTAAAAAAGGCTATCAAACTTCATTTGAATCAGAAAATCAAAACAACCGAAATTATGATATTACCCTTTTCTAAAAAAACATGGGCATGTTGACTTATCTATACAATCTGAAAATAAAAGTATTATTCCCTATACTAGAAAAACAAACAATATGACGAATTAACATCCTTTTTTTAATCTTGTTTTTTTGAATTTTATATTGATGTCATAGTACAGTATAAACTATAACATTTTTAAATAATTAATTTCTTGTTCAGTTAAAATTTTCCAATGACCACGTTTCACTCCTTTTTTGGTGAGCCCAGCAAAATAAACACGGTCTAACTTGATTACTTCATAACCAATCTCAGTAAAAATTCTTCGAATTACCCGATTCCAACCTATATGGATTTCTAAACCAATTTCATTTTTCTTTTTCCCGTCAATGTAGGATATTTTATCAACTATAGCAACACCTTCATCTAATTTAATACCTTCTAACACACGATGAAAATCTCCCGCTGAAAGACTTTTATCTAACGTGACATGATATATTTTTTTTACATTATGTTTAGGATGTGTCAATTTTTTAGCCATATCCCCGTCATTCGTTAGTAATAAAACACCTGTTGTAGGTCTATCTAATCTACCTACAGGATAAATACGATAAGGAGAAGCATTAGAAACTAAATCCATAACTGTTTTACGCCCTTTTTCGTCTTGAGTAGTTGTAATGAATCCTTTTGGCTTATTTAAGAGAACATATACTTTTTTCTCTGCCTTAAGTTCTCTACCATCAAAACGGACAACATCGGTAGGTTGTACTTTATAACCCATTTCTTGAATAACCTTTCCATTAATTTCTACAACACCTGTTTTAATTAATTCGTCCGCTTCTCGCCTAGAGGCTAATCCTGCATGAGCAATATATTTGTTTAAGCGAATGCCCCCCTCATCAGACTGTTTTTGATTTTGTTTCTTTTTCGAAATAAACTTTTTTTTGGAAGATAAGTTTCCTTTAGGTTTAGAAAAATTTGTTTTTTCACTATTTTTTCTTGAAAAAGGTTTTTTAGCCATTATATTCTTTTTTGCAAAGGTAGAATTTAAATCTTGATCAAAACAATAGAAAATATACCCAAGATAATAATCCCCTTAAAAATTTGATGTGAAATTAAATATTCTTTTCGACTTTTTGCTTTATAAAGATAAAGTATAGCTAAGGTTATTAGAAAAATATTAGCATAAAAGTAGTATTTCATATACCCCATATTCTCATATAATAAAATTCTAATTGAAAAAAAAAGGTTCAAAAAAGAACATAATGTTACAACCATCTTCGTTTTCTTTTCTCCTATGGTATTAGGCAATGTTTTGTAATTAAAAATAAGATCTCCTTTTTCTGAGCGTAAATCTTTAATAATATCCGAAATAAGCAGAATAGAAAACAGAAATCCTGCATGTATGAATAGATAGGATTGAAAATTTTTATAGTATAAAAAAAGAGCAAAAACTGGAAATATGCATAAAATAGAATACGATATATTATTGATTAATACTATTTTATTGAGCTTATGAGAATAAATCCAAATGAATAATTGATACACAATGTAAAATAATACGGCACGACCCGATACAAGCGCTGCTAAAATCAATCCTACGAAATTAAAAAAAATGTAACTAATTAACTGGGATTCAGTAGGAATCTCCTGATTTAATTGAACTCGAAATGGATTGTTAATTTGATCGCGTTCTCGATCATAAAAATCATTAATCAAATAACCCGCAGCGATACTAAAAATTGTTGCTAAAATCAGAAAATGAAGATTCCAATCTTTTAATGCCAACTCAATAGGGTCTTTAGAAAAAATGAAAAGTGCGGACAAATATTGAGCAACAAAAACAGCAGTAATATTATAGGAGCGGACATTAGATATAAGGCTAATTACTATATAAATGTATTTTTGAAAATTCAAAACAAGTAAATTTTAGAATCTATGAACGATTTCAAGCGTATGGTTTTTTAGTAACGATTGTGCCTTCTCATAATCTTCAGCAAACCCTAGTATATAGCCTCCACCTCCTGATCCGCAAAGCTTTAAGTAATAGGAATTCGTCTCTAAACCTTGTTCCCATAATTTTAAAATTGACTTAGGAATCATCGGTCTAAAATGAATTAGAGCCCAACTAGATAACTCTTTTAAGTTACTAAAAAGGGGTTTCTTATCTCCTTTCACAAAGGCATCAATACAGGCATCATTATATTTGATGAATTCTTGTTTTAATGTTTTGCGAAATCCTTGATTTCTTAATTTTTCAAAGAAAATATTCACCATAGGCTCTGTTTCTCCAGGGGTTCCTGAGTTTAATAGAAAAATAGCTCCTTTTCCATTACTTTTTGGAATACCAATAGTTGAAACATCATCTTTAGAACTAATTAATAAAGGAATATTTAAATAACAGATTAATGGATCAATTCCAGAACTTGTTCCATGAAAATGTCCTTCCATTTTAGAAAAAACATGTTTTAATTTCACAATGTCCTTTTTCTTAATGTTCTTTATATTGATTTTACTAATAGCATATTGATCGTAAATTGCAGCAACTAATGCTCCTGAACTTCCTATTCCGTAACCTTGAGGAATATCAGAGTCAAAGAACATTCCTTTTTCTAAATCTTGATATAACTGTGTGAGATCAAATTTTGGAAAAAAAGAACCCCTTTGCAATTGCTTCAAATAATTTGCAAAATCGATCAAAAAATCATTTGAAGCAACGGCATTTGGATTTGTTTTATCATATTTTAAAGTTCCCTTATAAAAATTAAGCGGTATGGTTAAGCCTTTAGCATTTTCAATGATTCCGTATTCTCCAAATAATAAAACTTTGGCATAAAACAATGGATTTTGCATATATTCTTATTAGAATTACCTCAGGCAAAGGTACTAAAAAATGTTAAGAGAAACGTTCATAAGCCAATAAAGTATTTTTCATCAACATGGTAACCGTCATAGGACCAACTCCTCCCGGAACAGGCGTAATCCATGATGCTTTTGGAGCTACTTCCTCATAATTAACATCACCAACTAAACGGAAACCGTTTTTCTTGGCTTGGTCTTCAATGCGTGTAATTCCTACATCAATTACTACAACACCTTCTTTAACCATATCACCCTTTAAAAAATTAGGAATTCCTAAAGCTACTACTATAATGTCGGCTTTTCTTGTAAATTCTGCTAAATTTTGAGTAGCACTATGCGTTAGCGTAACCGTACTATTTCCTGTCTTATGACGTTGCGCCATCAAAATACTCATAGGAGAACCTACAATTTTACTTCTTCCAATAACAACCGTATGTTTTCCTTGAGTATCGACATTATTCCGCTCTAATAACATCATAATTCCATAAGGTGTTGCAGGAAGGAATGAAGGCAATTCTAAAGCCATTCTACCAAAATTTTCAGGATGAAAGCCGTCTACATCTTTTTTAGGATTAATTGCCCCAATAACTTTATCTTGATCGATATTTTTTGGTAAAGGTAACTGAACAATAAAACCATCTATTTCAATATTTTGATTTAATTTTTCAATCTCCTCCAATAATTCTTCTTCTGTAGTTTTTTCAGATAATCGTACCAAAGTAGATTCAAAGCCTACTTCTTCGCACGACTTCACTTTATGATTCACATAAGTTTGACTAGCTCCATCTTTTCCTACTAAAATGGCCGCTAAATGTGGTGGACGTTTTCCCTCTCTAACAATTTTTTCGACTGAAACCTTAATTTCTTCTTTAATCTTTTTGGAAAGTTTTTTACCATCAAGTAATGACATAATATTGTAGTTATAAATAGATTTGATGAGTAACAAATATACATTATCTCAAAGACTTTTTCCATTAAATTAGATTGATTTTTCCCCATTTATTCCGTTGCCATTCTTTTCTTTATAATTTTCCCTATATTTGGTAAAAATTAACCCTAAATGTCATAGTCATAATGCCAGGATTTGAATTATTTGGAGATGCAGAACGTAAAGAAGTAAACGACGTTCTAGAATCAGGTGTTTTAATGCGTTACGGATTTGACGGAATGCGAAACGGACACTGGAAAGCAAAAGAATTAGAAACAGAATTACAAAATCAATTGAATGTAAAACACGCGCAATTAACTTCCAGTGGAACCTCTGCCTTAAATGTAGCTCTAGCTATTTTAGGTGTTGGAGCTGGAGATGAAGTCATTATGCCAACCTTTACTTTTGTAGCAAGTTTTGAATCTATTTTAACAGCTGGAGCAACGCCTATTTTAGTCGAAATAGATGACACACTAACTCTTGACCCTAAAGCTGTCGAAGCTGCTATAACTCCTAAAACTAAAGTTATTATGCCGGTTCATATGTGTGGATCTATGGCTGATTTAGACGCTTTAAAAACAATTTGTAAAAAACACAATATTTTTTTATTAGAAGATGCTTGTCAAGCCTACGCAGGAACCTACAAAGGTAAATCTTTAGGAACTATAGGAGATATAGGTTGTTTTTCTTTTGATTATGTAAAAACCATTACTTGTGGAGAAGGGGGAGCTATTATAACGAATAACAGCACTTTAGCTAAATATGCTGATCATTACTCAGATCATGGACATGATCATATAGGAAATGATCGAGGTGCTGAAGATCATCCTTTCATCGGGTATAATTATAGAATTTCGGAATTAAATGCAGCTGTTGGACTAGCACAGGTTCGTAGAACAGATGAATTTTTAAAAATCCAACGGAAGAATAAAAAAATCCTCAAAGAAGCTTTAGCAACCATTCCGGAAATAACGTTTAGAAGAATTCCAGATGAGGCAGGTGATAGTGCTACTTTCTTATCTTTTTTTATGCCCACCGAATCCTTAACAAAAAAAGTAGTTACAGCTTTTAAAGACTTTGGAATCGATGCCTATTGGAATTACTATGAAAACAATTGGCATTATATTCGAAAATGGAGTCATTTAAAAGATATGAAATCTTTATTTCCTATTTCAGATCATATTAAACAAGGAATGCAAAACCTTAATAACACCTCTTTTCCTCAATCTGATGATTACATCGCACGAAATATTTCTTGTTTAATCAAGTTGTCATGGACTGAAAAAGAAGTGAAAGAACGTGCTGAAAAGATGGTAAAAGCTATTCAATCGGTTTTATAATAAATAAGCGTAGCCATGAAAATTATAGCCATGATACCCGCTCGTTATGGAGCTACACGATTTCCTGGTAAATTAATGGCCGATTTGGGAGGAAAACCTGTAATCGTCCGCACCTATGAAGCAACAGTTGCTACAAAACTATTTGATGAAGTCTATGTTGTAACAGACAGTGAAGTCATAAGAACCGAATTAGAAAAATTTGGAGGAAAAGCTATCATGAGTATTAAAGAGCATGAATGTGGTAGTGATCGAATTGCTGAAGCTGTCGAGAACATGGAAGTTGATATTGTTGTCAACGTTCAAGGTGACGAGCCTTTTGTTAAAAAAGAATCTCTTGAAAAAGTAGTGTCTGTTTTTAAGGAAGAAGGTGCTGAAATGATTGATGTTTCCTCCTTAATGCAGGAAATGACGAACTGGAAAGATATTACTGACCCCAATTATGTAAAAGTGATTGTAGATCAGAACAATTTTGCTCTCTATTTTTCCCGATCTCCCATACCTTACCCACGTGATAAAGAGGCTGGAGCTCGTTTTTTTGAACATATTGGTGTCTATGCGTTTAGAAAACAAGCTATTTTAGATTTCTACCGCCTTCCTATGCGTTCTTTAGAAGCTACAGAAAAGGTAGAGTGTATCCGTTATTTAGAATACGGAAAAAAAATTAAAATGGTAGAAACAGATTTTATGGGTATTGAAATTGACACCCCAGAAGATTTGATTAAAGCCCAAGAATATTTAAATAAAGAATAACATAAACAAAATATGAGTTTTAAAAATTTTCCCATGGTTCCTCGAGTTGTTTTTGGAAGAGGATGCTTCAATCAGTTAGATGAAATTCTAACTCCAAAACGTAAAAGTGAAAAAGCCCCTTTTGTATTCATAGTAGATACTATTTTCAAAGGAAACGACTTTATTATAAAACGAATTCCATTACGTCATAATGATACAATTCTATATATAAGTGCTGAAGAAGAGCCCAAAACACAATATGTAGATCAATACCGAGATCAAATTATAGCCAACTTTGAAGAAATGCCTTCTGGAATTATCGGAATTGGTGGTGGCACCATGCTAGATTATGCAAAAGCCATTGCTTTAATGTTAACCAATCCTGGTTCTTCAGCAAATTACCAAGGATGGGATTTAATAAAAAACCAAGGCGTTTATCATGTAGGAATCCCTACTATTTCTGGAACAGGAGCAGAAGTTTCACGAACGACAGTTTTAACAGGGCCTGAACGTAAATTAGGAATAAACTCTGATTACACTCCTTTTGATCAGGTTATCTTAGATCCTGAATTAACACAAGGTGTTCCAACGAATCAATGGTTTTATACAGGAATGGATTGTTATATTCACTGTATTGAATCTCTAACAGGAACCTACTTAAATGCATTCTCTGAAAGTTATGGAGAAAAAGCACTGGATCTTTGCCGTGAAGTTTATTTGGAAAAAGATGAAATTGATGAAGATTCTCAAGATAAATTAATGATGGCTTCATGGCATGGAGGTATGAGTATTGCCTATTCTCAAGTAGGGGTAGCTCATGCTATGAGTTACGGACTCTCTTACTTACTTGGCACCAAGCATGGGATTGGAAACTGTATTGTATTTGACCAGTTAGAGGAGTTTTATCCTGAGGGTGTCGCAGAATTCAAAAAAATGATTCAAAAACATAACATTGATATTCCAAAAGAATTATGTAAAGGCCTGACTGAAGATCAATTTAATACCATGATTGATGTTGCATTGAGCTTGGTTCCTCTTTGGGAAAATGCATTGGGAAAAAATTGGCAAAAAACAATTACTCGAGAAAAATTACGTGAAATGTATGAAAAAATGTAATTTTGAAATGTATTAACGCTTAAATTTAACAAGTAAACAATATGGCTTGGTTTAGAAGAAGTAAAAAAAACATACAAACTCCTACAGAAGAAAAAAAAGACTTACCTAGAGGATTGTGGTATAAAACTCCCAGTGGAAAAATTATTGACACAGAAGAATTGCAAAAAAACTTGTATGTAAGTCCTGAAGATGATTATCACGTCAAAATAGGTAGTAAAGAATATTTTGAAATTCTTTTTGATGACAATAAATTTAAGGAACTAAACCCAAAACTAGAAAGTAAAGACCCTCTAAAGTTTGAGGATAAAAAGAAATACACTGATCGTTTAAAAGATGCTAAAAAGAAAACGGAGCTAAAAGATGCTATTCGTACTGCCTATGGAAAAATTAACGGGTATGAAACGTTGATTGCTTGTATGGATTTTTCATTTATTGGAGGCTCTATGGGCTCTGTGGTTGGTGAGAAAATAGCTCGTGCTATTGATTTTTGTATCGAAAACAAACTTCCTTTATTATTAATTTCAAAATCAGGAGGAGCTCGTATGATGGAGGCTGCTTTTTCTTTAATGCAAATGGCTAAGACTTCTGCTAAATTAGCATTGCTTTCCGAGGCTAAAATCCCTTATATTTCATTATTAACAGATCCTACAACAGGAGGAGTAACCGCCTCTTATGCAATGTTGGGAGACATTAATATAGCCGAACCAGGTGCTTTAATTGGTTTTGCAGGACCTCGAGTTATTAA
>JBKDZS010000035.1:0-3082 GCA_047971445.1 Flavobacteriales bacterium
GTGATGCAGCTAAGGAATACATTGCTTTGTACGATCTCCAAAAACAAATTGAAACCGTTAACATTACAACAGCAGTAGAAGTAAGTAAAGAAACTATCCAAAAAATTTTAATTAAAGTCAAAGGACTTACAGGAGATCATAAGCTTAAAATAAATCAAAAAATCGATGCTTCTTTAATAGGAGGCTTTATTGTACAAATAGGAGATAAACAAATCGATAACTCTATAAAATCTAAACTACACAGTTTAAAACAAGAGTTTTCAGATAATCATTATATACCAAAGTTTTAATTAATATAATAGACACGCTAGGAATCTTAACATGTCATATTGTTGGATATCTAAAAATACTAAAATAAAATGGCACAAATAAAACCCGCTGAAGTATCAGCAATTTTAAAACAAAAACTTTCAGGTTTTCAAACAGAGAGAGAATTAAACGAAGTGGGTACTGTTCTTCAAGTAGGAGATGGTATTGCGCGTATTTTTGGCTTAGAAAATGCTCAATATGGTGAATTAGTTGAGTTTGAAAGTGGCTTAGAAGGTATGGTTCTTAACTTAGAAGAAGACAATGTAGGCGTTGTATTACTAGGAGTTTCTGATGATATTAAGGAAGGATCTACCGTAAAACGTACTAACCGAATTACTTCTATTAATGTAGGAGAAGGAATGCTAGGAAGAGTAGTTGATACATTAGGAAATCCAATAGACGGAAAAGGACCTATTCAAGGGGAAACCTTTCAAATGCCACTAGAACGTAAAGCTCCAGGAGTTATCTTTCGTCAGCCTGTAAATGAACCCTTGCAAACAGGAGTTAAAGCCATTGACGCCATGATTCCAATAGGAAGAGGACAACGTGAATTAGTCATTGGAGATCGTCAAACAGGAAAAACAACGGTTTGTATTGATACCATTTTAAATCAAAAAGAATTTTTTGATGCAGGAGAACCCGTTTATTGTATTTATGTAGCAATTGGACAAAAAGGATCAACTGTTGCAGGAATTGTAAAAACCTTAGAGGAACACGGTGCAATGGATTATACAACGATTGTTGCAGCAAATGCTTCTGAACCTGCTCCAATGCAAGTATATGCTCCAATGGCAGGTGCCGCAATTGGAGAGTATTTTCGTGATACGGGACGTCCTGCTTTGATTATTTATGATGACTTATCAAAACAAGCTGTAGCTTATCGTGAAGTATCTTTATTGTTAAGAAGACCTCCAGGCCGTGAAGCCTATCCAGGAGATGTATTCTATTTGCACTCTCGTTTGTTGGAACGTGCCGCAAAAGTCATTGCTGATGATAGCATTGCTAAAAATATGAACGATTTACCAGAATCGTTAAAAGACAAAGTGAAAGGAGGGGGATCTTTAACCGCTTTACCTATTATTGAAACTCAAGCAGGTGATGTTTCTGCTTATATTCCAACAAACGTTATTTCCATTACAGACGGACAAATTTTCTTAGAATCGGATCTATTTAATTCAGGCGTTCGTCCTGCAATTAATGTAGGTATTTCTGTATCTCGTGTTGGGGGATCTGCTCAGATTAAATCCATGAAGAAGGTATCAGGAACCTTAAAATTAGATCAAGCACAGTTCCGTGAATTAGAAGCTTTTGCTAAGTTTGGTTCAGACTTAGATGCTGCAACTATGTCTGTGATTAATAAAGGGCAGCGTAACGTAGAAATCTTAAAGCAAGGAGTCTCTTCTCCATTACCTGTTGAAGAACAAACCGCTATTATTTATTTAGGATCTAAAGGTAAACTAGGAGCAGTTCCTGTTGATAAAATCCGTAAGTTTGAAACCTCTTTTTTATCTTTAATGCGAAATAAACATCAAAATATACTCAACCTTCTTAAAGAAGGTAAGTTAACCGATGAAGTAACTTCAACACTTGATCAAGTAGGGGAAGAAGTAGCACAAACTTTTACATAAGTGAAGCATTCTGAATTAAAAATAGAGATTTTTTTGGCAAACGAAACTTTTTAAGATGAGTGGATTAAAGGAAATAAAAAATAGAATTACATCCGTCGGATCAACGATTCAGATCACAAGTGCCATGAAAATGGTATCGGCTGCCAAGTTGAAGAAAGCTCAAGATGCTATTACGGAAATGCGTCCCTATGCAAATAAGATGCACGAAATTCTTCAAAATGTATGTGCCACATTGGAAGGAGATATAGGAGGCGTCTTTATTGAAAAAAGAGACGTAAAAAAAGTATTGCTAGTTGTTATTTCTTCAAATCGCGGACTTTGCGGTGCTTTTAATTCTGCTGTGATTAAAGAAACATCTAAGGTTATCAACTCTAAATACAGTGGCTCAGATGTAGAACTTTATACTATTGGTAAAAAAGCAAACGACTTATTATCAAAACAGTACAATGTAGTAAAGAATTACAGCGATTTGTATGACAACTTGACTTTTAAAAACATTTCAAATATAGTTCAGGGAATTATGGATCTTTTTGTAAGTGGGGACTATGATAAAGTAGAAATTATATACAATCGTTTTAAGAACGCTGCAACTACAATCTTAACTACAGAACAAATGTTACCTGTTGTTTTACCTGTAAAGGAAGACAATCAAAATTCAGATTATATTTTTGAGCCGGGAAAAGAAGAAATTGTAACCCATTTAATCCCTAAAACACTAAAAGCACAGTTATTCAAAGCCATTTTAGATTCTGTTGCGGCAGAACACGGATCTCGGATGACAGCAATGCATAAAGCAACTGATAATGCTACAGATCTTAAGAATGACCTCTTGTTAACATACAATAAAGCACGACAAGCGGCTATTACAGGAGAAATACTGGAAATTGTAGGAGGTGCCGAAGCCTTAAACAATTAATTAAAATAATGTGTAAAAAAGCTAAAAAAAGATTTGTAAGAAGTAAAAACTAGCTTATATTTGCAACCGCTGAATGTAGGAGTTGTTCTTATACAAATTGAAAATTCAAGAGAATTTAACATATTGGATGCTCGGATGGTGGAATTGGTAGACACGCTGGACTTAAAATCCAGTGGACATTGCGTCCGTGCGGGTTCAAGTCCCGCTCCGAGTACTATTAAAATCTGTA
>JBKDZS010000036.1:0-11247 GCA_047971445.1 Flavobacteriales bacterium
TTTCCATTTCATTTTTAGACATATCTAAAGGTAGGCTCATTTTAAAACGCATTTTTCCGTTAAATGATATAGGGTATTCTTTAGAGCTTTCTATCAACCATTTTTCCTCAAAAATAGGAAACGAGCCAAATGAAATACTTTCCTTGTGACCTAGTTTTGACCATAACTCTTCTGTAATATGTGGAGCATAGGGAGAAAGTAAAATTACCAGGGGTTCTAAAATAGCTCGTTTGTTGCATTTTAATTTTAACAAATCATTGGTTGCGATCATAAAGGTACTGACCGAAGTATTAAATGAGAAGTTTTGAATGTCTTCATCGATTTTTTTAATGGTTGTATGCAAAATCTTCATTTCTTCTTTTGTAGGTTTCTCTTCGGTAATAGAAAAACTTCCAACAGAATGGAACAATTTCCAAAACTTCTTTAAGAAACCGTATACGCCACTTAGTCCATTGGTATTCCAGGGTTTTGCTTGATCAATAGGCCCTAAGAACATTTCGTATAGACGTAAACTATCCGCACCATATTCATCACAGATATCATCTGGATTAAGAACATTGTATTTTGATTTAGACATTTTTTCAACTTCAAATCCTACATGGTAGGTTCCATCTTCCTCCAAAATAAATTCAGCATCTTTAAAATCAGGACGCCAATTTTTGAATTTCTCGATATCTAAAACATTTCCATTTACAAAGGTAATATCAGTATGAATTTTACTTAAATGAAAACCAGGTTCATTTCCCTTAAAAATATCAGCATTATTTTTTTTAAGATACTGTAAGATTTCATAATATTTATCTCCTTGTATTAAATCTTCAGGATTAATAGATGTAAAACCTTTTGGTAAAGCATCTTGTTTTTCTTGAATTTCTTTGTAGTAATTATAGGTTACAAATAAAGGTTTTTGAAGTGGTACTACGTGTATTTCCCCTTCTATACTATAAGAAGGAATAACCCTGTAAACAAAAGCCGAATTTCCCAAAATCATGCCTTGGTTAATTAATTTTTTAGCAAATTCCTCTACAGGAACATAGTTAAGATCAAATAAAAATTTTTGCCAAAAACGGCTATATAACAAATGTCCTGTAGCATGTTCAGAACCTCCAATGTATACATCTACTTCTTTCCAATAATTTAGTGCTTCTTGACTCGCAAATTCTTCAGAATTTTGAGTATCCATATAACGGTTAAAATACCATGAAGAACCAGCCCAACCTGGCATGGTATTCAATTCCAAAGGAAACACACTTGTGTGGTTTATTTTATCATTAGAAACTACAGTATTATTCTCAGTATCCCAAGCCCATGTATCAGCATGCCCTAAGGGTGGGTCTCCATTTTCTGTAGGTAAATATTTTTCTACTTCAGGTAATACGATAGGAAGATGTTTAGCTTCAATCATTTGAGGTATACCATCTCTATAGTATACAGGAAAAGGTTCTCCCCAATAACGTTGGCGACTAAAAACAGCATCCCGTAAACGATAGTTAGTTTTTCCTTTTCCAAAATCTTGTTGCTCTAGTTCGTAAATAACTTGTTTCGTTGCTTTTTTAACTGTTAAACCATCCAAAAAGTCTGAATTAGCAATTTTTATCATACCATCTTTGGCTGTATAAGCTTTCTCTGAAATATCTATATCTGCAAAAATATTTTTTATAGATATATTAAAGTGCTTGGCAAAAGCATAATCACGTTCGTCACCACAAGGAACAGACATAACTGCTCCAGTTCCATAACTAGCTAAAACATAATCTCCAATCCAAATCGGTATGTCTTCTCCTGTGAATGGGTGAATTGCATAAGCTCCTGTAAATTGTCCTGAAATAGTTTTGACATCGGATATACGATCACGTTCAGAGCGTTTTGAAGTTTCTTCTATATAATGTTTGACTTCTTTTTCGTAGTCAGGAGTTGTAATTTGTTGTACTAATTCGTGTTCAGGAGATAAGGTCATAAAGGTTACACCAAAAATAGTATCAGGGCGTGTAGTAAAGATTTCAATTTTCTCATTATGATTTTGAACATGAAAGAATATACTGGCTCCTTTTGACTTCCCAATCCAGTTACGTTGTGATTCTTTTAAGGAATCTGTCCAATCGAGTTGCTCTAAACCTTGTAATAAACGTTCTGCATAAGCAGAAATACGCATAGACCATTGGGTCATTTTTTTACGAATAACAGGGTGTCCTCCACGTTCAGAAAGGCCGTTTACAATTTCATCATTTGCTAAAACAGTTCCTAAAGCAGGGCACCAATTTACTTCAGTTTCAGCTAAATAGGCTATACGATATTGTAATAAAACTTTTTCTTGTTGTATTTGGTTAAAATTATTCCATTCTTCAGCTGAAAAAGAAGTGACACTTTCGTCACAAGCAGCATCTAGAGTTGTATTTCCATATTTTTCAAAATGTGTTATAAGTGTTTCAATTTTTTCGGCTTTATTAGAACTGTTATTGTACCAAGCATTAAATAATTGAATGAAAATCCATTGTGTCCACTTATAGTACGAAGAATCTGAAGTGCGAACTTCACGAGACCAATCAAAAGAAAAACCAATTTTATCTAATTGTTTACGATAGGTATTGATATTTGTTTCAGTTGTGATAGCAGGATGTTGCCCTGTTTGAATGGCATATTGTTCTGCAGGAAGACCAAAAGAGTCGTAACCAGAAGGATGTAGAACATTGAACCCTTTTAAGCGCTTGTAACGTGTATAGATATCAGAAGCAATATAACCTAAAGGATGTCCAACATGTAATCCTGCTCCCGAAGGATAAGGAAACATATCTAAAACATAATACTTGGGTTTTTCGGAATAGTTTTCTACTTTAAAAGTTTGTTTTTCAGCCCAATATTGTTGCCAATGTTGCTCGATTTCTTTGAAATTATATTCCATAGTTTTGTATTTAAATATCAACAAGGAGTACTTCTATTATACCCATTATAAGGAGGCAAATTTACGATTTTTGAAGAGAATTTTGAATTCTATTTGAGGAAATTATTAATATTGTATCTTTGTTTTAATGGAAGAATATTTAGACCCTGAAAAAACACATTTTCCTTCGGAAGATTTAGAATTAGAAAAGCGTTTACGTCCACAATTATTTGATGATTTTGCGGGGCAACCTCAGGTGATTGAAAATCTTGAAATTTTTGTGAAAGCAGCTAATCAACGTAATGAAGCTTTAGATCACGTATTACTTCATGGACCTCCAGGATTAGGAAAAACTACATTAGCTCATATTATTGCTAATGAGTTAGGCGCTGGAATTAAAATAACTTCAGGACCAGTTTTGGATAAGCCAGGTGATTTGGCAGGTCTTTTAACTAATTTAGAAGAGCGAGATGTTTTATTTATTGATGAAATTCATCGCCTATCACCTATTGTAGAAGAATATTTATACTCTGCAATGGAAGATTATAAGATTGATATTATGATTGAAACAGGCCCAAATGCACGCTCTGTTCAGATTGATTTAAATCCGTTCACTCTAATTGGGGCAACGACACGTTCAGGGTTATTAACAGCTCCAATGCGTGCTCGTTTTGGAATCAACAGCCGGTTACATTATTACAATTCAGAGTTATTAAGTCATATTATAACGAGAAGTTCAGGAATTATTAAAGTTCCTATTGATCAGGATGCTTCTTTTGAAATTGCAGGTAGGAGTAGAGGGACTCCTCGTATTGCTAATGCGTTATTACGTCGGGTACGTGATTTTGCTCAAATAAAAGGAAACGGTACGATTGATAAAAAAATTGCAGAATTTGGGTTAAATGCTTTAAATGTGGATCAAAATGGGCTGGATGAAATGGATAACCGAATTTTGACAACGATTATTGATAAGTTTAAAGGAGGGCCTGTAGGAATTACTACAATTGCAACAGCCGTTGGAGAAAATGGAGGTACCATTGAGGAAGTTTATGAACCGTTTTTAATTCAAGAAGGATATTTGATGCGTACTCCAAGAGGTAGAGAGGTTACAGAATTAGCCTATAAACATTTAGGAAGAACACCTGGTGGAAAACAGGATGTATTATTTTAGAAGTATTTTGTTTTTCAATTTAGATGATTAAAATGGAAAATAAAATTATATAGCTAATGCAACAATAATAGTTATGACTTCTAACGATTTTTTTTATAATTTCTTTTCTTATATTGATTACGGTCTTTAGAAGCTTCTTCCGTTTTAGAAGATTGCGCAATCATTTGGTTAATTTCAAGCATTTCAGCTTCGGTTAATTCTCTCCACTCTCCCGTTTTAATTTCTTGAAGAGTGACGTTCATGATACGTAAACGCTTTAATTTAGTTACTTCATATCCTAAATAATTACACATACGACGTATTTGGCGGTTTAATCCTTGTGTTAGAATAATTTTAAAAGTAAAGTCATTTACTTTTTTAACCCTACATTTTTTTGTGACGGTACCAAGAATCGGAATTCCTTTGGACATTTTTTCTATAAATTCAGATGTAATAAACTCTTTTACGGTAACAATATATTCTTTTTCATGATTGTTCCCAGCACGTAAAATTTTATTGACAATATTTCCATCGTTGGTAAGAAAAATTAGTCCCTGAGAGGCTTTATCCAAACGTCCAATAGGAAATAGACGTTTAGGGTGATTAATGTAATCAATAATATTATGAGGCTCTTTCGAATCGGTTGTAGAAACAATCCCAATAGGCTTATTAAAAGCAATGTAAATTGTTTTAGGTTTTTCCTTTAAAAGCTTTCCATCAATTTTTACTAGATCATTTTTAAAAACCCGATTTCCTAGTTTCGCTATTCTACCATTAAGTGTAACACGCTCAGATATAATCAATTTTTCAGCTTCTCTTCGAGAACATATTCCCGTTTGGCTGATAAATTTATTTAAATTGATTGAATTTTGATTGTTATGGTTCAAAATACGCTAATTTTAGAATGTAGATTAACAATAGTTATGAAAGTCATAATGTTAATTTACATTCTTTTACCTAAATCCAGATTATTTTAAGAATTGAGCAATTTGTTCTCCCATGTTGTCAGAAGGTCTACTAGCTGATGAAGTAGCAAATTTTCCATTAGGATCAATAATCATAAAATAAGGAATTCCTTGAATTTCATAATCTTTTGCCAATGTGGATTGAAAATCATTTTCAACCCAAAGATTTATCCAGAAAGGTTTTTCGTTATGAATAAAATTTTCCCAAGCATTTTTATCTTTGTCAATAGAAATACTAATGAACTCTATTCGATCATCATCTTTATATTGTTCAGCAAGTTTTTCAAAAAAAGGAGCTTCTCTTTTGCAAGGCCCACACCAAGTTGCCCAAACATCAATTACTAAATATTTTCCTTTTAAGCTTTCCGAATTAACGATTTTCCCTTGAATATCAGTTCCTGAAAAAGAGGGTGCAATCTGTCCTTTTGAAAACTTATTACGATCTTTAAATTGATTTAATAACTCTTCTTTCTTATGAGTATCTGTAATGTATTCGTTAATGAATTGTTTAACTTGAGAATCGTTAGATGTATCCTTCATATAATTTAAATAAAGGTTCACTAAATTTTCTCCTACAGCACCTATAATCTCTTTATTTTGAAAATAATCTTTACTATAAATAATATAATCGTAAATTGAATTAAATTTATCGGGATGAGTTTTGAAAAAATTAATTTGACTCATCAGGTTTAAGTAACTTAGATAAGCATCTGACTTTAATAAAGAAGCATCTTCAGTAGGTCTTTCGTTAATGAGTTGTGTGATTTCTGAGTTAATCGAATCTAATTTTTGCTCACCTCCTATAGCTCGTTGAAAGGCATAAGTTAATTTTAAATTTTTAGGAAGATAATCGATGGTGATCTTTTCAAGATTTTTAAAATCATTATCAGAAAGACTATCTAATTGTACTTTTCGTAGTGAAACAGCTTCATTAATAATAGATTCAAAAGTGGGATAATCTTTTTGTATTGCTTCTGCAAGCGTATTTTGAGTACTAAAACTTTTGTAAATATAATGATTTATAGAAGCATTTTCTCCTGTATAATGAAAGTAAACTTTACGATCTGTTACGCTATCTACTATAATGGAATTGGTTTTATTATTTCGTAAATATACAGGAATACGGGTTCTTGTTTGTGGATGAAAAAGTACTCCATTTTTCATATCATCACCAAACTTAAAAGAAATTGCTTGATTTTTTTTAGTAAAAACGGTATCAATTTGTTTCAAATCGTAGTTGTAAATAAATTGAATACCGTCTTGATGTGCTTTTATAGTATTTTTTTCTACAGAATGATTACATCCAATAAAAAATAAGGATCCTATAATGGATAAAACAGTTGTTTTTAAGTATCTCATGGAATATTGTATATTATTTTACAAAGCAAAGATAAGTTTTTTCTAGAATTCTTTTTTAATAAATCATGATATAAACTCGATTTGTTATGCATGCATTGTTATCACCTAACCTAGAATACGGTAAATTATAGTATCTTTGTTTGAATATAACTTAAAACAATTTTATAGAATTGAAACATTCATTTCATATTCCAGTAATGGGGACAAGCTATACAATAGATTCTCCTGCAAAAGTAGCTCACTTAGGAATTTCATCGGTTATTTCATTAGTTGATGACGATTTAATTGAGCGAATGCGTAAAGTATATTCCAAAAAAATGGGAATAGCGTATGAGCCAATAAAAGACAAAGAAGAAGATTCAAGAGCTAAGAGAATTACGGCCTATTTGAATTTAATTAACGAAATAGTGGAGGGACGTTATTCTAAACTTAAAAAAGCATTTCAAGAAAACTCTCAACAAGCATTAAACGAGTTTAAAGAATTTTTCCCAGATGTGAAGTCTTTTAAAAATTTTGCAAAAGGATCAATAGACGTCAATATAATGACCAAAATTGATAAAGAGAATTTCAAGGGTAAGGTTAAGTTGCCTTCTATTTTTAATGATGCACACGCAGCGTTAAGAGGTTTTGCGAATAGTAAATTAAACTCTTCTATAGTGCTTTCTGCAGGAATGAATCCAAGATTATATGCTTATTTTGAGGAATTTAAAGATTTTTTTCCAAACGAAAAAGGGGAATTAAAAAAGAAAATTATTGTTAAAGTAAGTGATTTTCGGTCTGCTTTGGTCCAAGGGAAATTTTTCGCTAAAAAAGGACTATGGGTTTCAGAATTTAGATTAGAATCTGGTTTAAATTGTGGAGGGCATGCTTTTGCTACAAACGGTTTATTAATGGGGCCTATTTTAGAAGAGTTTAAAAATAAGAAAGAAGAACTTATTCAGGAATTAAAAGAAATATACAATAAAGCTTTACTTCGTAAAAATTACAAAGAACAAAATAAAGTAAACCTAGCTATTACAGCTCAAGGAGGAATTGGAACAGCAGAAGAACATAACTTCTTGATTGATCATTATCAAGTAGATTCTGTTGGTTGGGGTTCCCCGTTCTTATTAGTTGATGAAGCTGTTACAATTGATGAAAAAACAAAGAATAAGCTAGCTCAAGCAACGGAAGAAGATCTATATTTGAGTAATGCATCACCTTTAGGAGTTCCTTTTAATAACTTAAAAAGTAGCTCTAAGAAAGAAGAAGGAAAAATTTTATATGAAGAAAATCGTCCAGGAAGCCCTTGTACTAAGAAATTTTTAATTAGTAATAAAGAGTATACCGAAGATTTGATCTGTACAGCTTCAAGGAAGTATATAGATTCTAAATTTAAAAATACTGAAGAAGTTAACGAAGGTTTTGTAAAATCTACCATAGAAAAAGAATGTTTATGTCAAGGACTTTCTAAACCTGCTTTCATTAAATATAATGAGAATGAAAAGAAAGATGGAGCAGGAGTTTCAGTTTGTCCAGGTCCTAATATTGCTTATTTTAATGAGAAAACTTCTTTAAAAAAGATGATTGCACATATTTACGGAAAAGAAAATATAATGCATAATGAAAACAGGCCGAATGTTTTTATAAAAGAGTTATCATTGTATGTTCAAGACATAGAGAGTAAGTATCAAACGATAAAAGAAGATATAGTTTCGAGACCTGCTAAAAGAATTAAAGAGTATAAAGAAAATCTTTTAAAAGGAATTCAATATTATGAAGAATTGGCAAAAAATAAAAAGAACTTATTTTTTAATCAAAAATCTTTTGAGAAATTGAATGTATTCAAAGAGAAGTTAGAACTACTGAAGTTTTAACACTTAATTCTAAAAAAATAAAAAGATCATTCTCATTTTATTGAGAATGATCTTTTTTTGTATAAATAATGCCTACTATTTACCAGTCTTTTGTAATATCTTTTCCTATTTCCTTTAATTTCGATACGACATTTTTAACTTCATTTTCAACATTTTGAACTGTTTTTTCTACTGTTTCAACTGCACTATCTTCTAAGAAAGAATAGCGGTAATTAGTAGGGGAGACAAAAGTTTCTTTAACAGTACGAGGAGATACCCAACGTAGTAAGTTCTGAGCTGAACCTGCTTTATCATTCGTTCCCGAAGCACGAGCTCCTCCAAAAGGTTGTTGTCCCACAACAGCACCCGTTGGCTTATCGTTAATGTAGAAATTACCTGCAGCATTAACCAAGGCTTTTGTAGCAAAATCAGCAGCATAGCGATCTTGTGAAAAAATAGCACCTGTTAAAGCGTAAATTGAGGTCTCTTCAATTAATTTTAAAGTTTCTTTCCAGTTTTCATCGTCGTAAACGTAAATGGTGATAACGGGTCCGAAAATCTCCTCACAAATGCTTTCATATTTTGGGTTTGTTGTTTCAATAACCGTTGGGTGGATAAAATACCCTTCACTATCATCACATGTCCCTCCAATAATAACATCAGCATCAGAACTATTTTTTGCACGGTCAATAAACCCTTTAATTTTATCAAAAGATTCTTGACTAATTACAGCATTGATGAAATTTCCAAAATCTTTTGTAGTACCTATTTTGAAAGATTCAATATCTTCTTTTACAAAATTACGAACTTCATTCCAAATACTCTTTGGAATATAAGCACGAGAAGCTGCAGAACATTTTTGACCTTGAAATTCAAATGCTCCTCGAGAAATAGCTGTAGCTACTTGTTTAGCATGAGAAGATGGATGGGCAAAAATAAAATCTTTACCACCCGTCTCACCCACAATTCGTGGATAAGTTTTGTAAATATCAATATTGTTTCCTATTTGAGTCCAGAATTTTTTAAATACATGGGTAGAACCTGTAAAGTGAATTCCAGCAAAATCAGGGTGAGCTAAACAAATTTTGGTAGTATCAACAGGGTCTGTTAAAATCATATTGATAACACCGTCTGGTAAGCCAGCTTCTTTAAATACCTCCATAATAACCTGTGCAGAATAGACTTGTTTGTCAGAAGGCTTCCAAACTACAACATTTCCCATCATGGCCATACAAGAAGGTAGATTTCCGGCTATTGCAGTAAAGTTAAAAGGTGTTACAGCATATAAAAACCCTTCTAAAGGGCGGTATTCAAGTCGATTCCAAACTCCAGGAGAGGAAATCGGTTGTTCACTGTATATTTCGGTCATGTATTGTACATTAAATCGTAAAAAATCAATAAATTCACAAGCTGAATCAATTTCTGCCTGAAAAGCATTTTTACTTTGTCCGATCATAGTTGCTGCATTAATTTTTGAACGGTAGGGACCCGCAATTAATTCAGCTGCTTTTAAAAAAATGGAAGCACGTTGTTCCCAAGCTAATGCAGCCCATTTTTCCCGAGCTTTTAGAGCAGTTTCTATAGCTTTCTTAACATCATCAGAATTTCCTTCATGATAAAAGCCAACGGTATGTTGATGATCGTGAGGAGGATGAATGGAAACTTTGTTTCCGCTACGAACTTCATCTGCACCTATGTATTGTGGAATATCTACAATAGTATGGTACATCTCTTTGTATTTAGCTTGTAATTCCAATCGTTCAGGAGTTCCTGGTGCATAGCTGTTTATCGGTTCATTTACAGCATTTGGAACGTAATAAATTCCTTTAGGCATAAGATTATTCTTTTTAAAATGTGGCTCTAATTTACAATGAAAATTTTAGATAGGGAAATGTATTTTAAGAAGGTATTGAAAATGTTTTAAATAGGGTTTCATCAAGATTAAACTAGTAACGAATTAAGAACTTCATAATAGTTAAATAGTACAATTGAGGAACTAAAAATGGCAGGTCAGGTAGAATAAATTGTAGAAAAAGGGTTTTAAAGTCATATTTGCTGTACAAATTAAAAAATAATTTTAAAATGAAAACATTTTTTTTAGTACTTGGATTAAGCCTAAGTTTTTTAATAGTAAAAGGACAAGAACAGGTAACATTAGAATTGAAAATTGAAAATATTCGAGAAGAAGGAACTTTAATGATTGCTGTTTTTGACTCTCAAAAAAATTGGAATAAAAAATGTAAACCTGTAGTTTCAATTGCTAAAAAAGTGAAAGTAGGATCAAAAAAAGTAGAGTTTAAAATACCTATAGGGAAATATGGGATAGCGACCTTTATAGACACGAACCAAAACCGATTTTACGATTATGGAAAAGAGTGGTACGCTTTCTCAAATCAATATGTTCCAAAAGAAAATCCCACTTTTAATCATTTTGCTATAGAGGTTAATCAAAATGAGAAGATAATAATGAAGATGATAAAGTAAGAGTGGATTTTGTGTAGAAAGATTAAAATATTTAATTTTCTGCTTATTGAATAGTTTATAAGAATAATATGTAAATTAGAAAAATATAGAAAATAATGTTACCAGTAGTTAAAAATACAATAATAGCCTTAATTTTTTCATTAGGTATAGGAGCATTATTTCTTTTTGTTAATAATCTTAGTTTATCAACTTCTTTTTTAACGTATTTTTTATTTTGGTTGGTTATTGCCGCGTGTTTTGCTATACCATCCTTTTTCCTAGCTAAGTTATTGGATATATTTTTCCCTTGGGAAACTTCAAAAAATAGGCTTTTACTTACTATTATAGCCAATGTAATCGTATTGTTATTTTTATCTATAATGATGTCGTACATGGAACATGCTATTAATTTGAACAATTCTATTTCGATAGTGGACTATATAGAAAGTACAATTGGGAAAAGAAAGGTTTTAAATTACTTTATTATAGCGTTATTATTTTCTTTTTTCTTTCATGCTAAAGGTTTTTACGAAGCTTTAGTGGAAAGTAAAGAACGAGTATTTCTATTAATTAATGATTTAAAAGAAATAGAACTAA
>JBKDZS010000037.1:0-13869 GCA_047971445.1 Flavobacteriales bacterium
CTTGTCGATATTTAAAAGATGCCTACGATAAATTTGGAGACTGGACTTTGGCAGCAGCTTCTTACAATATGGGTATGGGAGGGATGAATAAAGCTATTGAAGATCAACATTCCAAAGATTATTTTTTCATGAATCTAAACCCTGAAACTAATCGGTACTTATTTCGAATTACTGCGTTAAAATACCTGATTCAGCACCCTAAGAAATACGGTTTCGATTTAAGAGCGTCTGATTTATACCAACCGTTTCAAACAAAAAAAATTACCATAAATCAAACAATTGATAATTTACCTCTGTGGGCTAAAAAAAATAGTATTTCCTATCGAGAGTTGAAATATTATAATCCTTGGTTAATCTCTACAAATTTAAACCTTCAAGAAGGAAAAAAGTACCATATTGATATGCCTATTACCCATTAAAAATAATGTATTTATAATATTATGAGATTTTTATACACAATTGGGATTTACTTTTACAGCTTTTTTATACGAATCGCTTCTTTATTTAATAAAAAAGCCCAACTTTTTGTTAAAGGGCGTCAAGGTATATTTTCAAAAGTTCAAAGCCAAATCAATCCAAAAGATCGACTTATTTGGTTTCATGCGGCTTCATTAGGTGAGTTTGAGCAGGGGAAGCCCATTATGGAAGAGTGTAGAAAAGACTTTCCTAATTATAAAATTCTTGTCACTTTTTTTTCTCCTTCAGGTTATGAATTGCGAAAAAATGATGAAATAGCTGATTATGTATATTACCTCCCTTTAGACACTCCTTATGACATGAAAAAATGGTTGAATATAGTAAACCCTGATCTTGTTATTTTAATTAAATACGAATTTTGGTTTAACTTACTACATTTACTACACAACCAAAATATTCCTATTATAGTAGTTTCAGCCGTTTTTCGATCGAATCAAATTTTCTTTAAGTCTTATGGACTTTTTATGCTACGTGCTTTAAAGAATATTCAACATTTTTTTGTACAAGATGAACAGTCTATGCAACTTTTGAATTTTTATGGTATTCATCAGGTAACACTTTCGGGAGATACGCGATTTGACCGAGTAACAAAATTGACAGAAACCGTTAAGCCATTACCTTTTTTAGAAGTATTTAAAAATGATACTTTTACTGTTGTAGCAGGAAGTACCTGGGCAAAAGGAGAAACTTTTTTCGCGCAATATATCAATGAAACACCTTATACAATTAAATTTATTTTAGTTCCTCATGAAACTCATTTTGCTAAAATTCAACAACTTCAAAAAAGCATTCAAAAGAAATCAATTTTATATTCAGAAATTAAAGGTCAAAATTTAGCTGCTTATGATGTTCTTATCATTGATACTGTGGGGCTTCTTACGTCTATTTACCCGTATGGTGACATTGCTTATGTAGGTGGAGCTTATGGATCAACTGGGATACACAATATTTTAGAGCCTGCTACCTATGGAAAGCCTGTTTTTTATGGTCCTCATTTTGAGAAAAATCAAGAAGCAAAAAATCTGGTTAGTGCAAGAGGAGCCAAAGTTGCACATGATTACGAGGGCTTTAAAAATAGTATCAATCTTTTTTATGAAGATCAGGAAAGGCTAAAAACTTACAGTCAAAACGCACAACAATTTATTGAAAAAAATAGAGGCGCGACAATGAATATTATGCATTATTTACAAAAAAATCTTTAAACTATTTTATACTTAACACTTTAAAAATTTTCTAAATTCCTTGCAAAAGTGTATCTTTAACACATCTTTTTTGAATAAAAACAGGATACTATGAGAAAAAAAATTGTTGCAGGTAATTGGAAAATGAACTTGAATAGCAAAGAAGCTAAGATATTAATTAAAGAAATTGCAAAATATACTGAGAAAAATAAAAAAGAATTAGGCTGTAAAGTTATTGTAGCACCTTCTTTTACGAACTTAACGACTGTTAAAAAACAGACCTCTGGAACAGGAATTAAAGTAGCGGCTCAGAATATGCATCAGGCAGAGAATGGTGCTTATACTGGAGAAATTTCGGCTGATATGTTGAAATCTATTAAAGTTCGTAAAGTTATTTTAGGGCATTCAGAACGGCGCCAATATTTTGGCGAAACTGATGAATTACTTGCACAAAAAGTCCGTAAAGCTATTGATGCAGGGTTTCAGGTGATTTTCTGTAATGGAGAAACTTTAGAACAACGTAAGGATGGTTCTTACTTTGATATCGTTACTAAGCAGACTGAAAAGGCCTTATTTGGATTATCAGTTGAAGAAATGAAAAAAGTGGTAATTGCTTATGAACCTGTTTGGGCCATTGGAACCGGAGAAACAGCTACAGCTGATCAAGCACAAGAAATTCATGCTCATTTACGAAAAATACTAGCTGACCAATATGGGCAAGAAGTAGCAGACTCTATTTCTATTCTATATGGAGGAAGTGTAAAGCCGTCTAATGCTCAAGAAATTTTTTCAAAACCAGATGTTGACGGGGGATTAATTGGGGGAGCTGCTTTAAAAGCAGAAGACTTTATTGAAATTATCAAAGCTTGTAAATAAGTAAGTGATTAAAAATTTGATAAAAATCTCAAGACCTTAATAGTCTTGAGATTTTTAATTTTCTCTTATATTTGAACTGTTAAAATTAATTGTAATGTTTAGACCTCTTATTTTTTCTATTTTATTATCGATACTTTTTTCGTGTAAACAGTCGACTGTTGTTAGTGAAAATAGTTTATCTGAAGATAAGCCTATAACAGCTTTTGATCTAATTTATAAGAAAAAAAAATCACAATATTTTATTAGTGCACATCGTGGAGGGAAAGGTTATATGGGGTATCCTGAAAACTGCTTAGAAACAATAAGTTTTTTATTAAATGAAGGGGTGCAAGCATTTGAAATCGACTTATCTGCTACTAAAGATGGGGAAATTATTCTTTTACATGATGATCATTTAAATAGAACTACTACGGGAACAGGGAGTGTGCAAGATTTTACTTACAAGGAATTAGAAAAAATTCGTTTGGTAGATGATTACAAAAAAACAACTCCTTTTAGAATTCCTCTGTTGAAAGATGTTCTACAATTAGCTAAAAAAGAAGGAGCTATATTAATGCTAGATTTTAAAAAAACAGTGGCTTACGAAATTGTTATTGATTTGATTAAAAAGATGGAAGTAGAGAAGAATGTGGTACTAATTTCATACAATCAAAACCAAGCTGAGAAACTTCATAAATTGGCTCCCGAAATGATGTTGTCTGTATCTATTCGAAATTACAAAGAGTATGAACGGCATTTAGAAAAAGGAATTCCTACCAGTAAAATGATTGCTTTTGTAGGAGTTCATGAACCTAAAAAAGAACATTATGATTTTTTACATCAAAAAGGAATTATGACGATACTTGGTACACTTGGAAACTTAGACAAGCGAGCTGCTAATCGTGGGAATCAAATTTACAAACAATTTTTTCAAAATGGCGCTGATATATTATCTTCAGATAGACCAGTTGAAGCTCAAAAAGCACTTCTTGAACTAAGTTTAAATTAAGTAGTTAGTTGTGCTCATTTTAGAATAATAGTATGGCTATAATCCCTGCTAATAAACCGTAGAATAGTGTTGGTAAAATAGTACGTTTTAAAATATAACCTTCTTGATTTCCTAAGGCTAGAACTGATGTTACAGCTACAATATTATTAATACAAATCATATTACCAAATGATCCTCCTACAGATTGTAAAGCTAAAACCGTCGTTCTATCAAGTCCTGTTTCTAATGCAATTGAGTTTTGAATTCCTGTAAAAGTAAGGTTAGAAATGGTTGCAGAACCTGAAAAGAAAGATCCTATTGCTCCTAAGTAGGATGCGAAAAAAGTCCAATTATCCCCTGTAATATCAGCTAATGTATTTCCTATATAATTTACAGCTGAATTTTTCCCCCCCATCATCATTAAACTCACAAAAACTAAAGCTCCTAATAACGAAAAAACAGGTTTTTTCATTTGATCTATTGTCGTTTTCCAAACCAATTTAATGTTATTTTGTGAATTTTTATAGAGCCAAAATGTGATAATCGATACTAAAGCAAAAGGAAGGATAGAAGGAATAAACAGCAATTCATGTGACCATTTTTCAGATGTGTTTAAAATATTTTGTAATTCTACTACCAATGAGCTACTTAATGAAAAATCACCTAATGAACCTAAAGAGAAATCTAGAGAAGGTGTTTTTAAGCGTAATAAAGGTTTGATACCTAATTGAGGTACTCGAGTTATAATGAGTAAAAGAATAGTGCCCCATAGAGGAAAAGTAGCCTTGAGCAAAGTTGAAGCTTTGACTTTTTCTTTTAAAATTATTTTTGATGAGGTTGACTTTTTTTCTAACCCTATGCCTAGTTGAGCAAAAAAGACAGAAGATAATAATCCTATTGATCCTCCAATTAACGAAGGAAATTCATAATCAAACCTAGCAATTAGCCAATAAGGTAAAACGGTACATAAAACACTCAGGAAAATAAACGTACCATTACGTAATATGGTTTTCATTTTAAGCACTTGCAATAATGCAATGATGACAATGAAAAAGGCTATAATACTATGTATAGTAGCTGATTTAAACCCAATATTTAAGGTTTCATTTATACTCAGTTTATTAACCTCGGGTAGTGCTGAAAATCCATACCAAGTGGGAGTTCCTACTGCACCAAACGATACAGGAACGGTGTTCATTATCAATACTAAAATGGCTGTTTTAGTAGGGTTGTATCCTAAACCTACTAAAATAGGAGCCGCAAGAGCCGCAGGAGTTCCAAAACCACTAGCTCCTTCTATTAAAAAGGGAAAAGCCCAGCCTACGATCATTAATTGGGCTACTTTATTTTCGGTAATATTATTCAACCATTGTTTTACTATTTTTATACTACCTGTAGCTTCCATAGTTTTAAACAAGAATATAGCTCCAGCAATGATTAATATTGGTTTCCAAGCCTCAAGAAGACCTATCAAAACATTCGTATGAACTAAGTTAGGACTATGTTTAAAAACAATTAATGTAGTAAAATAAACGACTAAAGCGGATAATGGTAATGCCTTATTCGAAGGCATACCATTTTTTTTAGCCATTAACCAAATTAATAATAAGATGGGTAAAAAAGAAAAAACAATGTTCAAGTTCATATCGTTGAAAAATATGTATAAGATAATTTATTTTTTTACCAATACACTGTTTTTTGATTGACCTTCTTCAAAATATTCTTTGATATTAGCAAAAGTTGTACTGGCAATATTGTTGACGGCTTCTTTAGTAAAAAAGGCTTGATGTGATGTAATCAAAACATTAGGTAAAGATTGTAAACGTACGAATTGATCATCGTGTATAATGGTTTCACTTAAGTCTTCAAAGAATAAAGCTTCTTCTTCTTCGTATACGTCTAAACCTAAGTAACCAATTTTTTTCTTTTTTAGACCTTCAATTACAGCTACAGTATCTATTAACTTACCTCTACTGGTGTTAATAATCATAACATTATTCTTCATTTGTTCAATAGCCATTCCATTAATCATATGGTATGTTTCATATGTAAGAGGACAATGTAAACTGATAATATTACTTTTGGAATAAAGCTCATCAAGTGAAACATAATTCAAACCGTTTTTTTTGAGTTCTTCATTTGGAAATTTATCATAGGCTAGAATTTCACAATTAAAACCTTTCATTAAGTCAATAAAAACCTGTCCAATTTTTCCGGTTCCAATAACTCCAACAGTTTTTCCATGAAGATCGAAGCCAAGCAACCCATCAAGTGAAAAATTATTATCTCGAACCCTTGAGTAGGCTTTATGAAATTTACGACTTAAACTTAAAATAAGTCCTAAAGTATGTTCTGCAACAGCATAAGGAGAGTAAGCAGGAACGCGTACTACTTCTAGTCCTAATTCCTGAGCTTTTTGAATATCCACATTGTTAAATCCTGCACAACGGAGCGCGATGAGTTTTACTCCATTGTCTTTTAGTTTTTGTAGAACACTTGCTTTTAACTCATCATTTACAAAAACACAAACAACTTCACTTCCTTTGGCAAGTGTGGCAGTTTTTGAATAAAGTCGTGATTCTTGAAAGTCTAATTCGAAATTATATTTCTGATTTAGACTTGTAAATGAATCTAAAACCCACTTTTTAGTATTAAAAACGGCAACTTTAATTTTCTTTGGTTGTGATTTCATAATTCTACAATTTTATTTATATGTTAAAGTAAAAATAATTTATTACTTTTTGTTTAGTGTAAATATAACACTTATTAAATAAATAATGTGTGTTTTAAACCTAATTTTTCATAGAAATAGGTTTACTTATACGTTAAAAAGTACTTGCTAATAGGCTAATAAAAATATTTTTGGATTAATTTTTGTACTTTTATACTTATAAATGAAGAGAAATGAAAATATTAGATAAAGCAAAGTCAACATTGTTTCATAAGGGTTATTTAGATCTTGACACCAAAGGAGTTGATTACGTTGAAGAAATTCATAAATTAAAAAAAGAAAAAAATGCAGTAATCTTAGCTCATTATTATCAAACGGGAGATATTCAAGATATAGCAGACTATTTAGGAGATAGTTTATATTTAGCACAACAAGCTTCTAAAACAAATGCTGATATGATTGTTTTTTCAGGAGTACATTTTATGGCTGAAACAGCCAAAATTTTAAATCCTCATAAAAAAGTAGTGTTACCTGATTTACTCGCAGGTTGTTCTTTAGCTGAAAGTTGCCCTCCAAAAGATTTTGCAGCTTTTAAAGCACAACACCCTAATGCTATTGTAGTAACATATATTAATTGCTCTGCAGAGATTAAGGCTTTGAGTGATATTGTATGTACTTCATCAAATGCTAAAAAAATAATTGAATCCATTCCTAAAGATCAAGAGATTATCTTTGCCCCTGATAAAAACTTGGGAGCTTGGTTGATTAAAGAAACAGGTCGTGACATGATTCTATGGGATGGCGCTTGTATTGTACATGAAGCTTTTTCATTGGAACGTATTGCTGAGTTAATGGTAGCTTATCCCAATGCTAAGCTGGTTGCACACCCGGAAAGTGAAGCCTCTATTTTAAATGCAGCTTCTTTTATTGGAAGCACTTCTCAACTTTTAAAGTTTGTTCAGGAGGATGTAGGTAAAGAATTTATTGTGGCTACAGAAGAAGGCATTTTATATGAAATGCAAAAGAGAGCTCCTAAAAAGAAACTGATTCCAGCTCCACCACAAGATGAAAGTTGTGCTTGTTCGGAATGTTTTTACATGAAGCGTAATACTATGGAAAAATTATATTTATGCATGAAATATGAATTGCCTAATATTGAAGTAGATGAAAAACTAGCTGCTGAAGCTATTAAGCCTATTGAGCGTATGTTGAAGTTTAAATAAACATGAAAAAAAAACGATGTGACTGGGCTGGAGACTCTGAAATCTATCAACATTATCATGATTATGAATGGGGCGTTCCAGTTTATGATGATAAAACCATTTTTGAATTCTTGATTCTTGAAACTTTTCAAGCGGGGTTAAGTTGGATTACAATATTGAAAAAACGAGATAACTTTAGAAAAGCTTTTGATAATTTCGATTACAAAAGAATTGTCCAATATGATGAAATTAAATTTGAAGAACTCATGCAAAATAAAGGTATTATTCGTAATAAATTAAAGATAAGAGCTACCATTTCAAATGCAAAATGTTATATGGAAATTCAAGAAGAATTTGGTTCTTTTTCAAAATATATATGGGAATTTGTTGGAGGGAAACCTATTCAAAATAAATGGAAAACACTAGAAGAAGTCCCTTCTACTACAAGAATATCAGATAAATTAAGTAAAGATTTAAAAAAACGAGGATTTAAATTTGTAGGATCTACGGTTATCTATGCTCATATGCAAGCTACGGGTATGGTTAATGACCATCTAGTAAATTGCCCTTGTTATGTGAAATGATGTCTGTTTAATTGTCAGAAAGTAAGTTTTCATATTATTTACCCTCTGAATAAAAAGAATCTAGACTTCATAGATTCAATGGCTGCTTTTTTATCATCTAAAATATAATAGATAGCTTCTTTAGTAAAATCCTTTCCTTTTTTAGTCAAAGAAACGATTTGATTTTCAATAATAATCATATTATTTTTTAAAGCTAAGTTTAAGACAGATTTTGCCTGAACTTTTTGCCAGTTAATATGCTCTCTTAGGTGATTAACATGACGTTCATTATGATCATTATGGTTTGATAAGTGTAATAAAAATGCTAGCATAGATACTTCAATACGTTGTTGTTTTTGACGGTATAAAACTGTAAATAATCCTTTGTTAGGAGCGAATAAATAAGTCATTAGAAAAAGAATTCCCAAAACAGTTGTGATGGCTCCTGCAATGGAAGCATCTAAAAAATGAGCAACCCAATAGCCTGAAATAGCTGAAAAAATTCCAAAAAATACAGCTAAAATTAACATGTTTTTTAAATGATTTGTTATTAAATAAGCCGTAGCAGCAGGAGCAATCATAAGAGCAACTACGAGAATGGCTCCCACAGAGTCAAATGCACCAACGGTAGTTATAGAAGTCATAGTCATCAGTCCGTAATGAATTATCGTAGGAGAAAATCCTAAGGAAGATGATAAACCTATATCAAATGTACTGATTTTTAACTCTTTGAAAAAAAGGCTTAATAGCACTAAAGTTAAGGTTAAAATACTGCCTGTAACCCATAATGATTTGGCTCCTAAATCTGATCCATTTATGATAAATCGATCAAAGGGTGCGAAAGCTAATTCTCCCAATAGAACAGTATCGATATCTAAATGTACGTCATGGGCATTTTTAGCAATTAGAATAATACCTATACTAAATAAAGCAGGAAAGACTAAGCCTATAGCGGTATCTTTTTTAACTAGCTCTGTTTTTTGAATAAATTCAACTAAAATAACTGTTATGATACCAAAAAGGGTTGCTAAAATAATGAGTAAGGGAGCATTTAAATCCTGTGTTAGCAAAAAACCAATTACAATTCCTGGTAAAATGGAGTGACTTATAGCATCGCTAATCAATGCCATTTTTCTTAGGATGAGAAAAGTTCCTGGAATAGCACACGTTATAGCGACTAAACTAGCAATTAATTGTATTTCAATTTGAATGAGAGTCATTTTGATTTGGATTTAATTGATTGTACAAATTTTCTGCTTCAGAATAGCCTTTTTCTGTTAAATACCACATTTGACCTTCTACTTTTACCCAGTTTTTACTTTCTAGTTTTTGCAGTGATTTTTTTGAAAATCCATAAAAATTGTTTAAAATTTTAATAGTATGAGGATGTGATCTATTTTTATGAGTAATAGCTATGCGATACATAAAGGATAGTGTTTTATGTAATTGTAAATCATTACGGTTTTGAATAAAGCGAATTTTTTTAAGTAATAAGCCTCTATTGGGTGAAAAAATAAAGGAAAACAAAACAAAAACAGTAGCTACTAAAACAATGACAGGTCCTGTTGGTAGATTGGTTGAGATAGCGCTTATCCATGTACCAAGAACACCTGAAAGAATTCCAAAAATAGCTGATAAAAAGATCATTATTCCAAAACTATTGGTCCACTGACGTGCAGCAGCAGCTGGAGCTAATAATAGTGCACTCATTAAAACAACCCCTACTGTTTGTAAGCCTAAAACAATAGCTAAAACAATAAATGAGGTGATTAAAATATCAAGTAACTTGGTGTTAAACCCCAATGTTTTTGTATAATCAGCATCGAAAAGTAATAGTTTTAACTCCTTCCAAAAAATGAAAAGGAAAATGATACAGCTTCCTGTTATAAAGATCATTGTCCACACATCTTTTTCTATAAGTGTTGCTGCTTGCCCAAAGAGGTATTTATCTAACCCTGTTTGGTTAGCATTGGGTTGTTTTTGAATAAAAGTTAATAACAGCATACCAAATCCAAAAAAAACGGATAAAATCAGACCCAAAGCAGTGTCTGATTTTAAATGTGTATTTTGGATAATTCCACGAATCCAAAAAGCACCAACTAAACCACTGATTAAAGCACCTATTAGTAGTACATTTCCATTTTTTGTTCCTGAGATTAAGAAGGCTATAGCAATACCTGGTAGAGCAGCATGAGAAATAGCATCGCCTAATAAACTCTGTTTACGTAATACGGTAAAGCTTCCTAACATTCCACAAAGAGCACCTAGAATGGCAGTTCCCATGGTTATGGTTCGCAACGTATAATCGGTTAAAAAGAAATGTATGGTTTCGGTTATGGACATATTGATATTTATTGTTGAATGCTTACTTTATAATTAATACCGTATGTTTTGGTTAAATTATCATCATTAAAAATAGTTGCAATAGGACCTGTTGCAATTTTTTTAACATTTAAGAATGTAACCCAGTCAAAATATTCAGGAACGGTTTGTAAATCGTGATGCACAACAATTACTGTTTTTCCTTCTTTACGTAATTCTTTTAAAATATTAATAATAGCTTTTTCTGTTGTAGCATCGACTCCTTGAAAAGGTTCATCCATAAAGTAGATTGAAGCTTTTTGCACTAAAGCTCTTGCTAAAAAAACACGTTGTTGTTGACCTCCTGATAATTGATTAATTTGCCTGTTTTTAAGAGGTAACATTCCTACCTTTTCTAGAGCTTCTAGAGCTTGTTTTTTTTCTTTTTGGCCAGGCCTTTTAATCCAACCTAAAGAACCGTAGGTTCCCATTAACACAACATCTAAAGTGGTTATGGGAAAATCCCAGTCAACACTTCCTTTTTGTGGGACATAAGCAACTAATTTCCTTTGTTTTTTATAGGGCTTACCGTAAATTTTTATACTACCTGCAATGGGGGTTATAATGCCCAATATAGATTTAATTAAAGTTGATTTTCCAGCACCGTTGGGTCCAACAATGGCCATTAAAATACCTTCAGGAATGGTTAAATCAATATCCCATAAAACGGGTTTGTATTTATAAGCAACGGTTAAATCATCTATTTGTATGGCAATTTTTTCTTGAATCATTTTTAATTATTTGATGTGACTCAGTGTCTTTAAAATCTTTATCATAAAGTGCTTAAGTGTTTTTCGTATTATTGTAATGCCTTTATAATTGTCTTTACGTTATGTTGGTACATTCCAATGTAAGTTCCTTCAATAGTTCCTGTATTCCCTAAGGCATCTGAATATAACGTGCCTCCGATAGTAATTTTATAACCTTTTGATTCAACTGCTTTTTGGAGAGCTTCCATAGTTTTTTTTGAAACAGAACTCTCTATGAAAATAGCTTTCACTTTATGGTCTATAATAAACTGGGATAGTTTTTGGACATCGTATACACCTGCTTCAGTATTTGTTGATAAGCCTTGAAGCCCCATAACATTAAAATGGTAAGCTTTTCCAAAATAGTTAAAAGCATCATGAGCTGTTACTAAAATTCGTTGTTTCTTTGGCAGTGTATTAATTTCAGATTGAATTTCTAAACCCAATGTTTGAAGTTTTTTTAAATATTTTTGACCATTTTTTTCAAAAATAGAGGCATTTTTAGGGTCTTTTTTTTGTAGTTGCTCGACTACATATAGGGAAATTTGCTTCCAATAGTCAATATTAAACCAAATATGAGGATCGTAGTTAGAAGAAAAATCTTTAGACGAAATTAGTTTATTTTTGTGAATAGCATCACTTACACAAATAATGGTTTTATTTTGATGTTTCATTTTTTCAAAAACACTTTCTAATTTACCTTCTAAATGTAATCCGTTATAAAAAATAATATCTGAATTAAATAACTTGGAGGCATCTCTTTCACTTGCTTTATATAAGTGAGGGTCAACTCCACTTCCCATTAATCCTTCAATAGAAATAGCCTCACCACCTATGTTTTTAAGCAAGTCAGTTAGTAGGGTAGTAGTGGTGACAACCTTTAATTTATCCGTAGTCGAATGTTTTTCACTTTGACAATTTATAGAAAAAACACTTATAATTCCTAGTAGAATGCGCTTTGTCATATCATTTTATCATTTAGGTAATCTATAATGTCTCTACTTACATATAAACTTTGTTTATTATTAACTACCGTTTCTCTTGAAGCGGTAAATTGAATATGATTTTTTAGAAGATAAGTCAAACCACAATTCCAGTATTGATTTTCATTTTTCACATAAAAAGTACCCGTTTCCACTTGAAAGAGTCCCTTTGGAATTAATGTGGAAGATTCTGTTTGGTCAGGACAATATATAGTGATGACACCATATTCTTGTCCTTTTATATATGTGGGAAGCATTAATGAAATGATCAATAAAGCCCTAATTAAATAAGTATTCATTGTCTTATTTTATATATTTGTAATAGAATTTTAACGATGTAAAAATACTAAAGTTAGTTATGACTAACAAATTAAGTGCTGTAAAGATAACAAAAAGTGAAGAGGATTATTTAAAAGCGTTATTTCATCTGACGTTTAATAACTTGAGTAGTAAAGTTGGGAATAATCAATTGGCAGATTTTTTATCCTTATCTCCGGCTTCGGTGAATAATATGGTTAAAAAATTAAAACGTAAAGAATGGGTTTTAAGTGAGCGTTATGGAAAATTAGAACTTACTAAAGAAGGAAGAGAAATAGCACTTAACCTTATTCGAAAACACCGTTTGTGGGAAACTTTTTTATATGAATACATGAATTTTACGTGGGATGAAGTTCATGAAGTAGCAGAGCAACTAGAACATGTTAAGTCACAAAAACTAATTGATGAGTTAGATCGTTTTATGGGATACCCTAAAAAAGATCCACATGGTGATATAATTCCCGATAAGGAAGGAGATTATTCTGCGTTTAAAAGAATCAAGCTTTCAGAATTACAAATAGGTGATACTTGTAAAATAGTAGCTGTAAATGATAATTCAATTGCTTTTTTACAATATGTTTCAAAATTAGGACTGATTTTGAGTTCAGAGATTATGATTAAAGATATCTTTAAATTTGATTATACGTTACAAATCATTTTTGACGGAAAAGAAGAAACAGTTTCTCAGAAATTCGCAGAAAATGTTTTTGTAGAATTTATTTCAAAATAAAGATAGAAGCCTAATCAAGAAAAATTAGGCTTCTTTTTTTAAAATAAAATCTTCCATAAACTTGGTTGTATAATGCCCATTCACAAAATCTTCGTGATCCATTAGTTGTAAATGAAATGGAATGGTTGTTTCAATTCCTTCAATTACAAATTCTTCTAGAGCACGTTTCATTTTGGTAATACATTCTTCACGTGTTTGAGCGGTTACAATTAATTTAGCAATCATAGAATCGTAATAGGGGGAGATCGTATAGCCTGCATAAACATGTGTGTCAATACGTATCCCATGTCCTCCAGGTAAATTTAAATGCGTTATTTTTCCTGGCGAAGGTCTAAAGTCATTAAATGGATCTTCTGCATTAATACGGCACTCTATAGAATGTAATTTTGGATAATAATTTTTTCCTGAAATAGGATGTCCTGCAGCTAGTTTGATTTGTTCACAAATCAAATCATAATCTACTACCTGCTCTGTTATGGGATGTTCTACCTGGATACGTGTGTTCATCTCCATAAAGTAAAAGTTTCGATCTTTATCGACTAAAAATTCAACTGTACCGACACCTTCGTACTTGATGTATTCAGCTGCTAAAACTGCGGCTTTTCCCATTTGTTCACGAAGTTCTTCTGTCATAAAAGGAGAAGGAGTTTCTTCCACTAATTTTTGATGACGGCGTTGAACAGAACAATCTCTTTCTGATAAGTGACAAGCATTTCCATTTTGATCTGAAGCAATCTGAATTTCAATATGACGTGGCTCTAAAATTAGTTTCTCCATATACATATCACCAT